>NZ_JBQEMU010000010.1:0-65032 GCF_052044235.1 Flavobacterium sp. 22659
TCCTGAAAATCATAATACCATACTTATATATGTATACACAAAAAAAAAACCGACAGATTTTCAAAAACTGTCGGGTTATGAGAATGAAATCTACTCTTATATATAGTATACTTATATATGTATACTTTCGTTTAGGCTGTCGATTGCTTCTTTTGTGATCTGGATGCTTTTTAATTTTGCCTGATGATCGAAGATTGGACTTGTTACCATTAGTTCGTCTATTCTGGCGTAGTCGATGAATTTTTTCAAATCGGTTTTTAATTGCTCTTTGTTTCCTGTGAAGGTTCCGGCTGTCATTTGATTGACATGGAAACGTTCTGCTTCGTTCATGATATCGTCTAATGATGGAACCGGTGGTTGTAAACCTTTGCGGTCGTTTCTAATTAGGTTGAGGAACATTTGATACAAACTTGTAGACAATAATTCTGCTTCTTCGTTTGTGTCTGCTGCAATGATATTCACGCAAGCCATTGTTTTTGGTTTGTCTAAATACTCTGAAGGTTGGAAGTTTTCTCTATAAAATTCAAATGCCTGAATCATTAGTTTTGGAGCAAAATGTCCGGCAAAAGCATAAGGCAATCCGTAAGCTGCTGCCAAAGCTGCGCTATCCATACTTGATCCTAAAATCCAAATTGGCACTTTTAAGCCTTCGGCTGGAAATGCACGAACTTTTCCTGTTTCATTTTCACTTGAAAAATACTCTTGAAGTTTGCTTACGTTTTGTGGAAAACGCTGTGCTTGTTCGAAAAAATCTTTACGAATTGCTTCGGCAGTTGGCTGATCTGTTCCCGGTGCTCTTCCTAAACCTAAATCGATTCGGTTTGGATAAAGCGTTTCCAGAGTTCCAAATTGTTCGGCAACTACTAAAGGAGAATGATTTGGAAGCATAATTCCGCCAGAACCTACACGAATATTTTTGGTTTGACTTGCTACATAACCAATTAAAACCACTGTTGCTGTACTTGCAACGTGTGCCATATTGTGATGTTCTGCAAGCCAAAATCGCTTGTATCCTAAATTGTCTGCTAATTGCGCTATGTCTTTTGTTTTTTGAAATGTTTCTGTGGCATTGCTATCCTGAGTGATAATAGCGAGGTCTAATAATGAGACTGAAATTGGGTTTTTCATATAAAAAAATGCTAGTCTACAAAATTAACTCATTTATATGGATGCCTTTTATTTTCTAATGTTAATAGATTTATAATATTTCTAAAGCTTTCTAAAAGTACAGTTTTTAATAATTAATTATTGTTTTACAATAATTAATTATACATTTGCAATATCAATCAAACTTTTCAATATATGAAGACAACTCATATTGTATCCAGAATATTATTTTATTTTACCCGTTTTTTGGCTGTGGTTTATTTCTTTTTGGCTGCATATTCTGTTTTTACACTGATAACAGGATTATTCTTGACTTTTAAGGACAACGGAAAGTATTTTCAGGTTTGTTATCCTTTTACTTCTCATCCTTTAATGCTTGGAGATTACAATTTGCCCTATATTCTTTTTGATTTTTTAGCACCGCTCAGTTTGTACGGACTTTTCTTTTTATTGAGCAGTAATGTCTTTAAGGTTTTCTTTCAGCCAAAATTATTCACTCAAAATGGAGTTGTACACTTAAAACGTTTTTATATATCAAATCTATTAATTCCGAGCATCGTGATATTTTTTGCGTTCTTCTTTGTTCCTCTAGATAATGAAGTCGCTCTTTTTATCATATTGCACGGAATGCTCGGCGCTTTTGCTTATTTTTTAGCTGCCATTTTTAAACAAGGTTTAAACCTTCAAAACGAACAAGACTTATTTATATAGCTATGCCAATAATTGTAAATGTTGATGTAATGCTTGCTAAACGCAAGATGCAGAGTAAAGAGTTGGCAGAAAAACTAGATATTACGCCTGCCAATTTATCGATTCTAAAAACTGGAAAAGCAAAAGGAATTCGGTTTGATACTCTCGAAGCTATTTGTAAAATATTGGATTGCCAGCCTGGCGATATTTTAGAATACGTGGCAGAATAGCTTTTTTTTTTAAAATTTTATTTCACTCTTAATAAATCGGTTTTTGAAGCCGACAGGCGTTCTATTGCCTAAATTTTTCAAATCATAGTTTAATTCAATCATCTAAATCAATCAAAAAATGAACAGTTTATCAATCAAAAATCTAAGCAAAACGTATGAGAACGGCACGCAGGCGATTGACCATTTATCGCTTGAAATTTCAAACGGTATGTTTGGTTTATTGGGTCCGAATGGCGCAGGAAAATCGACTTTAATGCGAACCATTGCTGCTTTGCAGGAACCTACTTCGGGAATTATCGAGTTTAACGGAATCAATATTCTCGAAAACTCAATGTTTATTAGGGAGAATCTTGGATATCTTCCGCAGGAATTTGGCGTTTATCCAAAGATTTCTGCTTATCGTTTATTGGATCATCTGGCAATTTTGAAGGGAATTGTCAATAAAAAAGAACGTCACGATCAAATTTTGTATTTGCTGGAACAAACTAATTTACTACAACACAAAGACAAAGCCGTACATTCTTTTTCGGGTGGAATGCGTCAGCGTTTTGGAATTGCTCAGGCTTTATTGGGAAATCCGAAGATTATTATTGTGGATGAACCCACTGCTGGACTTGATCCTGAGGAAAGAAACCGTTTCAATAATCTTTTGAGTGAAATTGGCGAAAGCATTATTGTAGTTCTATCGACTCATATTGTAGAAGATGTTCGCGATTTATGTCCAAAAATGGCAATTATCTCCAACGGAAAATTGATTTTGGAAGGAAAACCAAATGAAGCAATCGATTCTTTGAAAGATAAAATTTGGATGAAAGCGGTTCAGAAAACAGAACTGAAAGAATATCAATCGAAATTTAACATCATTTCGTCCAACTTAAATTCAGGGAAAATCAATATTCACGTTTTCTCCCATCAACGCCCAGATTCCGGTTTCGAATTGATCTCGCCAGATTTAAGCGATGTTTATTTTAGTGTTTTAGCTCAAAATCAACTTAAAAAATAACGTTATGCTTTCGAAATTAATTCAATTTGAATGGCATAACAATACCAGAAGCTGGACATTTTATGCCACATTTATTATTTATCTTATTCTAGGCTTTTTTGTGAGTGCTTTTGCGAACTTTTCTTTTTCGGGTGCTTACAAAAATAGCCCATATGTGCTTACATATGCGATTGGTTTGATTTCGCTAATGACAATTTTCTCTACCACGCTTCAAGTTGCACAGCATTTCTTAAAAGAATATGAAACCAAATTTGATTCAATAATCTTCTCTACTCCTATTTCTAAGTTTTATTTTTTGGGAAGTAAATTTATCACAGCCTTTATAATTTCCGTTTCTTCATTTGGAATGTTTATTATAGGAATGATTATCGGACATCAAATGTCATGGATTCCTAAAAGCGAAATTGGTCCTTTTGAAATCCTAAATTACGTTTGGCCTTATTTTGTAATTGTAATTCCTAATATTCTTTTGTGCCTTTCAATTCTTGCAACGATGGCTTGGCTTACAAGAAGTAAACTTTTTGTTTATGTTGGCGGCTTATTCATCTACATATTATATATAGCGGGTTCTATTTTTTCTAATTCGCCTTTATTTGCAAATGCTTCTCCGTCTTCCGCGAAAGCAATGTCTTTGGCAACAAAAATAGATCCGTTTGGGTTGGCCGCTTTTTTGGAACAAACGAGATATTGGACATCGATAGAAAAAAACACACAACTACTTACGCTTTCAGGAAACTTTTTATTCAATCGAATCCTGTGGACTTGTGTTTCTTTTCTTCTAATTTTTGTTTCGTATAAATTGTTTTCATTTCGAAAAACAAAAACTAAAAAGATAAAATCAGTTAAAATCAGTAAAAAAGAGACACAAATATTTTCTGCTGTAATTCCGAAACAGCAATTTAAAACTTCAAAACACAATTGGGCTGTTTTTACAAGCAATTTGAAAATGGATATTTATTTGGTTTTAAAAGGAATTCCATTTTTACTGATTGTTCTTCTGTTTTCGGGATTATTAATGATTGAGATTTCAGATGAAATTGACGGCGGAATCAGATTGGCAGAAAAAATTACCGATACAGCTTTGATGATTTCAACCATAATGGATCGTTTGCCTTTCATATTAATTCTGGTTACTCTTTTTTATAGCAGTGAATTATTGAATCGAAGTGAAAATTCGAGATTTGAAATGCTTGAAAATACAGCGCCGTATTCTCAATTTATAGTTTTGCTTTCGAAACTGACAGCGCTTTTTATAATTCCATTGATCTTGATTGGAATTAGCATTTTTATTGGAATTGCTTTTCAAATCATACATGCAAATGCACCGATTGAAGCTGGACTTTACTTTTCGATGTTTTATTATATCGGATTTCCATTGTTTTTGATTTCTATTCTAGTGATCGCAATTCAGACTTTCATCAAAAACAAATATTTAGGGTTGGGAATTTCGGCATTTTTTGTTCTCTTATTTTGTACTGGAATTGGAGAACAGTTAGGAATTTCGCATCCGTTATTTCGATTCGGAGATTCTTTTAAAAGAGAATATTTTGATTTGAATGGTTTCGGAAGTTATACTTTTCCGTTTCATATTTCAATGCTTTACAATTTTGGATTGGCTTTAATGCTTCTTACTTTGACAGGAATTTTATGGAAAAGAAACGCTTCAATTGTAAAAACCTTTCGTAGAAATTCATTTAATACTATTCAAAAAACAACTTTTGCTTTTGGAAGTATTCTTTTCATCGCTTTTGGAACTTATCTTTTTTATAAAACTAATATTGAATATCCGTATTTGACCAAAGATGACGTTAACAATTGGAGCGAGCAATACGAAAAGCAATTTAAAAAATATACAAATCTTTTACAGCCAACGATAGTTTCTGTAAAAAGTAATGTCGATTTGTTCCCAGAAGAAAATCGTTATGATGTAAAAGGCACTTATGAATTGGTGAATAATACTGAAAAACCTATTGATAGTTTACTCCTATATATAGATCGAAATTCGAAACTGACTTCTGTTGAAATTGAGAATGCAAAAAATCTAGATGATGTTTCTGAATTTCAGCATTATTGGTATCGATTAGAAAAACCTTTAGAACCTCATCAGAAAATAAAAATGAGTTTTTCTTTTAAATCTTCGTGGTCGCCGTTTAAAGGTCATACTGCGTTTAATTCTATCATTGAAAATGGTTCGTTTATGCGAATAAGCCGTTATTTTCCATGTTTTGGTTATCAAGAATCGAATGAAATCAGCAGTAAAAAAGAGAGAGCAAAAAGGCATTTAAAACCACAGACTCCGCTTAAAAAACTTGAGGATAAATCGAAAACAACAAACGATTTTATTGATTATGATGCTGTGGTTTCGACTTCTAAAAATCAAACAGCAATTGGCGTTGGGGATTTAATTGGAAATTGGAAAAAAGACGGCCGAAATTATTTTCACTATAAATCTAATGGAAAGATTCCGTTTCGCTTTGCTTTTTCTTCTGCTGAATATCAAATTCAAAAAACAAATTACAAAGGCATCTCTATTGAAGTTTTTTATGATAAAAGACATTCGAGAAACGTTGCCAAACTAATTCAAGATGTAAAAAATACTTTAGATTATTGTCAAAACAATTTTGGCAAATACCCATATAAAACAATTCGTTATGCCGAGGTTTCTGCTTTCGCGGATGGATTTGCGGCGACTTCGTATCCGTCCACAGTTTTTATGAAAGAGAATTTTGGATTCTACAGTAACTTGAATAATCACGATAAAGAAGATATCATCAATCAATTGACAGCTCATGAATTGTCGCATGAATGGTGGGGAAATTCGCAAATCAGTCCCCAACAAAAAGAAGGAAGCTGGATTTTGACCGAAACGCTGGCGCAATACACCGAATTGATGTTGTATGAAAAAGAACATGGTTTGGAAAAAGCCTTAGAAACTTTAAAAATTCATTTGGATTTGTATTTGAGCAGTCGAAGTTATGAGCCCGAAACTCCTTTATATAAAACAAATTATGAAACTCCGCATTTACCTTATGATAAAGGAATGCTGGTGATGCATCAGTTTCGAGTTTTAATTGGTGAAGAAAAAGTAAATCTGGCTTTGAAAAATTTCTTGAATCATTACAAATATCCTAATCCAATTCCAGATTCTGAAGATTTATTGAAAGAGATTTATTTGGTTACAGATTCTAAACTCTATTCAAAACTGGATGAAATGTTTAAAAAGATTATTACTTATTCTTCTAAGATTTCTAAAGTTGAAAGTGTGAAAAAGAATAATTTATATGAAATCTCCTTTAAAGCTGATTCTGAAAAATATATTGAAAATGCTACGGGAGTTCGAAAGCAAATTGACAATGACAAAACAATTGATATTGGAATTTATGATGAAAACGGAAAGTTATTTCGCTACACATTTCCAATCAAAAACAATATAGTTGGAGGAAAAATTAAATTCAAAAACAAACCTCATCGTATTGTTATTGATCCTCTTTTAATGAATATTGACACTTTTATAAAGGATAACGAAAAGGAAATTGATTAGTTTTTTTGCCACAAATTCCACAAATTTTCACTAATTATTTTTTTGCCACAGATTAAAAGGATTAAAATGATTTTTTTTCTTTCGCTAAAATTAAAAATCCAAATAATCTTTTTAATCTGTGGCTATTATTTTTTTTTATTTTAATTGAATGAAAATCTGTTTGTGAGTTGTTTTGCCATCGTCTTTTATTTTCAAATCTTTGCTTGATTCGATTTCAAATTTTGATGGAGTTTCTATGTTTAATGAAATATCTCGATTTCTAAAAGTTTCTGGAATTTCTGGACGCAGAATTGTTACTATTACTTCTTTATTTTTCTGCTGGAAATCGACTTTTATTCGGTCTCTTAACCAGATGTATTCGTAAACTTCCTGCCACGGTGCCATCCAGATCGAATCATTTCCTTTTAATCCGTATTTATTGGCAAGCGTTGTCATATAGTATTTGAAATCAGGAAAACGCATACTTAGATTCCACAGATTTGTATTTCCCGTTCCGTGTGTGAATTCGTTAAACCAAACTGGATCTTTTTGTTTTACAATAGAATCTATCGTTTTTAAATATTTATCCATTGTTTTAAAACTTGTTGTGTCTTTTGAACTCTGAACAAAAGTTCGGGCAGAAATCATTTTATCTAAATCTACTTTTGAATCTACTTTAAAAACTGGACCAACACCATAATAAGAAGCAACAGATAAATTTCCATTGACCAAAGCTTCTTTTTCGTATTCCAAATAATATTTCTCATCACCTTCTCCGCCAGGAACTACAAAATGAGACATTGTAAAATCAAGATTTTGCTTAATCGAAGTTGTATTTTCGGTTACTTCTGTTAAATAATTCGTTCCATGTTTTGTGGCATGATGAAAACCATGATTCAAAATATCCCAACCAGCATTGTACATTTCTTTAATTTCTGACCAAGAAAGATGTCCGCGATTTTCAGGCAAATCACGAATTGAACCTCCATTGATCGCTAATGCCAATTTAAACGGAATTTTATTTCCCATTCCGTCCGAATAAAAAAGTCCTTCTGAAACTGTTCCGTCTCCACCTTGATCAATTTTCCATTCGTTAATGGATGGATTACTGATTTTTCCTCCATTCAATAATGGAAAAGCGGTTAAATAAGCCGATCTGTAGCCATCATCAAGCGTAAAACTATACGCAAAATGTTTGTTGTATTTTAAAGGAGAAACGGCAATTTTTACCTTATCAGCCGATTTCAGTTTTATTTTGAATGAAATAGTTTTCGGTTTTGAAGAATCTTTTTGAATAATTCCGTTTGAAAAGCCATTAAAGCTTCCGAAGATTGTGGCAGCGATTATAAGTAGAATTCGTTTTGACATAAATTTTAGTGGTTCTTTTACGATCTAAAAGTACATTTCTTTTTGAAAAAATATTTTAAAACTGATTCTGTCCTTAAAAATAATTTGTTCTGAATCAAAAAAGAGAACAGATTTTAAACCTAAATTTGTACATCAAAACACCAATTCGGTTTTAGCTTATCTGCAAAATGACACACAAAATTTTAATTATAGACGACGAAGAAAAACTAAGAAGTCTGTTGGCGCGTATTATAAAATCAGAAGGATTTGAAGTTTTTGAAGCAAAAGATTTAAAGTCAGGTTTCAAAAAATTGGAACAAACCGAAATTGATGTCGTTTTGTGCGACGTAAAACTTCCCGACGGAAACGGCGTTGATTTTCTTCAGAATATAAAAGGAAGCTTTCCGCTTACAGAAGTTATTCTACTGACTGCTTTTGGAAATATTCCAGACGGCGTTCAGGCAATGAAAAATGGTGCTTTCGACTATATTGTAAAAGGCGATGATAATGATAAAATTATTCCGCTGCTTTATAAAGCGGTCGAAAAAGTACATTTACAGAAAAAAGTTCAGCAATTAGAAAAACGCATTAATGATAAATATTCTTTCAATACCATTATTGGAAAATCGAAAGGAATAGAACAAGTCATTGATCTTGCACAAAAAGTAGCCAAAACCGATTCGACTGTTTTACTTATGGGCGAAACGGGAACCGGAAAAGAGGTTTTTGCACAGGCAATTCACGAAAACAGCAATCGTGCAGGAAAATCTTTTGTGGCGTTGAATTGCAGCACTTTCGGTAAAGAAATTTTAGAAAGCGAACTTTTCGGTCATAAACAAGGAGCTTTTACCGGAGCTGTAAAAGATAAAAAAGGTTTTATCGAGGAAGCCAATGGCGGAACTTTATTTTTGGATGAAATTGGTGAAATGCCAATTGATCTTCAAGCCAAGTTATTGCGTGTTTTAGAAACCAGCGAATATATTCCGGTTGGTGACACGACTCCTAAAAAATCAAATTTCAGATTAATTGCCGCTACAAACCGAGATTTAAAAACCGAAAGCGACGAACATCGTTTCCGTTCTGATTTGTATTTCCGTTTAAATATTTTCGAAATCAAATTGCCTTCTTTGCGAGAAAGAATTAAAGATATTCCGCTTTTGGCTAATTATTACGTGAAGCAATTTTCTGAAAAAACGAATAAAAAAGCTTTAAATATCTCTGATGATTTTCTGCAGAAATTAGAAAATTATTCGTGGCCAGGAAATATCCGCGAACTTAAAAATATCATCGAAAGATCGGTTATTTTGAGTAATGGCGATACTTTAACTTCGGATGTTCTGCCATACGAAATGCAACATCAAGCTGAAAATAATTCAAAACCTATGTCGGCTTTCTCCATGCAGAGTGTTGAAAAACTGCATATACAAAAGGTTCTAAATTATACTAAAGGGAATAAAGCAGAAACGGCTCGATTATTAGAAATTGGTATTGCGACTTTGTATAGAAAACTGGAAGAATATCAAATTCAATAACAATATCAATTACAATTCTCAAAGCTTCGGAGAAGCATCATATTTATAGATTATTTTATTGCCAATGAGAAAAAGCTCCAGCGGAGCGACACCTATGCAATATAAAAAAATATGTCACCCCTCTGGGGCTCTGATAAATGTGGATTCATCATTTCTATAAATATTTCGCTCCTCTGGAGCTTGACAATAACAACATATCAAAACGAGAAAAGCTTATCAAAATGATAAGCTTTTTTTATGCCTATTTTTTGGCACAAAACTACATCCCTTTTATTGACAGCACTTTAGCTGTGACTCAACTTTTTCGGAACATATTTTGGCATAAGGAGGAAGAACATTAAAAATTCATTCCAAATGAAAAATCAAGTAACCTCAATCTACAAACAAGCCGAACGGTTTGCTGAGATAACCAAAAAATCTATTATTTCTGGAAATATAGTAAGAGCTAAGAAATGTCTGGCTCTTGCCGAACGTTTATTCATAACCGGAAGCATCGAAACTAAAAATGCCATTTCTAATGTGTATGTTTTTTCGGTTTCTTCTTTTATGGAAATGCGCCACTGCAATATTTCTCATCTTTTTCCTCAAACGCTTAAAGCGGAATATATCAAGCAGGTTAATGCTTCTGGTGTTTAATCGTTTAATCGCTTCAACATAATCTGAAATCTGAACTCAAAAATCTAAAATAAAAATCATGGTCACAATCCTTCTTCTTGCTTTAGCAGTTTTACTGTTTGCAATTTGTTTTCTGTCAGTTGAATTTTTTGAAAAAATCTAAATCATGACTGCACTATTTATCATTTCAATCGCCGTTTTCGTGTACTTGGTTTATGTACTAATCAAACCCGAAAAATTTTAAAAAAAGAATTTTAGAATTTAAGATTCTTTCAAAGAACTCTAAAATCTAAAATCAACAATCTAAAATTAAATAATATGAACACAGAGTTACTTGGCGTCATTGGTATTTTTATCCTAACCATTGTTTTAGCGATCCCTTTAGGAAAATATATTGCTAAAGTGTATTTGGGAGACAAAACACTTCTTGACCCGATTTTCAATCCAATTGAAAAATTTATTTTTAAAATCAGCAGTATCAATTCGGCTGAAGAAATGAACTGGAAACAACACTTAAAAGCACTTTTAAGCATTAATATGGTTTGGTTCTTTCTTTGCTTTTTTGTCTTATTGTTTCAGGGATCTTTACCTCTTAATCCAGATAATAACCCTTCTATGACGCCAGATTTGGCATTTAATACTGCCATTTCATTTTTAGTCAATTGTAACTTACAGCATTATTCAGGCGAAAGCGGGGTTTCTTACCTTTCACAAATCGTCTTGATGTTCCTTCAATTTGTTTCTGCTGGTATCGGAATGGCTGCTGCCGCTATGATTTTTACAGCAATGAAAGAAAGAACTACACAAAAACTGGGCAATTTTTATAATTATTTCATCAAAAGCTGTACTCGTATTTTATTACCACTTTCAGCAATTGTAGCTGTAGCACTAGTATTTAGCGGTACTCCAATGACATTTGAAGGTAAAGATGCTATTACAACGCTTCAAGGTGATCATGTAGAAGTTTCGCACGGACCAGCTGCAGCATTTATTGCAATTAAACATATTGGTACAAATGGTGGTGGATTTTTTGGAGCCAACTCAGCGCATCCATTAGAAAACCCAACTTATTTTACGAATGGAGTTGAGCTTTGGGCGCAAATGATTATTCCGTTTGCGATGATTTTTGCGCTTGGGTTTTTCCTAAACAAAAGAAAATTAGCGAATATTATTTTTGGAGTTATGACGGTTGGTTTCTTACTCTTGGTTGTTCCAACAGTTATGAGTGAAATCAATGGAAATCCTGCTATCGAAAAAATGGGAATTGCACAAGCAACCGGAGCGATGGAAGGAAAAGAAGTTCGGTTTGGTCCGGCAATTTCAGGTTTTTGGAGTATTGCTACAACGGTAATTTCTACAGGTTCTGTAAACAGTATGCACGATAGTTCTATGCCTATTTCTGGTGCTATGCAATTATTATCTATGATGGTAAATGCCTTTTACGGCGGATGTGGTGTTGGTATTTTGAACTACTATGTTTTCATTATTCTGGCTGTATTTATCTCCGGATTAATGGTTGGCCGAACTCCCGAATTTTTAGGGAAGAAAATCGAAGCGCGGGAGGTTAAAATTGCTGCTTTTATCGCGATTCTTCACCCTTTATTAATATTAGCCGGAACTGCTTTAGCCTCTTATTTTGCTGCGCATGATACTGCAATGGGTTATTGGTTTAACGGCAACGCAACAGGCTGGTTAAACAATCCTGGTAATCACGGATTCTCAGAAATGTTATACGAATATACCTCAAGTGCTGCCAACAATGGTTCTGGTTTTGAAGGTCTGGGAGATAATAATCCGTTTTGGAACATCACTACAGGAATTGTATTGCTGTTAAGCCGTTTTATTCCAATCATTGGTCCATTGGCAATTGCAGGTTTACTGGCAGGTAAAAAATACATTCCAGAGAGTGCAGGAACTTTAAAAACCGACACCTCAATTTTCGGAATTATGACTTTTGCCGTAATCGCAATTATCGCTGCTTTATCATTCTTCCCAGCGCTGGCTTTAGGTCCATTGGCAGAATTCTTTACTTTAAATTAATAACTATTTTTCAATGCTGAAAATATCTTAAACACATAGAAACATAGTCTTTTCTTTATCTAAAAAAGAAAATCAAAAGAAACTAGTTCTAACACATAGCTATGTGAATGTATGCAAGTGAAACGCCTTTTTCGGAAAGTTAAAATCTATGTCTCTATGTGTTTAAAAAAATCAGTTAAACAAAATAATATAAAAATGACAACTAATAAATCCACATCATTGTTTGAAAGTAAACAAGTAAAAGAAGCCTTAGTGCAGTCTTTTGTGAAGCTTAATCCAAAAATGATGATCAAAAATCCGGTAATGTTTACCGTAGAAATTGGAACAGCCATTATGTTTGCTGTCTGCGTTTCGATATTAATGGGTGCAAACGATCAGGGAAGTTTTACTTATAACCTAATTGTGTTTTTAATTTTACTGGCAACGCTTTTATTTGCCAATTTCGCCGAAGCTATTGCCGAAGCAAGAGGAAAAGCACAAGCAGACAGTTTAAGAAAAACACGAGAAGAAACTCCTGCAAAACAAATTTTACCTAACGGAGAAATTAAAAACATTAGTTCTTCGGCATTAAAAAAAGACGATATTTTCGTTTGCGAAGCCGGTGATTTAATTGCTGCCGATGGTGAGATTATCGAAGGTCTGGCTACCATTGACGAAAGTGCCATTACCGGAGAAAGTGCTCCTGTAATTCGGGAAGCAGGCGGAGATAAATCATCTGTAACCGGAGGAACAAAAGTATTATCTGACAAAATCAAAGTGAAAGTAACTTCTGAACCAGGCGAAAGCTTTTTGGATAAAATGATTGCTTTGGTTGAAGGTGCGAGCCGTCAGAAAACACCAAACGAAATTGCCTTAACCATTTTATTAGCCGCATTTACTTTAATTTTCGTGATTGTGTGCGTTACGCTAAAACCGTTTGCCGACTATGCAAACGCACCCATCACGATCGCGGCTTTTATTGCTTTGTTTGTCTGTTTAATTCCAACTACAATTGGAGGTTTACTTTCTGCGATTGGTATTGCGGGAATGGACAGAGCTTTACGAGCTAACGTAATTACAAAATCGGGGAAAGCGGTTGAAACTGCTGGAGATATTGATGTTTTGCTTTTGGATAAAACCGGAACCATTACTATTGGAAACAGAAAAGCGACCAATTTTTATCCAACAAAAGGAATTTCTTTTGATGACTTTGTAAAATCGGCTGTTTTGAGTTCCCTTGCAGATGATACCCCGGAAGGAAAAAGTATCTTGGAGTTGAGTGAGATGATCGATGTAAAAAATGAAGTTAAAGCAAGCTTTTTACAAACTACCTCAGATATTTCACACACAATAAAATTTACTGCCGAAACCAGAACTTCTGGAGTAGTATTAAAAGACGGAACCAACATTAGAAAAGGTGCACAAGACGCCGCAAAAAGCATTGCACAGCAAGCCGGGAATTCTTTCCCTGAAGATACAGCACAGCAAGTAATTTCTATTTCGTCTAACGGAGGAACTCCATTAGTCGTAATCAAAAACAATGAAGTTCAAGGTGTTATCGAACTTCAGGATATTATAAAAACCGGAATGAAAGAACGTTTTGAGCGCTTGCGCAGAATGGGAATCAAAACGGTTATGGTTACGGGAGATAACCCGCTTACAGCTAAATTTATTGCCGAAGCTGCTGGTGTTGATGATTTTATTGCCGAGGCTAAG
Organism: Flavobacterium sp. 22659; assembly: GCF_052044235.1. Classification (NCBI taxonomy): domain Bacteria; kingdom Pseudomonadati; phylum Bacteroidota; class Flavobacteriia; order Flavobacteriales; family Flavobacteriaceae; genus Flavobacterium; species Flavobacterium sp. 22659. Next base: position 13,780 of record NZ_JBQEMU010000010.1, read on the forward strand.
CCTGAGGATAAAATGAATTACATCAGAAAAGAACAAGCCGAAGGACGACTAGTAGCCATGATGGGTGACGGAACAAATGATGCTCCTGCCCTTGCTCAGGCGAATGTTGGAGTTGCCATGAACAGCGGAACTCAAGCAGCAAAAGAAGCAGGAAACATGGTCGATCTTGACAATGACCCAACGAAACTAATCGAGATTGTTGAAATTGGAAAACAGCTTTTAATGACTCGAGGTACTTTAACTACTTTTTCTATTGCAAATGACGTTGCGAAATATTTTGCTATTGTTCCTGCTCTTTTTATTACTGCGATTCCTGCGCTTCAAGGTTTAAATATCATGCATTTGCATAGTCCCGAAAGTGCGATTTTATCGGCTGTAATTTTCAACGCGATTATCATTCCGATATTGATTCCGCTTGCGCTGAAAGGTGTTGATTATCGACCAATTGGAGCAAGTGCCATCCTTAAAAGAAATCTTTTGATTTATGGTTTAGGTGGCTTGATTGTTCCTTTTATCGGAATTAAGGTAATTGATTTGTTAGTTGTCTTATTTATGTAAAAAAAGTTGCTAAGGTTCTGAGATGCTAAGGCGCTAAGTTTTTTTCTTAGTCCCTTAGAATCTTAGCTCCTTAGAACCTGAAAAAAGTTACTGAGATGCTAAGATTCTAAGGAACTAAGGTTTTCTCTTAGAATCGCAAATACAGGAATCTTTAAAAACTCTAATTAAAAACATGACTTCGATTTGCTAAGCTTCTGAAAAAAAACTTAGAACCTTAGCAACTTAGTCCCTTAGAATCTCAAAAAAAATGAAAAATCTATTTTCTATAATAAAACTTACTGTCGCTACATTAATCTTGTTCGCAGTTATTTATCCTCTTGCGATTTACGGAATCGCACAAATTGCTCCAAACCAAGGAAAAGGAGAAACTATTTCGGTTAACGGAAAAGTGGTTGGTTACCAAAAAATTGGACAAAAGTTCGATAAGTCGAATTATTTCTGGGGAAGACCTTCGGCTGTTGATTATAACGCAGCGGGAAGTGCCGGAAGCAACAAAGGTCCAAGCAACGCTGAATATCTAGCTTTGGTTCAAAAAAGAATTGATACGCTTTTATTGGTTCATCCGTACTTGAAAAAATCTGATATTCCTGCTGATATGGTTACGGCTTCTGGAAGTGGTTTAGATCCGAATATTTCTCCCCAAGGGGCTTTGATTCAGGTGAAACGAATTGCTAAAGAAAGAAAACTGGACGAAGCTAAAGTAAAAGCTTTGGTGGAATCTAAAATTAATACTGCTGTTGTTGGTCCAGAAACGGTTAATGTTTTGGAATTGAATGTGGCGCTGGATCAGCTTCGCTAAAGCTCTAAGATGCTAAGGTTCTAAGATACTGATATTCTAAGTTTTTCTATGCGCATTCTTGTCATTTCGACGTAAGGAGAAATCTTCGTTGCAAGATCGACACAGATTGACATTCTTTGCGGAGCTACTTGCTAAGATTTCTCCTTACGTCGAAATGACAAACTGTGGCGAGAATTGGAATCGAAAAACTAAACTTACAATAATACCTAACAGGTTTTGGAAACCTGTTAGGATATGAAAATATTATAATACAAAAACGCCTTTTTACCCCAAATGCCCTAGCCCCGATAGTAGTGGAAATCCTTTTTCTGGCTTCTTTAGCCAGGAAAAGATTGAAACGGATAGCGGGATTAGCTCCTAAAAAATCTACTAATAAATAATAGAATACCACAAAAATGAAAAAAATAATACTTACAGCTTTAATCGCTTTTGGTTATAGCAATTTACAAGCACAAGAAGAATCTAAAAGTCCGCTAACATTTTCAGGATATGTAGACGCTTATTACAGTTATGATTTCGGGAAACCTGAAAATCATGCTCGGCCAAACTTTTTTTACAGTTATAATAAAAGCAACGAGGTAAACCTGAATTTGGGAATGGCGAAAGTGAATTATTCGAAGGAAAATATTCGAGGGAATTTTGCCTTGATGGCTGGAACTTATGCCGAGTATAACATGTCGGCAGAACAAGGTTTGCTGAAAAATATCTACGAAGCAAATGTTGGTGTAAAGATTTCGAAAAACCATAATTTATGGGTTGATGCGGGAATCATGCCTTCGCATATTGGATTTGAAAGTGCAATCGGAAAAGACTGCCAGACTTTAACAAGAAGTATTATGGCTGAGAATTCTCCTTATTATGAAACGGGAGTTAAAATTGGTTATACATCTGAATCTGGAAAATGGTATTTGGCGGGTATGTACTTAAATGGCTGGCAAAGAATTGAGAAAGTAAAAGGCAATCAAACTCCGGCTTTTGGAACTCAGATTACGTACAAACCATCTGACCGAGTTATTTTGAACTGGAGTACTTATGTTGGAAATGAACAGCCGGATATTGACAAAAAGTGGCGTTATTTCAACAACTTTTATGGACAATTTAAGGTAACGGAAAAGACAAATATTACGGCTGGTTTTGATATTGGATCTCAGCAATCGGCTAAAAATAGTAACAAATACGATACTTGGTTTTCGCCTGTTTTGATTCTGCAATATAAACCAGTTGACAAGATTCAGCTTGCCGTACGAGGTGAATATTATAGTGATGAAAAAGGTGTAATTATCGCAACTGAAACGCCAAACGGTTTTAAAACTTACGGATTTTCAGCTAACTTTGATTACTTAGTTACTGATAATGTTATGTTTAGAATTGAAGCAAGAAATCTTTCGAGTAAAGACGAAATCTTCACCAATAAAGACAATCTCCTAACGGACACGAATACGTTTGTAACGACTTCGCTGGCGATTTCTTTCTAGCTTTAGGCTATAGGCTTTAAGCAGTAAGCTTTTTAGAGTTATACTGCCTAAAGCCTAAAGCTTATTGCTTAAAGCAAAAATTATGGAAAACGAAAATAATAACGCACAGCACTTTCTCGATTTAATCCAGAAATCACGAAAGGGGAAGTTTAAAATCTACATTGGGATGAGCGCCGGTGTGGGCAAAACTTTTCGTATGCTTCAGGAAGCGCATTCGTTATTGAAAAACGGAATCGATGTGAAAATCGGCTACATCGAAACGCACATGCGGAAGGAAACGCATGAATTATTAGCAGGTTTGCCTATAATTCCGAGGCGGACCATTTTCTATAAAGGAAAAGAACTGGAAGAACTCGACGTTCAGGCTATAATAAATCTTCGTCCAGAAGTAGTTATTGTTGATGAATTGGCGCATACGAACGTTGAAGGAAGCAAAAACGAAAAACGCTGGCAGGATGTTTTAGAGATTCTGGAAGCGGGAATTAATGTGATTTCGGCGGTTAATATTCAGCATATTGAAAGTTTAAATGAAGATGTAAAACGAATTACCAATATTGATGTTCAGGAACGCATCCCTGATAATGTTTTGCGATTGGCAGATGAAGTCGTGAATATCGATTTGACATCTGAAGATTTAATTGCGCGCTTGAAAGAAGGAAAAATTTATACTCCAGATAAAATTCAGACGGCTTTAACGAACTTTTTTAAATCGGAACAGATTTTACAACTTCGGGAATTGGCTTTGAAAGAAGTAGCGAGTCAGGTGGTTCGAAAAGTTGAAAATGAAGTTCCTAATCTGCATGCTTTACGGCATGAAAAGCTTTTGGCATGTATAAGCAGTAATGAGAAAACTGCTAAAATCATTATTAGAAAAGCAGCTAGATTGGCGAGTTATTACAACGGTTCTTGGTATGTTTTGTATGTAGAAACGCCACAAGAAAGCAGTAATAGGATTGCACTTGATAAACAAAGACATTTAATTAATAACTTTAAACTCGCAGTGCAATTAGGTGCAGAGGTTATTAAATTGGAAAATTCAAATATTACAGATGCTATTTTAACAACGGTAGAAGAAAAACAAATTACAACTGTGTGCATCGGAAAACCGCATTTTAATTTGTTTAAAGTAATTTTGTCTACAACAATTTTTAGGCGTTTGCTAAACAAATTGTCTTTATCTAATGTTGATCTTGTAATACTGTCGTAATTTTTCTAACCATTAAGATATTAAGAAAATAAAGGCTATACTTAATTTTCTCTTTGTAAGTTTCATTAAGTTCAAAAGCTTAATTTCCTTAATATCTTAATGGTTCAAATAAAAAAAACTTGTTTTTAAATAAACATCATGAGAATTAAAACCAAATTGAATCTGGGTGTAGGATTGTTATTTTTAATGATCATCATTCTCTCGTTAGTGAGTGCTTATTCGGTTTTTCTGATTAAGCAGGACACCGAGAATATTCTGAAATCCAATTATAATACACTGGAATATTCCAGAAATATGATTTTTGCTTTAGACGGAATAAAGTCCGATTCAAAAGAAACAATTCAGAGTTTTGAGGAAAATCTCGAAAAGCAGACTCAAAATATTACAGAACCGGGCGAAAAACAAGCTACCGAAAAACTAAAAGCTAGTTTTGCTCTTTTAGCAAAAAACAATGCTGATGAATCTGTAAAAGCTCAGATTCGTCATGATATTTTTGCGATTATGAAGCTGAATCTGGACGCCATAAAACAGAAAAGCGATATCGCTAAACATTCGGCTGAAACAGCTAATTTGTCGATTGCCATTGTGGGAACTTTATGCTTTCTGATTGCTTTTAATTTATTGGTTAATCTGCCTAATAATATTGCGAATCCTATTAGAGAGTTAACTCAGAGTATTAAGGAAATTGCCAATAAAAACTATTCCGAACGTGTTCATTTTACGAGTCATAGCGAATTTGGAGATCTTGCGAAATCATTCAATACCATGGCGCAAAAGCTTGAAGAATATCATGACAGCAATGTTTACAAACTTCTTTTTGAAAAGAAACGGCTGGAAACCCTCATCAATAATATGAATGATCCTATTATTGGTTTGGATAACGAAGGAATTGTTTTGTTTGTAAATGATGAAGCATTGAAAATTATTGGTCTAAAATCCGAAGATATTATTGGAAAAACCGCTTCTGAATTGGCAGTTTCTAATGATTTGATTCGTTCTTTGATTCTGAAAGAAGGTGAAACTCCAAAAAAACAGCCTCTCAAAATTTTTGCTCACGGAAAAGAGAGTTATTTCGAAAAAGAGATTCACAACATAACCATAACGCCAACTGGCGAAGAAAAAGAAATTAATATTGGTGATGTAATTATTCTGCGAAATATTACGCTTTTTAAAGAATTGGATTTTGCTAAAACGAATTTCATTGCCACCGTTTCGCACGAATTAAAAACACCAATTGCCTCTATAAAACTAAGTCTACAATTACTTGAAAATGGCAAAACAGGCGACATGAACGACGACCAGAAACAATTGGTTGAAAGTATAAAAGATGACAGTCAGCGTTTGTTGAAAATTACGGGAGAATTATTGAATTTATCGCAATTGGAAACTGGAAATATTCAGCTGAATATTGGAAAAAGTAATCCGCATGAAATTGTAAAATATGCCGTAGAAGCTGTAAAAGTTCAGGCAGATCAAAAACAGATTCAGTTAGTTATTGATGCCAATGAAAATCTCAAAAATGTAAAAGCCGATGCCGAAAAAACAGGCTGGGTTTTGATTAATTATTTATCGAATGCTATTAGATATTCGTCTGAAAAAAGCACGATTCTCATTAAATTAAAAGAAGAAAATAATCAGATGGTTTTTCAGGTTATTGATACCGGAAAAGGAATTGACACGAGATATAAAGACAAGGTTTTTGATAAATATTTTCAAGTTCCGGGCAGTCAAAAATCTGGAACGGGATTAGGTTTGGCGATAAGCAAAGAATTTATTGAAGCCCAAAACGGAAGTGTTGGGGTCGAGAGTAATTTGGGATTAGGAAGTACGTTTTGGTTTTCGCTGAAGGTTTAGAAGAATTGTGAATTATTAAAAGAAAAAATATTAAAAAAGCTTCGGAGAAGCGAGATATTTACAGCTAATTTGATTCACGTTGATAATAAGCTCCAGCGGAGCGACATATTTCACCCCGCTGGGGCTTAAAAAACACGCCTAATAAATTTTCTATAAATATATCGTCCCGCTGGGACTTATTTACTTAAAATCATCAATCTGAATAAAATAAAAATAAGCCAATCTTAATCCAACTACCTCATTTAAAACCAACAAATTAAAGTTAGCTTAAGGTTCTATTAAGACCAAAATAACAGCGTTGAACATTCGTTACTATTGCAAAATATAAACGACAAAAACAATGTTCCACAAAACGATTTCCCTTGTATTTTTATTCGTATTATTTTCTGCGAATGCACAGCAAAATGATTCGATCACAAAAATTGACAGTACTTCTCATAATTTAAAATTCAATTACAAACAATTAATTATTCCGAGTGTATTAATTGGTTATGGTGTAATTGGTTTAAAAAATGATCAGCTTTTGAGTTTTAATCACCAGATTAAAGATGAAGTTGCTGAAGACATTGACGAGAAAATTACGATTGATGATTTTTCTCAATACGCTCCCGCTGCATCAGTATATGCATTGAATGCTTTTGGCGTAAAAGGTAAAAATAATATGCGTGACCGTTCTGTAATCCTTGTGACTTCGTATGCAATTATGGCTACAACGGTTTTGGGTTTAAAATCGATTTCGCATGTAGAAAGACCTGACGGAAGTTCGAATAACTCTTTTCCTTCCGGGCATACTGCAACTGCATTTATGGGTGCCGAATTTTTATATCAAGAATACAAAGACAAATCGATTTGGTACGGAATTGCAGGTTATGCTGTTGCAACCGGAACTGGGCTTTTCAGAATTTACAATAACCGCCATTGGCTGACAGACGTTGCTGCCGGAGCTGGAATTGGAATTTTGAGTACGAAAATTGCCTATTGGGTCAATCCATATATTACCAAGAAACTGTTCAAGTCATCAGCCGAAAATAAATCAACTTCTATGATAATGCCTTTTTATAACGGGCAGCAATATGGATTGGGATTTGTGAAGGTTTTTTAGTTTTTTTTTGCCACAAAGGCGCTAAGACACAAAGTTTTTTAAGCCACAGATTAAAAAGGATTTTTTACTACTTTGTATAGTTTGTTTGCCACGAATTGCACAAATTTTCACGAATTATGTTGATTATATTTTGAATAAAAAATTTGTGAAAATTTGTGCAATTCGTGGCGAAAAAACAATCCTTTTAATCTGTGAATCCCGATAGCTATCGGGAGTGGTAAAAACTCTTTTTATGTATTCGAAGTATTATTCTTAATCTCTCGAACTTCCCTTTTCAATTCTAAAAGCAAATCTTTCATTACTCCAGTTTCTGTTATTTCTTGTTTCTTATCAGAACGGCCGATATTACATTCGTATTCCCAAATCTCCAAAATATCAGAAGCTTTCACTTCATAATTTGGATAAAAACTATTATCCGATTCCAAAACCAAGGCGTTCTTTTTGTTTTTATTGAGACGCTTATATACCATTCCTTCATTCTTCGTAATAAGAATATAGGTTTTGCCATCCATAACTTCTCCCAGTTTTTCCACATAACGGCCAATAATAATAGAACCATCTTCATGTGGAGGCATTGAATCGCCTTCAACGGGAAATCCGCGATGTTTTCCAGGTCCTAAAAACGGAAGTGTAATCTGCTGTAAACTTTCAATATATTCTGGATCAGCATATCCGTTTAAATATCCTGCTTTTGCTTTTTGAGATACAATTTCGATATAATTTTCTCCAAAACTATCAACCTGAATAGGAAGAATAAGTCGGTTACCTTCCAGTTTTATCAAATTTTGTACATCAATTTTGCGTATATCGACAGATAATATCAAGTCAATACTCATATGAAAATATAACGCAATTTTCTTTAAAATGTCATACGGTGCTTCCGAAGTTCCATCTTCGTATTTCACGTATCTTCCTCTGGTAATACTAAGGTTTTCAGCTAATTTCTCCTGCGATATTTTATGCTTCACCCTTAATGCTCTGATGTTGTCTGAAAATAAGGACATAATTAATTTTGTTATAATTTGGAACAGCAAATATATAAAAAAATGTTACTGTCTGTGCTAATTTTGTAAATGTAAAAAATTAAGTTTCTGAAGTGATTATGAATCTGAGAAATATAAATACCACAAAATCAATAGAATTTTATATACCGGATACAAGCACGGAAGTAAAAGTGCCTTTTTTTGATGTTGGTATCAGTGCGGGGTTTCCTTCGCCTGCTGATGACTTTATCGAATTATCAATCGATCTCAATAAAGAACTCATCAAACATAAATACACTACTTATTTTGCCAGGGTAAAAGGGTATTCTATGAAAAATGCCGGCATTCATGATGGTGATTTATTAATTATTGATAAAAGTCTGGAACCGCAAAACAATAAAATTGCTGTTTGCCAAATTGATGGTGAATTTACGGTAAAACGCATTAAAATAGAAAAAGACATTATCTGGCTTATTGCCGAAAATGAAGATTATAAACCAATAAAAGTGACTCCGGAAAATAATTTCGTGATCTGGGGAATTGTAACTCATAGTATCAAAACTTTTTAAGTTATTGTTAGTCTGAGTGAAGTTGAAGACCCCTTCGATTTTGCTAAGGGTGACAAAACAGAAATAGAAAACAAATTAAAAATGTTTGCTTTAGTCGATTGTAATAATTTTTATGCTTCCTGCCAAAGGGTATTTGAACCGCATTTAAGAGAAAAACCTATAGTTATTCTCTCTAATAATGACGGCTGTGTTATTTCGCGGTCTGATGAAGCTAAAGCTTTGGGCATACCAATGGCTATTCCGGCTTTTAAATATGAATCTGTTTTTAAGGAAAAGAACATTTTTGTGTATTCTTCTAATTATCCTCTATATGGCGATATGAGCAATCGGGTAATGAACCTGCTTCGAACTTATACTCCTGAAATCGAAATCTACAGTATCGATGAAGCTTTCTTAAAATTTTCAGGTTACGATTTATTTGATATGAATACCTTGGGTTTAAAAATGCGTAAAGAAGTCACACAAGGAACGGGCATTCCTGTCAGCATAGGTTTTGCTTCTACTAAGGCTCTGGCTAAAATGGCAAATAAAATTGCCCGAAAATTTGCAGATCGTACACAGAATGTTCATTGTATTGATTCTGAAGAAAAAAGAGTTAAAGCCTTAAAATGGTCTAAAATTGAAGATGTCTGGGGAATTGGAAGAAAACACGCGAAACGTCTTAAAGCAAAAAAAATTAATACCGCTTATGAATTTACTCAGCTTCCAGATGCCTGGGTGAGAAAAGAAATGTCAGTAGTCGGGCTTAGGTTAAAGCATGAATTAGAAGGTAAACCAACTTTAGAATTAGAAGAAGCTGCAGATCGTAAAATGATCGCTACAACAAGGTCTTTCGAAAAAAGATATACCTCTTATGAAGAAATATCAGAGCGAATCAGCACGTTTACGGCCTCGTGTGCCGAGAAATTAAGACGACAAAATTGTCATTGTAATATGGTGACTGTTTTTATCCAAACGAGTTTTATAAAAAATGAAGAATCACACTATTCGAGAAGCATTACGATTACAACAGATTTCCCAACTAATTCGACGATAGAACTTAATGCTGCAGCTCAAAAAGGATTTAAAGCTATTTTTAAAAAGGGTTATCGCTATAAAAAAGCAGGCGTAATTGTAATGGGCTTAACGCCAAACAGCGAAACACAGCTTAATTTATTTGAAACTTCAAATCCTAAGCATCAGCCTTTAATGAGTGTTATCGACAAAATGAACCAAAATTATGGTAATAATAAAATTAAATTTGGTGTGCAGTCTCTTGGAAGACAATGGAAAATGAAACAAAACAGATTATCTCCTAAGTTTTCTACCTCACTTAAAGACGTTATTACTGTTAAAGCCTAAAAAACAAATTATTACAGATTTAAAATTTTAATAAACAACAGAAAACCAATCGATTTTACGTTATATAGAAATGAAGAATCAGGAATATGCCATAGTCGATATTGAAACCACAGGAGGAAATGCCAGTGGAAGCCGTATAACAGAAATTGCCATTATTATTCATGATGGTAAAAATGTGCTGGATCGTTATGAAACACTGGTAAATCCTGAACAGGACATACCTCCTTCAATTTTTGGATTAACAGGTATAAATAACGAAATGGTAGCTAATGCCCCAATCTTTGATGATATTTCTGAAAAAGTTCTCGAAATGCTTACAGACCGCATTTTTGTAGCTCATAATGTTAACTTCGATTATTCATTTGTTCATCATCAGCTGGAACAGGCAGGTTTCAAATGGTCGGCAAAAAAACTTTGTACAGTTCGTGCCGCCAGAAAAATCAAACCGGGTTTAGGTTCATACAGTTTAGGTAATCTTTGTAACTCTTTAAATATATCTTTAGAAAACAGGCACCGTGCCGGAGGAGACGCAGATGCAACAGCCATATTATTTTCGCTTTTATTAGAATGGGATGATGCTGGAGAAATCGAAAAAATGATCAAGAAAACGGCACAAGATCAGCGCTTACCTCCTAACCTTCCGCCTGATGATTTTAATAATTTACCCGAAAAACCAGGAATCTATTATTTTTATAATCAGGCAAAAAAAGTAATTTATGTTGGAAAAGCTGTTAATCTAAAAAAACGTGTTACATCGCATTTTACAGGCAATAATATCAATCCGCAAAGACAACATTTTTTAAGAGACATTTACGGGATTTCTTTTGAGATCTGCGCAACTGAATTAATGGCGCTTCTTTTAGAATGCACCGAAATCAAAAAACTCTGGCCTACTTACAACAGAGCTCTAAAACGTTTTGAGGCTAAATTTGGCATTTATCAATACGAAGCCAGAAATGGTTATAAATATCTCGCTATTGGAAAAGTGAGTAAATTTCAAATCTGCATTCATGAATTTAATACACAATATGATGGTATCAATTTACTGCGTAGTCTGGCAGAACAGTTCGAAATTGATCATAGATTTTGTAAATATACAAGACCAGAAGAAGGAGAATTATTTCAAAATAATGATGTAAAAAGTCTGCCTGATGTTCTGCTTCATAACGAGCAAGTAGATAATGCAATTGATTATTTACTGAACAACAGACCTAGTTTTGCGATTATCGATAAAGGAAGATCTGCTGACGAACGAAGCTGTGTCTGGGTTGAAAATGGGCATTTTCACGGAATGGGCTACATACCCAGAGATATCGCCATTAACGATTATGATGAAGTAAAAAGTTATGTAACACAATATAAAAGCAATCAGTATATAGAACATTTAATTTTTGCTTATGCAGAAAAACATCCCGGTAAAGTATTCTTTAACAAGCAGTTTATAAAATAAGAACATAAATAATCAGTAAATTTAATATAGATTTTAAAATTAAATGTACTATGAAAATAGCGACTTATAACGTAAACGGAATCAACGGAAGGTTAAATGTATTACTTCGATGGCTGGACGAAGCAGCTCCGGATATTGTGTGCTTACAAGAATTAAAAGCACCTCAGGATAACTTTCCTCTTAAGGCTATTAATGATGCAGGTTACAATGCCGTCTGGCACGGACAAAAACAATGGAACGGTGTTGCTATTCTTGCCCGAAATATGAAAATAGAAGAAATAACCCGCACACTTCCGGGTGATGACGAAGATGTTCAAAGTCGTTATATTGAAGCTTTAATTAATGGAATTGTGATTGCGTGTCTTTATCTCCCAAACGGAAATCCAGTGCCGGGACCAAAATTTGAATATAAATTGAAATGGTTTGATCGTCTGGCTGAGCGTGCAGCAATATTATTATCCTTAAAAGTTCCTGTACTATTAATTGGTGATTATAATGTGATGCCAGCAGAGCTGGATGTTTATAAACCTGAAAAATGGATAAATGATGCGCTTTTCAAACCAGAAATTAGAAAAGCGTTTGCAGCTATAGTTTCACAAGGATGGACAGATGCGATTAGAACATTGTATCCTGATGAGAAAATTTACACTTTCTGGGATTATTTCAGAAATGCTTATCAGCGAAATGCAGGTCTTAGAATCGATCATTTTTTATTAAGCCCGCAAATAGCATCGGCATTGCATTCCGGCGGTGTTGATCGTCATGTGCGAGGCTGGGAAAAAACAAGCGATCATGCACCTGTATGGATTCAAATTGACAAAAAATAAATGGAATAATGACACTATTTAACGACACCGAATTATTTACCACAGGTTTGGCAGGAAAAAAAGTATTTGACATTCCTGATTCTGAATTGATTTTAATTGATAATTTCTTCACAAAAGAAGAATCTGATCGTTTTTATGAAAGACTGCTTCGCAAAACGAAATGGAGAGAATACGAAATGGAAATTTATGATAAAACCTATACTGTTCCCAGAATGATTGCCTGGTATGAAGATAAAGATAATCCGGGAGCAGATCTAAAAGGTCCTGACTGGAATTATGAATTGCTGACTATTAGAGGACGTGTAGAAAAAGAAACACAGCAGGATTTTAATACTGTACTGCTTAATTTGTACAGAGATGGAAATGATGGCGTAGGGTGGCACAGCGATAAAGAACATAATACGGGACCAAACCCAATTATCGCTTCGGTGACTTTTGGAGAAACCAGAATGTTCAGGCTGCGTCATAAATACAGTAAAGAAATTCCGCAGATCGAAATTCCGTTACATCATGGGTCTTTTTTGCTGATGGCCGGAACTACAAACAGCTTTTGGCAGCATCAAGTTCCCAAAACAGCACGAAATGTTTTACCAAGAATAAATTTAACTTTTAGACAAACACACAGAAATCTGTAATTTATTAATAACGAAAAACAACGCCGTTTTTTAACGCTGCAACGACGAGGAAAATTCTGTCGAAAAAAGTTAAAATACTGATTGTATGATCGTTTTATTAGGCAGAGCCTTTCTTTTTTACTACTTTTGCAACCCTTTTTTAAAATATAATACCGTAATGGCTTATTCAAACAATGATTTAGCGCGCTTCTTAGATGCGCAGAACAAACTTTATCTTACTGCTCTTTCTGAAATCAGCAAAGGAAAAAAAGAAACACACTGGATGTGGTTTATTTTTCCTCAAATAAAAGGTTTGGGAAAAAGCGATACTGCCAATCTATATGCCATTAATGACTTAAAAGAAGCTTCTGATTATTTAGAACATCCAATTTTAGGAAAACATTTAATCGAAATATCAGAACTTTTACTAACCTTTAAAATGAAATCTGCTGACGGAATTTTTGGAGATTTAGATGCCCGTAAATTACGTTCTTGTATGACTTTGTTTTCTTTAACAGAAAATGCAAATCCAATATTTCAGGAAGTTTTGGATGCTTTTTTCTCCGGAGAAATTGATCCGCTTACTATATCTATTATTAATTCATCTATAAAATCATCTGTTGAACCTGCTGTTGTATAACAAATTTCAATAGATTATTTAATATCAAAAGACACTGCTAAAACACAGTGTCTTTTTTTATTCTATTAAATCACAATTACTGCTTTTTAGACTACCTCGAAAAAACGCCTATTCTCGATTATAAATTTGTTTGTACTAAAAAAGCGCCTTTATATAAAGACGCTTTTTATAATTTAACTTAAAAATTTCAGATCAAATAAAAGTTTACTCTTTTGGTTTAGTAAAATAATAAACCGGAATTCCTGTCAGCATAATTAAAACTCCCCATCCACAGGTTGAGAATTTTGTAATAAGTAACGAAACACATATTGCTGCAGCTGTAATTATATAAAGCATTGGTAAAAACGGATATCCAAAAGCTTTATAAGGTCTTTCGGTATTTGGCATTTTTCTTCTCAAAATAAAGATTCCGTATATCGTTAAAATATAGAAAATCAAGACAATGATAATTACAAAGTCTAACAAATCACCATATTTTCCTGTAAGGCATAAAGCAGAAGCCCAAAAACATTGTGCCCAAAGCGCCCATGCAGGAACACTTGATTCATTTAAAACAGCTGCTTTTTTAAAGAATAAACCATCCTTTGCCATTGTATAATACACTCTCGCTCCAGCCATAATTAATCCGTTGTTGCAGGCAAAAGTCGAAATCATAATCATAATTGCAATAATCAGCGTTCCTATATTTCCAAAAATATATTGTGATGCTACAACGGCAACACGATCTGATTTTGCTGTTGCAATTTCTTCTAACGGAATTACGGCTAAATACATAATATTCGTTAAAACATAAATAATGGTTACAATAAAAGTTCCCAGAAACAAACTTAAACCAACATTTCGCTGCGGATTTTTAATTTCTCCAGCAATAAAAGTAACACCATTCCAGGCATCACTCGAAAATAAAGATCCAACCATTGCAGCTGAAATTCCGGTTATTAATGCAGTTCCTCCTATTGGCATCCATGAGCCGCTTTCTTTATCAAATGCACGAGTATTCCATGCATCGGCCCAGTTCGCATCCCAAACCGAAGCTTTTGCTGCCAATGTTAGCCCGAAAACAATTAACCCCAGTAATGATAAAATTTTGATAATCGTAAGAACAGTTTGAAGAATTTTACCGTTTTTAACACCACGGCTATTAATATAAGTCAATAAAATAATAGTGAATATCGATACTAACTGTGCAGCATTTAGTTTAAATGAACCTATTTCATAAAGTATATTTTCATCACTCAATGGTTCGTATAAATAAGCAGCAAATTTTGAGAAAGCTACTCCAACCGCTGCAATAGTTCCGGTTTGAATTACTGCAAAAAAGCTCCAGCCATACAAAAAAGCTATTAATTTGTTATACGCTTCTTTTAAGTAGACATATTGTCCTCCGGCTTTTGGAAACATGGCACTCAATTCTCCATAGCTTACAGCAGCAATAATGGTAATTAATCCTGATATCAGCCAAATTAAAGTAAGCCATCCTGCAGATCCTACCTGCCTGGCAATATCGGCACTTACAATAAATATTCCAGACCCAATCATTGAACCAACCACAAGCATGGTTCCGTCTAATAATCCGAGTTCTCTTTTAAAATGTTCTTGGTTCTCTTCTTGCATTGTTTTTGGTTTTAGGTTGGTTAAAGATATACTTTTTTTAGAAAATTTAGATTTTAGATCATAGTTTTTAGATTATCGAAAAATATTCTGGGCGTATCCCTTCGGGCCGTGCTATCCACTCTATCTTTTATGGTGAACCCCACCATAAAAGGTTGCCGCTTCTATCCCTTACGCAGACTTTTCCATAACCGTTTTTAGAATAAAAAACAGCATTACGGTTTTCCATAAAATATAACTTATTGTGGTAGTTACTTTTGAGAATAGAAAACATAAAAGAATCAATAAATATGGCAAGAATCATTTTACAAAACGAGAATATAAGTTTTGGCACAGATAACCCTAAACTAACTAGTGGTTTTATTAGCGACAGAGACCTCTTAAAAAAACGTTCAAAAAAATATCTTGATCTTATTAGCGGACTCGATACAAAAACATTAACCGATACGAAAGGAATGGATGAACTCATGAAATCAATCCAAGAGGAATTCGGCACAGCTGAGCTTTCTAATTTACCATTAGGAATTCTTTCAAAATGTTTTCTAGGACATCCATACGAGGTACATACTTTAGATTTAAGCGGAAGTCAAATTATCAAACATTATAAAAATACAGAAACAATGGAAGCTGATTTTGAAAAAGCGCGATCTGCCGCCATACATAATGCATACGCTTTGGTTGAAATCTACAAAGACAAAATCATTTTAATTCGAGAAGACGGAACAGCAACAAAACTATAACATCAACAAACAAATAATTATGTCTCAACAAGTAATCTCATACGCAGACCTTTCGATCATAAATAGTGCGCTAAGGTCAATTAGTTCAGATATGAAAGGAGTTCATTCTGAATTAGGAACATTAAATTTCAAACAAGATCAATTAGAAAGTGAGCTGGTAAAACTAGCTGATTCTTTTGCTGATTTTGTAGAAGCTGATTTAAAACATAAATCGTTGCAGCTGGCAGAAACCCGTCAAGGAAATTTAAAACAAGACCTGCAAATCAAGTTTGGTTATTACGCCGAAGTTAGAAGAATGGCAACAGGTATTTTGCAAGGAGTTGATACAGGCGTAATAAGTGAAGATACTTTACGATTTACAACTGAAGAAGTAATGATAAAAGCACCAGGATATTGGCTCGCGCCAGCATTAGTTTCTTTGAGTGCCTGGATAAGAAACGACAAGATCACAACCGAAAAAGCTTTAAAAGAAGCTTTAAAAAGAGATGATTACAAAACTACTTTATTCTTTATGATGGTTATGCGGAGATTAACCAGAAATGATGCAAGTCTAAAATGGCTGGAGCGTTATTTTATGCATCAAAATCCGCATAATCTTGATAGGGAATTTATCATAATACTCGAAGCTGTTTCTACAGGAGTATTTCCACCAGCTTCGAAACAATTAATGATGATAAATGTTAAAAACTGGATTGATCAACTTACACAAGGTGATAATTTTATAGATAAACAAAAATCCCAATGGATTAAGTTTTTCGAAGCATTAGGACCTTTACCAGAAGGCAAATATCCTTTATTAGAAAAGTTTTCCACTAACTGGAACTCACTGGAAAATTCTTTAAAAGAAGCCAGAACACATGATATCTTAAATACACATTTTAAAAATATAATTTCTTCTTCATCTGATTTTTCAAAAGGAATTAAAGTTCAATTAGATGAAATATTATCTCTTCTTGTTACAAATTTTGATGATGAAGAACTTCCGCTGCAAGAACAAGTCAGACTCAATCAGCTTATCATACAAATGGATGGAGACAAAGCTGCGGCTCAGGCCATAATGGATGCAGAAAAACATATTTTTGATGAAAAAGTAGACTTTTTACAACTTTTAACAAATGCATCATTTAATCCTGAATTATCTGGAGCAACTAAAGTAACTCAAGCCCTTGCAGTTTCTATAAGTCAGCCTTGGATATTAGAAGCTTATGACACTTTTACGGCACAATGCAGAAATAGAATTCCACAATGCATTGAACTTTCAATCGATGATTTTAAAACTTCTACAAAAGATGGAAGTGAAGAAAATGAACTTTTAAAAGAACAAGAAACTTACTATGATAAAGTGTTAGAAACAGAATTAAGTAAAATTTCTTTTCCTTACGCCACAATTATTATTGGAATCCTGATCTGTTTTTTAGGTTTTTGGGCTTTCAGCGTTCATGCAATACTTGGCATTATTGGCAGCGGAATTGGGGCAGTTATAATTTGGAACTCTATATCTGGATACAAGAAATCTAAAGATAAAATTCTTGAAACTGTAGAAGAAAGAAAACGAAAAGCAAAAGAAGTACTAAGAGGATGTATTGCCGAAACAGTAGATTATAGAATAGAACACTCTACAGAAGACAATAATGCAGAAGAACTAAGAAATCTTATTTCATCAATTACCCCAGAAGATTTTTCAAGTGTATCACACGAAACAGCCAGAAGTATTATTTAACCTAAAAAATCAATTATGACAAAAATAATTTTAGATAATCATTCAGAAAAAACTGAAGATAACCCGCAAGAATTAAAAAAAGAAATTAGTATTAAACCAAATCTTTTTCAAGGTCGAACAGAAGCTGATTTAGAGAACGCTAAATTTCCAGAATGGGATATTGTGCCTCCAAATCAATTCATTAATCCCAGAATTAAAGCACAATAATGAAAGCTCCAACAACATATTCTGAATGGGTAAATTTACTTAATCAATTTGGGGATGGAAATGATTCAGTTTTAGATCAATTAAATTCAGGAAGCTTTTTAATTGATGCCGGCACTGCAAATCGTTTCTATCATAAAGTAGAAGAAGTATATAAAAAACGAAAACAAAATTGGCTGGATAAATTTCAAAAATCTTTTCAGTTACAGAGTCTTAAAACTGAAGATGATTTTGAAATTGCCTTAAGAAATGGAAAACAAAACCTTATTGTCTTGAACCATTTTATTAATGTAAAGGGATTACCAGAAGATTTAAAAAAAATGCTTCAAAAAGATCTGGAAGATTTTATTACTGAAATAAGAACATCTCTAAAAAAGAACAATTCTAAAACTTCAGGAAGTGAAAAAATACAAGTATTATTAAATTCTTTTCAACTTAATACAACTTCTACAGAAATTAAAAAAGAAAGCTTTAATGAAATAATTGCTCCAACGGGCAGAAAAATACTATTCTAAATGGCAAATAAATCAGAATTCAAAACTTCGCTTTTGCGAATGTTTAGAGCAAGAATACCTTTTATATCGATTAAAAGTATTGAGCGGGCAAGAGTACTTGAGGTTATTCAACAATTAGCTGAAGAAATCAATATTCCTATTTATTTTCATAATTTATCTCATGGAACAATTGATATAAAAACAAAGAAAAGTGTCAACGATGATCGTTCTGTCGCCGGCGGTCTGGACTATGCCGTTCAAAACATTTCTCAAAGACAAAATTTGACCTTTGTTTTTACTGAAGTAAGTGATATTGAAGATGATAATTTAGTATCCAGACATCTCTATGATTGTGTAATTCAAGCCATTGAAAGAGGCGGAAGCATTTGCTTAATTACAACTAAATCAATATGGCCCCAATTACAGCGATTAGGAATGACAATTACATTAGACGCTCCTAATGAAGATGAAATGTTAGAAGTTGTTAAAGAATGTGTTACTCCATATAAAGGTTCTATTCCGCTCGAGTGGGACGAAACAGATTTTAAAATGGCCGCAACTATTTTAGCAAATATGACTAAAATTGAAGCCGAAAATGTTTTAGCAACCCAAATGGCAAAAGGTTCTTTAACTAAAGAAGACATTAGAGAATTAAGCAATGCCAAAGACAAGTTGTTTAGTAATATATCTGGTTTAGAGAAAGTAAAAATTGACTCATCTACTCTCTCGGTTGCAGGTTTGACAGGTTTACAGCATTGGCTGGATAATCAAAAGCAACTTTTAACAGCAGATTTAAAAGCAAGAAAAATGCGTCCTCCAAGAGGAGTTTTACTTGTAGGGGTTCCTGGATGCGGTAAATCTCTATCTGCTAAATTTATTGCTGCTAATTGGAATCTTCCTTTGTATCGTCTCGATCTTGCTGCTATTCAAGGGCAATATCTTGGACAATCTGAAAATCGATTAAAAGAAGCATTAGCATCTGCAGATAATGCTGCTCCCTGCGTATTGTGGATTGATGAAATAGAAAAAGGCCTTTCTGGCGCAGCTGGCTCAAATGATGGGGGAACATCAACAAGAATGGTTGGACAGTTTTTGTTTTGGTTACAGGAAAGTATGGCAAAAGTTTTTGTTGTATCTACAGCAAATGACGTTAGTAAATTACCTCCAGAATTGTTACGAAGAGGGCGTTTTGATGAATTGTTTTTTGTTGATCTGCCCGGAGAAGCAGAAAGAAAAGATATTATTAATCTCTATATAAATCGCAATTTGTTACCTCAACCATCCCCGCCTACATTAAATCATCTTGTAGAAATTTCGGATGGATTTGCCGGATCAGATATTGAAGGTGCAGTAAGAGATGTTGCTATTCAGGCTGTAATTCATGGAGATGATCTTGTAGATGATAATCTTTTTGAAAAATGTTTTAAAAACATTGTACCATTAAGTAAAACTGCTCCAGAAAAAATCGAAGCTATTAGAGTTTGGGGACGCGAGAGAGCTGTACCTGCATCTGGAGTTTCTTGGGATACTGTATCTAATGATAATATAAAAGGAAAGCGATCAATTATAATTTAATAATAAACTGAATCTATAATTACATCAAAACTGCAAATATTTTTGCAGTTTTTTTATTGAATATAATTAAACAAAAATCCAATATTAATTTCTGTGTTTTCATTTAAAAACAGCAGAAATAAAATTACACGTTTTAATTCATACAGAAAAATACAATACTAAAATATTAAAAATCAATTAATTATATTTAAAACAAAAATAAGAAACAAAAAATAACTAGTCTTGTAAAAAGATTCGTATTTTTTACTAAATTTGATAAAAGACTTCATTAGTCTTAAAATTTAGATATTTTTATTAACAATTGTTTATTTTAATTTCTTATAAATAATCAGCCTCAAGATTATTTTAAGAATAAACTAAACAATCAAAACATAAGGCAGAACATTAATATTAAACCTACTAATATGAAAATCATGCATAAGGTTCGCTCTTTACGAAACCTCCGTTTGCCAAATGTTTTTATTCTAATATTAATTGTATTCATTTCATGTGCACTATTGATCTGCATTAATTTTTTCACGATTAAAATTTTATCTGCCAACAGGGCTTATGTTAATGGAGAATCACATTATTCTAAGGGACAAAAAGATGCTTCACGCCATCTTATCACTTATCTCTACAACAAAGACCCAAATCAATGGAAACTATACAAAGAAGAATTAAAAGTCCCTCAAGGCGATGGAATTGCCCGAAAAACTCTTTTAAAGGCAGATGATAATGAGGTAGCGAGAAAAGGTTTTTTAGCCGGTCGTAATCATAAAGATGATTTAGATGATATTGTCTGGCTGTTTGTAAATTTTAAAAAAGTTTCATTTCTGGCAAAAGCAATTCACGAATGGGAACAGGGAGATAATTTAATTGATGAACTTTTTATAATTGGAACTCAAATTAATGCAAAAATCGAACACAATTCATTGACTGAAGCTGATCAAAAGAAATTCATTCTTAAAATCAGCCGTATCAGCGATAAGCTTACTATTAATCAGCGTAATTTCTCGAATACTCTGGGAGAAGGAACCCGAAAAATAAAAACACTTTTAACAATTACCAACATCGTTTTTATTTTAATAATCGTTTTAAGTGTTTGCTCTTATTATTCAATAATGGTAAAACGTCTGACTATTTCTAAAAAGGAAATTGAAGTTAAAAATGAGAATCTAACTTTAGTTAATCATGAATTAGACCGCTTTGTTTACAGCGCCTCTCACGACTTAAGATCTCCTATTACATCTTTAAAAGGGCTGATTGAGATTACACAATTAGAGGATGACATCGATCAAATAAAAGACTATTTAAAATTAATGCATCAAAGTTTAACGAAGCAGGATCAAATTCATAAGTGATATTATTGATTATTCTAAAAACAAAAGAAAACAAATTGTTATTGAACCTGTAAGCCTTAAGGAGATTTTCAACGAAGCTATTTCTCAATTAATGCACATTGAAAATGCAAGCAAAATTACTTTTAAACAAGAATTAGAGATAGATCAAATTCAGAGCGATGGTCTGCGTTTAAAAATCATTATCAGCAACTTACTTTCTAATGCAATTAAATATGCCGACAACAGCAAACAAGAAATGTTTATTTCAATTAAGACTTATCTTTCTGACGGCTTTAACAGAATTGAGGTTTCTGACAACGGAATAGGTATTAAAGAAGATTGTAAAGATTATATTTTTGAAATGTACTTTGGAACAAACAAAAATAAAGGATCTGGATTAGGTCTTTATATTGTAAAAGAAGCTGTCGAAAATATTAAAGGAAATATTTCAGTTGTTTCTGAAAACAACATTGGAAGTAAATTTATTGTAGCTATCCCAACTTCTTATGGAATTTAACTCAACTATATTATTAATTGAAGACAACTTAATTGATCAGCTTGTTACAAAACAATTACTGAAAAAAATTCTTGATATAAACCAAGTTGCTATTGCGAATAATGGATTAGAAGGCCTGCAATGGATTATAAAGAATAAAAAGGCAAAGCAGAAATTAGTCATTCTACTAGACATACAAATGCCTATAATGAATGGTTTTGAATTTTTAGATATATTTCAAACGCTTAATACAGAAATTCAAAAGGAAACTCAGATTTATGTGGTTTCTTCAACTTTAGATTCTGACGAAATAGAACAAATTAGAAAAAACGAATATGTTTGTGATTTTTTAAACAAACCTATTCCGGTTGAAGAATTAAAAAAGCAATTTTTAAATAGTTTCTTATTCTAAAATACGGTTTACCTGAGAAAAAGTTCTTTGATAATAAGGTTCTTTTGTAGAAGAAATCATAACTCCGCCATGTGTTGATGAGTGAACAAACTTAATTTCTCCGTCAGCTGCTTCAACTACCATTCCTACATGATTAATATGACGTCTACCATTAGTTTTAAAGAAAATCAAATCTCCTTTTTGCGCTTCTGCAGAAGCTACTTTAGTTCCCATACGAGATTGTTCGATTGAACTTCTTGGCAGTTTTATATCAAAATTTCCAAAGGTGCAGAACATTAAACCTGAGCAGTCAAAACCTGCTTTTGTAGTACCACCTGAACGATAACGGGTTCCAATATTTTCAGTCGCACTTACAATAATCTGGTCGATTAAATCAGAATGATTTCCATTATAAACAAATGTAGAATCTTTTTTAACTGTTGTATTATTATCTGCAATTTGAGGCTCAGAACCAAAACTTTCGTCTAATAAAGTCTTAGGTTCATTTAAAGCATTTACAGCATCTGCTTTCTCTTTTGTTGTTTTGATTTTCAAAACATATCCAACGGGAAGTTTAGCTTTTATAGAAGGATTTTGGCGTTCCAGTTCTTTTACCGTTATTCCGTATTTTTTTGCGATTGCGTATTTTGTTTCTTTTGGCTGTACTTTAACCTCAAGGTCAACATCTGTAGAAGAGATGATTTCAGGTTTTTCTGTTTCCTGAGCTGTATTTTCAGCAATTGCTGCTGTATTTACAGGAATAACGATTTGCTGTCCAATTTTCAGTCCCTCTGTTTCCAGCGCAGGATTTGCTTTTTTCAAATCATCAACACTAACATTGTATTTTTTAGAGATTCCCCAAAGTGTTTCTTTTTGTAAAACTTCGTGCGAACCAGGAGTAGTATTTACAGAAGTATTGTTGGCTATTGATGGTGTAGATTTTTGAGCAGACTTTGCATTTTTATTCGGGATCAATAAAACCGAATTTAGTTTTAAAATTTTAGGAGCATTTGGATTCGCTTCTTGAATGTCTTTTGCCTTTACTCCATATTTTTTAGCAATTACAGTAAGGTTTTCTCCTTTTGAAATTTTATGTTTGGTAAATTTTTCCTGAGAAAAAACACCAACACTAAAAAAAAACAATACTATAATTAATCTAAAAACCATACTCACCTATTAAAGTTATTACTCCTTTTTTAAGTTTAGACACTATTTTGAAACTCAAAAAGCACAAATATATTGCCTAAAAGGCGAATTTAACTTTTTAAAGTAAAATTTCCACGTTTTTTAACAACTAATTTACTTCAAATTAACAACCTCGGCATAAAAATTGAGCCAACTTTTTGAAATGCAGTTTTTTACATTTAGCATTCTTTTTTTCAAAAAATCCAAAATTTGAAACCTAAAAATGGCGAAAAAATTACTCTTGATTTTTATTTTCATTCCTTTCTTTTCTCTCTCGCAAAACATAAATGGCGAAGTATTTTCTCAAAAAGAAAATCTTCCTATTGAAAACACCAATGTATTTGCCTTGTCAAGTAAAGTAGGAACAATAACTGATCTGAATGGAAAATTCTATTTAAAGCTGCTGCCGCAATTTAAAAATGATGAAATTTTAGAATTCTCTCATATTGGTTTTACCAGCCTAAAAGTACACCTAGAAGACCTTAAGAAAGCAAATTTCACTATCTTTCTAGTTAATGAAGTCGAGAATTTATCTGAATTGACAATTACAGCCAATCATCAGTTAAAATTAAAATCAAAGCTGAACTTTAATAAACTGGCTCCTTTAAAATTCCCTATCTTCTCTTTTGGATCGTTTTTAAAGGACGATAAAATTTATGTTATAGGCGGGAATGGATCACGTGAAGCTGATTCATGGAAAAAAGTTACTGCAGAAAAAGCCGCACCCACTTTAAAAGATCTTCAGGATGAGTTAAGTCGAAATTCAACTTTTTTGTTTTACAAAGGAGATTTTTCTACATACAATATTAAAACTGATACTTGGGAAGATTCTCCCATAAAATTCATAAAAAGAGCATATCACAACACACATTTATATGATAACTCAGTGTATGTATTAGGCGGAAAAAGGATTTCTGTAAATGGAAAATTTGAATATTTACAAGATCAGATTGAAGTTTTAAACCTTAGTAATCAAACTACAAAAGTCGACAATACAAATCCGCATCAAGCTGCAGATTTTGCTTCGTTTACTTACAAAGACAATATTATTATAATGGGCGGTTCTGTAAAAATGACCGAAAGCGGTAAAAAAACTTTTACTAATAAAGTACATATGTACAACATTACTTCCGGCTATTGGTATGAACTAGACAACATGCCAACTGCAAAAGAAACGACAGGAATTCTGCTTAATGATAAAATATATCTTATTGGAGGAAATAACAGCCCGTCTCTGCCTGAAATTGAAACTTTTGATTTGATTACACAAAAATGGCAGATTGAAGGTGAATTATTTTCGGGATTAGAAAGACCAGCAATAACTTATCATGACAATATCATTTATTTTTTTGAAGACACAGTAATATACACCTATCACTTAAAAACAAAACAGCTTAAAGAATATAAAATTGATCTGGGTTTAAAATCTTGTTCTATGCATTTTTACAATGACAAACTTTATATAATTGGCGGCTATACACATAATGATTATTCTAAAACTCCTTCTTCAAATACATACAGTATCTCAATTGATGAATTTCAAACAACAAAACCAAATAGAATTAAAACATTAGAAATCAAATCAGACAAAATTAATTAATAAAATAAAAAAGCGCTCTGTATATACAGAGCGCCTTTTAAGTATAATCGAATCTTAAAAAATTAAGCTTTTCCTGCTGCAATTAAATTTAATGCAGAACCTGCAACAAACCATCCGATTTGCCCAGCGTTATAAGTATGGTTTGCCAAAATGATATCTTTTGTGCCATTTGCATGCACAAACTCTAATGTTAATGGCTTACCAGGAGCAAATTCAGTTAAATCTAAGAAGTTAATTGTATCATCTTCCTGAATTTTATCGTAATCTGCTTCGTTTGCAAAAGTCAATCCTAAAAGACCTTGTTTTTTAAGGTTAGTTTCATGGATACGAGCGAAAGATTTCACTAATACCGCTTTAACACCTAAGAAACGAGGCTCCATCGCCGCGTGCTCACGAGAAGAACCTTCTCCGTAGTTATGATCCCCAACCACAATAGAAGGAACCCCAGCTGCTTTGTATGCACGAGCAACCGCAGGAACAGCATCGTATTGACCTGTCAATTGATTTTTAACAGAGTTTGTTTTTTGGTTATAAGCATTTACAGCTCCAATAAGCATATTATTAGAAATATTGTCCAAATGTCCTCGGAAACGTAACCATGGTCCAGCCATAGAAATATGGTCAGTTGTACACTTTCCGAATGCTTTGATCAACAATTTAGCACCAGTAATATTTTTTCCATCCCAAGCGTCAAAAGGAGCTAATAGCTGCAAACGCTCTGATGTTGGATTTACCACAACCTGAACACCTGAACCATCCGCTGCCGGAGCCTGAAATCCTGGATCTTCAGCATAGAAGCCTTTAGCAGGAAGCTCATCTCCTGTTGGAGCATCCAGCATTACTTCTTCTCCATCTTCATTAATCAGCTTATCTGTTAATGGATTAAAACCTAAATCACCCGCAATTGCCATTGCAGTTACCAATTCTGGAGAACCAACAAAAGCAAGTGTATTAGGATTACCATCTGCACGTTTTGAGAAATTACGATTGAAAGAGTGAACAATTGTATTTCTTTCCTCTTTCTCTGCTCCATCTCTATCCCACATACCAATACATGGTCCGCAGGCGTTAGCAAAAACAGTTGCTCCAATTTTATGGAACGTATCTATAAATCCGTCTCTTTCTATAGTAGAACGTACTACTTCAGAACCCGGAGTAATGGTAAACTCGGCTTTTGTTTTTAAGTTTTTCGCAGCAACTTGTCTTGCTAAAGAAGCTGCACGAGAAATATCTTCGTAAGAAGAGTTTGTACAAGAACCAATTAATCCTACCTGAATTTGCAGCGGCCAGTTATTTTTGATTGCTTCTTCTTTCATTTTAGAAATCGGCGTAGCTAAATCTGGAGTAAATGGTCCGTTTAAGTGTGGCTCTAATTGAGATAAATTAATTTCGATAACCTGATCGAAATATTCTTCAGGATTAGCATAGACTTCGGGATCTCCTGTTAGGTATGGCGCAATTTTATCTGCAGCATCAGCAACATCGGCACGGTTTGTAGAACGAAGATAACGCCCCATTGAAGCATCATAACCAAAAGTAGAAGTTGTAGCTCCAATCTCAGCACCCATATTGCAAATAGTCCCTTTACCAGTACAAGACATAGCCGTCGCACCTTCACCAAAATATTCTACAATAGCTCCAGTACCACCTTTTACAGTTAAAATACCTGCTACTTTCAAAATTACATCTTTTGGAGCTGTCCAGCCTGATAATTTACCAGTTAATTTCACTCCAATAAGTTTAGGAAATTTAAGTTCCCAAGCCATACCAGACATAACATCAACAGCATCTGCTCCACCAACTCCAATTGCTACCATTCCTAAACCTCCGGCATTTACTGTGTGAGAATCGGTACCAATCATCATTCCGCCAGGGAAAGCATAGTTTTCAAGTACTACTTGGTGAATAATTCCCGCCCCTGGTTTCCAGAAACCAATTCCATATTTATTAGAAACAGATGATAGGAAGTCGAAAACTTCATTACTCTGCGTTTTAGCTCTCGCCAAATCAGTTGCGGCATCTACTTTTGCCTGAATCAGGTGATCGCAGTGCACCGTTGTTGGAACTGCTACTTTAGATTTTCCGGCATGCATAAACTGCAATAATGCCATTTGTGCTGTAGCATCCTGACACGCTACACGGTCTGGTGCAAAATCAACATAATCTACACCTCTTTTAAAAACTTGAGATGGTGCTCCATCCCAAAGGTGATTATATAAAATTTTCTCTGTCAAAGTAAGTGGACGACCAACTAGCTCGCGTGCCTTATCAACACGTTCCGGCATGTTCTCATACACTTTTTTTATCATTTCAATATCAAAAGCCATAAGTTTATTGTTTTGTTTTTTTTATTTTGAACATGACAAGTTACAAAAAATAGAAGAGCTATAAAAGAAAAAGCCCGAGTTTATCACTCGGGCTTTATAATATTAATAATCGTAAGATTACATTACTAACGATTTGTTTGAAGGCGCAAACTTAGTTAAGTTGATACCGTCTACAGCTGCTGTATATTCTTCAATCGTAGGAGTTCTTCCTAAAATTGTAGACAATACTACAACCGGGGTAGAAGAAAGTAATGATTCTCCTTTTTTACCCTCTTTATCTTCTACAACTCTTCCTTGGAAAAGACGCGTAGAAGTTGCCATTACCGTATCTCCTTTTGCAGCTTTTTCCTGGTTACCCATACAAAGGTTACAGCCTGGACGCTCTAAATACAACATGTTTTCGTATTCTGTACGTGCCGCACCTTTTGGAGCATTATCATCGAATTCAAAACCAGAATATTTCTGTAATACTTCCCAGTCACCTTCAGCTTTCAATTCATCTACAATGTTATATGTTGGAGGAGCAACAACAAGAGGAGCGTTGAATTCCACTTTTCCTGTTTGTGCTTCAACATTTTTCAACATTTGAGCAAGGATTTTCATATCTCCTTTATGAACCATACAAGATCCAATAAATCCAAGATCTACTTTTTTCACTCCACCGTAGAAAGATAAAGGTCTAATAGTATCGTGCGTATATCTTTTTGAAACATCAGCATTATTTACGTCTGGATCAGCAATCATAGGCTCTGCAATCAAATCAAGATCAACTACAACTTCAGCATAATATTTAGCGTTTGCATCTGGAGTTAAAGCTGGTTTCTCTGCCGATTTAATTTCAGCAATTCTCTTATCAGCTTTGTTGATCAATCCTTGAAGAACGTGTTTATCGTTATCCATTCCTTTGTCGATCATGATTTGGATTCTGCCTTTAGCAATTTCCAATGATTCGATCAAAGTATCATCTTCAGAAATACAGATAGAAGCTTTAGCTTTCATCTCCGCAGTCCAGTCAGTAAATGTAAATGCCTGGTCAGCAGTTAATGTTCCAATGTGAACCTCAATGATTCTTCCTTGGAATACATTTTCTCCTCCAAATTGGTGAAGCATTTGCGCTTGAGTAGCATGAACCACATCACGGAAGTCCATATACCCTTTCATATCTCCTTTGAAAGTAACTTTTACAGATTCTGGAATTGGCATTGAAGCCTCACCAGTAGCCAATGCAAGAGCAACAGTTCCTGAGTCAGCACCAAAAGCAACACCTTTTGACATTCTTGTATGAGAGTCACCACCAATAATGATAGCCCACTCGTCGATAGTAATATCGTTAAGTACTTTATGGATTACGTCTGTCATTGCATGGTAAACACCTTTTGGGTCACGAGCTGTGATCAAACCAAAATCGTTCATGAATTTCATCAATTTTGGAATGTTTGCCTGTGCTTTTTTATCCCAAACAGAAGCAGTATGACATCCTGACTGGTAAGCACCATCAACGATTGGTGAAATTACTGTAGCTGCCATAGATTCTAATTCCTGAGCAGTCATTAAACCTGTAGTATCCTGAGAACCTACAATATTAACTTCAACACGAACGTCAGAACCAGCGTGTAATACTTTACCCGGAGCGATTCCAACTGCATTTTTGTTGAAGATTTTTTCTACTGCAGTAAGACCTTGTCCTTCATAAGAAACTTCTTTTGACGGAGCATATACAAGAGGAGCCTCAACATCTAAAACTTTTGCCGCTAATGTTTGAAGTTTTTTACCAAATACGATAGCATAAGAACCACCTGCTTTGATAAATTCCATTTTTTGAGGAGTAAATGCTTTAGAAATGTCGATCAATTCCTGATCTCCGTTATAAAGCTTTTTCTCTTTAATATTGATTGTAAGAACCGTTCCTGTAGCAACAGAATAAGTTTGCTCTAAAATTGGTTCGTCATTTTCGTTACGAATAACATTTCCGTCAGCATCAACTTTTTTAACCCAGTTTTTAAGGTCTAAACCAATACCGCCAGTAACATCTACAGTTGTTAAGAAAATTGGAGAAATTCCGTTTGTTCCTCCAACAATTGGAGCAATATTAACAAATGGAATATAAGGACTTGCTTGTTTTCCTGTCCAAAGTGCCACGTTGTTTACACCTGACATTCTAGAAGAACCAACTCCCATTGTTCCTTTTTCAGCGATCAACATTACGCTTTTATCTGGATGCTGTGCTTGTAATGCTTTAATTTCCTGCTGTGCCTGAGGCGTAATCATACATTGTCCGTGAAGCTCACGATCTGAACGAGAGTGTGCTTGGTTACCCGGAGAAAGTAAATCTGTTGAAATATCACCTTCACCAGCAATAAATGTAACTACCTTAATTTCGTCAGCTACTTCTGGAAGTTTTGTAAAGAACTCTGCTTGAGCATAACTCTCAAGGATTTCTTTAGCAATTGTATTATTATTTTTGAATGCCTCTACTAAACGATCTGTATCTGCTTCGTAAAGGAAAACTTGTGTTTTAAGAACTTTTGCTGCTTCTTTTGCTATAGCAGCATCATTACCTAAAGCTAAATCAAGCAACACTTCGATAGAAGGCCCGCCTTTCATGTGAGATAATAATTCAAAAGCAAATGCTGGTGTAATTTCTGCTACAACAGACTGACCCAGAATAATCTCTTTTAAAAACTTAGCTTTTTCACCAGCAGCACTTGTAGTTCCTGGTAAAGTATTGTAAATAAAAAACTTAAGAGAATCTTCTCTGTATTCGTTATTTGTATCTTTAATTTGTGCAATAATTTCGCTTAATAATTCAGCACTATCAATTGGTTTTGGGTGAAGTCCCTGATTTTTACGTTCTTCAATTTCTTGGATATAATCCTTATAAATGTTCATAATTAAGGCAGATTTATTTTTTTTATGCAAATTTAAGCATTAAAGCCGATAATTAAAAAAAATATAATAGAAGTCGCCTTTTCAAAAATTATTATTGTTAAAAAACGATTTTCACTGCTTGTTTTTGCTAAAATATCAATTTTGTATTAAAAAAATGAATTATTGATATTTTAAAATCTTTTCATTAACAAAGTCGAAATTTAATGTTAGGAAGCAAGTAAGATTTTACACCTATTTTGATAAAGAATCTTTCTAAATAAATAATTATAACGTTATAGTTGCAATTTTTAACGTCATTTCGACCTTCATCTATTCATGTCAAAATTGACAAATTCTTAATATTGATTTCAAATAAAAAACAAAAAAGCCCGATAAGATTATCAGGCTTTTTCCAATTTATTATATTATAATTTACATCAGCTTTTTAATAATAACTTCTTCAGTTATTCCTTCTGCATCTGCCTTGTAGTTTTTAATAATTCTGTGACGTAAAATTCCGGTTGCTACTGCTTTTACATCTTCAATATCGGGTGAAAATTTACCATTAAAAGCAGCGTGGGCTTTTGCTGCTAAAATTAAATTTTGCGAAGCTCTCGGCCCTGCTCCCCAATCCAGATAGTTTTTTACAAAATCATTCGTTAACGCATTATCGGGGCGAGTTTTACTCACTAATGTCACAGCATATTCAATAACATTATCTGCTACTGGAATTCTACGAATTAAATGCTGGAAATCAATAATTTCCTGAGCCGTAAACAATGGTCTAATTTCTACTTTATTATCTGATGTGGTTTGTTTAACCACTTTTACTTCTTCTTCAAAAGTTGGATATTCTAGTTTAATAGCAAACATAAAACGGTCTAACTGAGCTTCCGGCAAAGGATACGTTCCTTCCTGCTCAATTGGATTTTGTGTTGCCAGAACGAAATAAGGCAGATCTAATTTGTAATTCTGCCCTGCAATTGTTACTGAACGTTCCTGCATTGCTTCTAATAAAGCTGCCTGAGTTTTTGGAGGAGTTCTATTAATCTCGTCAGCCAGAATAATATTAGAAAATATTGGTCCTTTTATGAATTTAAAATGTCTGTTTTCGTCCAGAATTTCACTTCCTAAAATATCCGAAGGCATCAAGTCTGGTGTAAACTGAATTCTTTTAAAATCTAAACCTAAAGCCTGTGATAAAGTATTTATCATTAACGTTTTTGCCAACCCCGGAACACCAATTAAAAGAGCGTGTCCTCCAGAAAATATACAAAGTAAAATTTCGTCAATTACGGCATCCTGCCCTACAATTATTTTTGCTATTTCGTTTTTTAATTCGGTGCGTTTCTGAACTAAATTATGAATTGCTGTTACGTCAGACATTTATGAATATATTTAAAATTAAAAAGAGTTAGTTTAATGAATTCATAAAACTAACTCTTTTTCTTTATTTAATAAAAATTATTTTTTCAACCAATTATTAGCAAACGTACAATCTTTGTATTCTCCAATAATTTTGATATAAGTATCTTTAATCTTAGTATCAAACCATTTTGCTATCGCATTGATTTGTTTTTCTTTTAATGCTAATTCTTTAATTTTAGTATAATCTTTAGCATAATCAGCTGTATGTTCGTCGATTCTGTTAGTTACAGTTATCAACTTATACGTTTTCTTTCCTTTATCGTCTGTGTTTAAAAGCGGCTGAGAAACTTCATCATCTTTTAAATTTGAAACCTGACCGTATAAAGTTGGATCCATTTTAGTCAATTCAAAACGAGTATCCTGAGTATTAGGATTTATTAATGTTCCTCCATTTGCTCTGGTTTCTTTTTCATCAGATTCTGTTCTTGCAGCGTCTGCAAAAGTCAATTCTTTGCTTACAATTTTAGCTCTAATGTTTGCAATTCTTTCTTTTGCTTCTTTTAAAGCGCTTTCAGAAACGGTTGGAGCAATTAATATATGACGTAATTCTACTTCCTGTCCTTTTATTTTATCTACCATTATAATATGATATCCAAAAGTAGTTTCAAATGGTGCAGAAATTTCGCCTTCCTGTAAACTAAATGCAACATCTTTAAACTCTTTTACAAAAGGTGTTTTACGTGTCATTTTGTAGTAACCGCCATTTGGTGCAGATCCAGGATCCTGAGAATATAAAACAGCTTTTGTTGCAAAGCTTGATCCTTCTAAAACATCTTTTCTAATAGCATTTAATCTATCGATTACTTTTTGTTTGTCTTCTTTAGAAACTTTTGGTTCTACCACAATTTGCGCTACTTCCATTTCAGCTCCAAAAGTTGGTAATTCGTCTTTAGGAATTTTTCTAAAGAAATTACGAACTTCTTCAGGAGTTATTTCTACATCTTTAACAATTTTATCTCTCATTTCAGAAGCCAACTTCTGCTCTTTTAAGATGTCAGCAAAATATGTTTTAAATTCCTCTACAGAACTTTTTTTATAGTATTCTACTACTTTATTGATGTCTCCAACTTGTTGAATCATATAATTCAAACGTTCTTCCATCATACCTCTAACTTCGGCATCACTCACAATAATACTATCCTGAATAGCCTGATGCGCATATAATTTATCTTCAAGAAGTTTACCAAGCATCTGGCATCTTGTAATATCTTTAATATTACCTCCCTGGCTTGAAATCTCTAAATAACCTTTATCAATATCAGAATCTAAAACAATATAATCTCCAACTGTTGCGATAATACCGTCTATTTTTTGTTTACCATGCACTGGTTCTGCAGGCTTTTCAGCTACAACATCCTTAATAATTTCCTGAGCTGAAACTATTGAAGTGAAAAAAAGTAAAAAACACATTGTTAAGACTAACTTGTAATCAATTGTTTTTAGCTGTAATTTTTTTAATAACATTATTTTAAATTTAATTGGATGTTAAAGATCAGTGCTTTAAAATTTAATAAGACCTTATTTGTTCTTTCAAAAGTTATTCTGAAAAATCAAATAGTAAATTTCTTTATCTTATATAAAACGAACAAAAATAACAATTCAATTACATAATACAACTATCAGCCATAGTATTAACAAAAAATTATGTGGATGATAATTAAATCGAATATATAAATGTTTATTCTTTTCATCTGCAGACAAATTACTATGTACTTAATTTAAATTGAAATCTGAAATTTAAATGTTCTGAAAAAGTTTTAAACACTACAACGTTTTCGTTGTAAAACTATTTTCCTACAAAACTAAATCGAATCAAAAAACTCCTACTTTAGATGCGTAATTGATAATTTAAACGTGTAAAAATTAAGAATATCTTATTTTAAAAACTAAAAACTAAACAATTACAAACTTTATTAATTTAACCTTAACCACATCTATTATGAAAAAACCTATTGCAAGATTGTGTTTTGTTATGGCGCTTACAGGATTTTTGTACTCTTGTTCGCAAAACGAAACAAACGATGTTGACTCAAAAACAGAAAGTCAGCAGTTTAAAATCATTAATGTCACACATCACGACGGAAAGCCTTTCAGTACAGGAATATCTTCTTCTCTAACTGGAAAATATGTTGATAACCCAGGTGGAGGAGTTATGATGCAGGCCTTTTATTGGGATGTACCTGCTGGAGGAACTTGGTGGGATACTGTAAAGGGGAAAGTAACCGCTTGGGGAAATGCCGGAATTGGTTCTATTTGGCTCCCACCTGCTTCAAAAGCTCAAAATGGAGCATTCTCTATGGGATATGATCCTACTGATTATTTTGATTTTGGAGATTATAATCAAAACGGAAGCACTCAAACACGATTTGGATCAAAAACTGAATTAGTAAGTTTAATTACAGCTGCTCATAATGAGAATATCAAAGTTTATGCAGATATCGTAATCAATCATAACAGCGGCGGACAATCTGAAGCAAATCCATTTACAGGAACAAATACCTGGACTAATTTTACAGGAGTTGCTTCGGGTAAATTTCCTCGTAACTATAATGATTTTTATAAAAACAGTTACGGAAATAATGACGAAGGCTCTTTTGGAGGGTTTCCTGATTTATGCCACGCTGCACCTAACGTTCAGAACTGGCTGTGGCTGCGTGCTGACGGAGTTGGTAAATATTACAAAAATACTATGAAGTTTGACGGCTGGAGATTCGACTATGTAAAAGGTTTTGGTGCATGGGTTGTAAATGCCTGGAATTCTAATGTTGGAGGGTTTTCTGTAGGAGAATTATGGGATTCTAATGTAAATGTATTAAATGACTGGGCAAACAATGCGAATAGTTCTGTATTTGATTTTGCATGTTATTATAAAATGAATGATGCCTTTGACGGAAATAATCTGGCATTATTAAATGATGATATGATGTGGAAACGCAATCCGTACAAAGCAGTAACTTTTGTAACCAATCATGATACTGACGAAATCTGGAGCAAAATGTTAGCTTACTCCTATATATTAACGCACGAAGGTTATCCAACAATTTTTTATAGAGATTATGAAGAATGGTTAGACAAGAACAAACTTAATAATCTAATCTGGATTCACAACAATAAAGCAACTGGAACAACTTCTATTTTATATTCTGATAATGATGAATATGTTGCCAGAAGAAACGGATACAACGGAAATCCCGGATTGGTTGTTTACATAAACAATTCTGACTCGTGGCAGGAAAGATGGATTCAAACCAATTGGGCAAATACTCAAATTAAAGATTTTACAGGAAACTCATCTTGGTACCCAACTACTCAGGCTGACAAATGGGTAAAAATACAATGCCCTCCAAGAGGATATTCAATTTGGTCAATTAATCAGTAATTTTAAAAATGACTATCTAAGGCTGTTGCAAAACAGCCTTATTTTTTTTCTAAAAATCTCTCAATAGAAAAGACTTCCTAAATTTAAGAAGTGAATATTTTTATAAAGTCGTATTTAATAGTACTTTTGCAACCTATTTATACAAAATATGAGCTTTTTAAAAGAAATACAACGCAGAAGAACATTTGGAATTATCTCGCATCCTGATGCCGGTAAAACTACATTAACGGAAAAGTTACTGTTATTTGGAGGTGCTATTCAGGAAGCTGGAGCGGTAAAAAATAACAAAATTAAAAAAGGAGCAACGAGTGACTTTATGGAAATCGAACGCCAAAGAGGTATCTCGGTTTCAACTTCTGTACTTGCTTTTAATTATAAAGATAAAAAAATCAATATCCTTGATACACCCGGACACAAGGATTTTGCCGAAGATACTTTTAGAACCTTAACTGCTGTTGACAGTGTAATTGTTGTAATTGACGTTGCAAAAGGGGTTGAGGAACAAACAGAAAAACTGGTTGCTGTTTGTAGAATGCGTAATATTCCTATGATTGTTTTCATCAACAAATTAGATCGTGAAGGTAAAGATGCTTTTGATCTAATGGATGAAGTAGAACAAAAATTAGGATTGAAAGTTACTCCTTTAAGTTTCCCTATTGGAATGGGTTATGATTTTCAGGGAATTTATAATCTTTGGGAAGAAAATATTAACCTTTTTAGTGGAGACAGCCGTAAAAATATTGAAGAAACTATTGCCTTTTCTGATGTACAGAACAATCCTGAATTGGATAAAATTGTGGGAGAAAAAGCCGCTAACAAACTTCGTGAAGAGTTAGAATTAATTGATGAAGTTTATCCAAAATTTGAACGTCAGGATTATCTAGATGGAAAAATTCAGCCTGTATTCTTTGGTTCAGCTTTGAACAACTTTGGAGTTCGTGAATTGTTAGATTGTTTCATTACAATCGCTCCGTCTCCAAGAGCAAAAGATTCTGAGACTCGTACAGTTGAACCTACAGAAGAAAAAATGTCTGGATTTGTTTTCAAAATCCACGCAAATATGGATCCTAAACACCGTGATCGTCTGGCTTTTATCAAAATTGTTTCTGGAACTTTTGAAAGAAACAAACCTTACTATCATGTACGCCAAAAAAAGAATTTAAAATTCTCTAGTCCAAATGCATTCTTTGCTGAGAAAAAAGAAATCGTAGACATCTCATATCCAGGTGATATTGTTGGTTTACATGATACTGGAAACTTTAAAATTGGAGATACTTTAACTGAAGGCGAAATCATGAGTTTTAAAGGAATTCCAAGTTTCTCTCCAGAACACTTTAGATACATCAACAACGCCGATCCGATGAAAGCTAAACAATTAGAAAAAGGAGTCGACCAGTTAATGGATGAAGGTGTAGCGCAGTTGTTTACATTAGAAATGAACAATCGTAAAATTATCGGAACCGTTGGAGCACTTCAATATGAGGTAATTCAATATCGTTTAGAGCATGAATACGGCGCAAAATGTACTTATGAAAACTTCCCTGTACATAAGGCATGCTGGGTAAAACCTGACGATTCTAAAAATGAAGAATTCAAAGAATTTAAGCGTATTAAACAAAAATTCCTGGCTCATGATAAATATGGCCAATTAGTTTTCTTAGCCGATTCTGATTTTACAATACAAATGACACA
Organism: Flavobacterium sp. 22659; assembly: GCF_052044235.1. Lineage (NCBI taxonomy): Bacteria > Pseudomonadati > Bacteroidota > Flavobacteriia > Flavobacteriales > Flavobacteriaceae > Flavobacterium > Flavobacterium sp. 22659. The sequence continues at coordinate 50,231 of NZ_JBQEMU010000010.1, forward strand.
AAGTAAATATCCTACTGTGAAATTATACTTTACATCTGAATTTGATTAATATCCTTTAGATCAAAAATACCAAAAGGCTGTCTATGATTTAGACAGCCTTTTTCATTTACATTCCCCAAAATGTAAATTTAATTATTGCTTTGTGTAATTAATTCCTAATCCGCCAGCAATATAGATTTTAGTAAGTTCTTCTGCTCCAATAATTATATTTTGTGTCAAAACATTATTTTTAACTGACTTTAAATCGAAATCTATTTCTTTTGACAGATAATAATCATTTCCGGTAATTGTAACCATTAGTGATTTACTGTTTTTTAAAATTTTAGTTTCTATCGAAAATTCTCCAGTTTTAGGATTAACTTTTACAGGATTTTGTGAACCGTCAACAGCAAGCATTAAATTAGGGTATGTTTCTCTGTTAAAAGGTTTATTTGTATTTACTTCCAGTAATTTTCCTTTTATAATTATAGAAATTTCTTGATTTGCAGTATGGTTATAAGCCACTTTCCCTACTTTATAAGCATTAGGTTTCGTACAGCTTATTTCTGTTTTAACAGGCTCTTTTTCTTGCGCTGAAAGATTTGACGCCAATAAAACGGATGCTGCAACTGCTGCATATTTTAAAGTATTGATTTTAGAAGTTTCATTGTATTCGAACTGTTCTTCTAACTGTGTAGTTTTTAGTCTCGCACAAATAGATCTGTCTTTATTTTCTGCAATGAATTTAGCAACTTCAGAATTTGTTTTCTTACTTAAATCAATCACATTTTTCATGCAGGAATTACAAAATGAACCATTTGCATTAGGAATCATTTTATCAAAATTTTCAGAACAAGGATTTGCTATTTCTAAGGTGAATTTCTTTTTCATAGTATACTTTATTTAAGTTAAAAAACTTCTGAATCGCTCTTACTTATATAGAGTATATTTTTTATAAAAAGGTTGGGAAGAAAATAAAATATTTTACAATTAAGAAGTTAATCACTTCATTTTCAAAAACAAAAAAAGCGCTAATTAGGTTAGCGCTTTTTTAAACTTTGAATTAAATCAACCTTACTAAGTCATTATATTTCAAAAATTAATCTATCATAGGAACAGCCAATTTAGAATAACAGGACTGCAAAAAGAAATTTTGTCGACTAAAGTAAATTAAATCAGACAAACTACATTTAATTTTCATTATAGAGCAAAAAAAAAGCCCCATTAAAATGGGGCTTTAAAATTTATGCTTGTCCTGCCGGACCAAAATTAAGCGGTATTGGTGCTTGTTCTGTCTCTTTGATCTCGCCGTGGGCTGCTTCAAATCGATGGATATTTTCACCAATTGCTCTCAATAATCTTTTAGCATGTTGTGGTGTCAAGACAATTCTTGACTTTACCTTGGCTTTAGGAATACCCGGCATAATGCTCACAAAATCTAAAACAAACTCCGATGATGAGTGATTAATAATCGCAAGATTAGAATAAATTCCTTCTGCGATAGTTTCGTCTAACTCAATGTTAATTTGCTCTTGTTGTTGTTTCGGATTACTCATAGTTTCCCTAATTAATAAATGTATTCTTCTTTATTAGCCATCATTTCGTTATAATCGTCTTTAGAACCTACGATAGTGTTATCGTATTCTCTCATACCAGTTCCCGCAGGAATTCTGTGTCCAACAATTACATTTTCTTTTAATCCTTCTAGATCATCTACTTTACCAGCTACTGCAGCTTCGTTAAGTACTTTCGTTGTCTCCTGGAATGAAGCCGCAGAAATGAATGATTTAGTTTGTAACGAAGCTCTTGTAATACCTTGTAGAACTGGCGTTGCAGTTGCAGTAATTACGTCTCTTGCTACAACAAGATTTTTATCTGTACGTTTCAATAATGAATTTTCATCACGCAATTCACGAGGAGAAATAATCTGACCTGGTTTCAATACTGAAGAATCTCCAGCATCTTCTACCACTTTCATTCCGTATAATTTATCATTTTGAAGGATAAAGTCTTTAGTATGGATCAATTGATCTTCTAAGAATAGAGTATCTCCTGGATCTTCAACTTTTACTTTACGCATCATTTGACGAATTACAACCTCAAAGTGCTTGTCATTAATTTTTACCCCTTGTAAACGGTAAACCTCTTGAATTTCATTTACCAAGTACTGTTGAACAGCCGCTGGTCCTTGAATTCTTAAGATATCATCTGGTGTAATTGCACCATCAGACAATGGAACTCCCGCTCTTACGAAGTCATTTTCTTGTACTAAGATTTGGCTTGAAAGTTTAACTAAATACTTTTTAATCTCACCAAATTTAGATTCGATAACGATCTCACGGTTACCTCTCTTAATTTTTCCAAAAGATACAACTCCATCAATTTCAGATACAACTGCTGGGTTTGAAGGGTTACGAGCCTCAAGAAGCTCAGTAATTCTTGGTAAACCTCCCGTGATATCGCCTGCTTTAGAAGAACGACGAGGGATTTTTACTAATACTTTACCTGCTTTAATTTTTTCACCATTTTCAACCATTAAGTGTGCACCTACTGGTAAGTTGTAAGAACGAATCAATTCACCTTCTTTACCATAAACTAATAAAGTTGGGATTAATTTTTTGTTTCTAGCCTCAGAAATTACTTTTTCCTGGAAACCAGTCTGCTCATCGATCTCAACCATGAATGATTGTCCTTGTTCTAAATCTTCGTAAGCAATCTTACCAGTAAACTCAGAAACAATTACACCATTATAAGGGTCCCATTTACAAATTACAGTTCCTTTTCCAACAGTTTCTCCATCTTTAACAAAGATACTAGAACCATAAGGAATATTATGTGTATTTAAGACGATACCAGTTCCTTCATCAACTAATTTTAATTCAGTTGAACGTGATACTACGATATCAACCGCATTACCTTCACTGTCTTCACCTTTAACTGTTTTTAAATCTTCAATCTCAAGTCTACCTGCGAATCTTGTAACAATACTAGACTCTTCAGAGATACCTCCAGCAACCCCTCCAACGTGGAACGTACGAAGTGTTAACTGTGTACCTGGCTCTCCAATAGACTGAGCAGCAATAACTCCAACAGCTTCACCTCTTTGTGTCATCTTACCAGTAGCTAAGTTTCTACCGTAACATTTAGCACAAATACCTTTTAAAGCCTCACAAGTTAATGGAGATCTAACTTCTACTTTTTCAATTGGAGAAGCTTCGATAGTTTTCACAATTGCCTCAGTAATTTGCTGGCCTGATTGAACCATTACTTCATTAGTAAGAGGATTGATAACGTCTTGTAATGCAACACGTCCTAAAATTCTCTCTCCTAAAGATTCAACGATTTCCTCATTTTTCTTCAATGCAGCAACTTCAACACCTCTAAGAGTTCCACAATCTTCGATGTTAACAATAACATCTTGAGAAACGTCATGAAGCCTTCTTGTCAAGTAACCAGCATCGGCCGTTTTAAGAGCCGTATCCGCAAGACCTTTACGAGCACCGTGAGTAGAAATGAAGTACTCAAGGATCGAAAGACCTTCCTTAAAGTTAGAAAGAATCGGGTTTTCAATAATCTCACCACCACCAGCAGTAGATTTTTTAGGCTTAGCCATCAAACCACGCATACCAGTTAACTGACGAATCTGCTCCTTAGAACCCCTCGCCCCAGAGTCAAGCATCATATATACAGAGTTGAAACCTTGTTGGTCTTCTCTAATATTTTTCATTGCTAATTCTGTTAACTGAGCATTTGCTGAAGTCCATACGTCAATAACTTGGTTGTAACGCTCGTTATTTGTGATAAGACCCATGTTATAGTTAGTTGAGATACCTTCAACTTGTTCTCTGGCATCTGCAATTAACTTCGTTTTTTGTTCTGGGATTCTAATATCACCTAAAGAGAATGATAAACCTCCTCTAAATGCGAATTTATAACCCATATCTTTCATATTATCCAAGAAAGCTGCCGTTGTAGGTACATCAGTCACACTTAAAATGTGTCCGATAATATCTCTAAGGTTTTTCTTAGTCAATACGTCATTGATATATCCAGCTGCTTCAGGTACTACTTCGTTAAATAATACACGTCCTGCAGTTGTTTGAATGATTTTGTACACTAATTCTCCAGCGTCATTAAAATCTTTTGCTCTAATTTTAACACGAGCATTTAGTTCTAATCTTCCTTCGTTTAATGCAATGTTTACTTCTTCAGCAGAATAGAAAGTCAAATCTTGACCTAAAATAATGTGATCTTCTGTAGAAATACGTTCTTTGGTCATATAGTACAGACCCAAGACCATGTCCTGAGAAGGTACAGTAATTGGAGCACCATTTGCAGGGTTCAAAATATTATGAGAAGCCAACATTAATAATTGAGCCTCTAAAATAGCCTCTGGTCCTAATGGTAAGTGAACCGCCATCTGGTCACCATCGAAATCGGCGTTGAAAGCCGTACATACTAATGGGTGTAACTGGATTGCTTTTCCTTCAATTAATTTTGGCTGGAAAGCCTGAATACCAAGTCTGTGCAAAGTAGGAGCACGGTTCAGTAATACTGGGTGTCCTTTAATTACATTTTCTAAAATATCCCAAACTACTGGCTCTTTTTTGTCAATGATTTTCTTAGCAGATTTTACTGTTTTTACAATACCTCTTTCAATCAATTTACGGATAACGAAAGGTTTGTATAATTCAGAAGCCATATCTTTTGGCAATCCGCACTCATATAATTTTAACTCTGGACCAACAACAATTACCGAACGAGCAGAATAATCCACACGTTTACCAAGTAAGTTTTGACGGAAACGTCCTTGCTTACCTTTTAATGAGTCAGATAATGATTTTAATGGTCTGTTTGATTCTGTCTTAACAGCAGAAGCTTTACGAGTGTTATCAAATAATGAATCTACAGATTCTTGTAACATACGTTTCTCGTTTCTTAAGATAACTTCAGGAGCTTTAATCTCCATTAATCTTTTCAAACGGTTGTTACGGATGATTACACGACGGTATAAGTCGTTCAAATCTGAAGTTGCAAAACGACCTCCATCAAGTGGCACAAGTGGACGTAATTCTGGTGGGATAACTGGAACCACTTTCATGATCATCCATTCTGGACGGTTTTCGCGGTTTTCGTTAGACTCACGGAAAGACTCAACAACTTGTAATCTTTTTAAAGCTTCAGTTTTACGTTGTTTAGATGTTTCGTTGTTAGCGCTGTGTCTTAATTCATAAGATAAAGCATCTAAGTCGATACGAGCTAATAAATCCATAATACACTCTGCTCCCATTTTGGCAACAAATTTATTTGGATCTAAATCATCTAAATATTGGTTTTCTTGTGGAAGAGTATCTAAAATATTTAGGTATTCTTCTTCAGTTAAGAAATCAAGTCTTTGTAAAGATTCTCCATCTGCATTTTTAGCAATACCCGCTTGGATAACTACGTATCTTTCGTAGTAAATGATCATATCTAATTTCTTAGATGGAAGACCAAGGATATAACCAATTTTGTTTGGAAGAGAACGGAAGTACCAGATATGAGCAATTGGCACAACAAGGTTGATGTGTCCTACTCTATCACGACGTACTTTTTTCTCAGTAACTTCAACACCACAACGGTCGCAGATGATACCTTTGTAACGAATTCTTTTATACTTACCACAAGCACATTCGAAATCTTTTACTGGTCCGAAGATTCTTTCGCAGAAAAGTCCGTCACGCTCTGGTTTGTGAGTTCTATAGTTAATAGTTTCTGGCTTTAAAACCTCTCCTCTTGATTCTTTCAAGATAGATTCTGGTGAAGCCAATCCAATAGAAATTTTATTAAATCTTTTTACTGGATTCTTATCTTTATTATTGTTTCTGTTATTCATCATAGTTTTTACTATTGATTTATTTGCAATTAAAAAATTGATTCTTATCCTAGTCGAAAGTCAAATGTCATAAAGTTATAAAGTCATGAACGACTTTAGACTTTGGACTTTTAAACTTTTGACTTAAAACACTACCTCGGGTTACTTCTCTAAACCTCAAATTTTTATTTGAAGTGCTAGTTATAAAATGCCTTGCATTGTTATAAAAAATCGGAACGGTTTACGGGTATAAATCTTTAAAAACTTCTAACATTTAGTAAACAGTCTCAGTCCCAGTGTTCAGCGCTAAACTGAATACTGAGACTGTAACTGGAAACTTTTTATTTATTCTTCCAAACGAAGATCTAATCCTAGACCTTTCAATTCGTGCATTAATACATTGAATGATTCTGGTAAACCTGGTTCTGGCATAGTTTCTCCCTTAACGATAGCTTCGTAAGTTTTAGCTCTACCAATAACGTCATCAGACTTAACAGTTAAGATTTCACGTAGTGTACTAGAAGCTCCATAAGCCTCAAGTGCCCAAACCTCCATCTCTCCAAAACGCTGACCTCCAAATTGAGCCTTACCTCCAAGTGGCTGCTGCGTAATCAATGAGTATGGTCCGATAGAACGTGCGTGCATCTTATCATCAACCATGTGTCCTAATTTAAGCATGTAAATTACACCCACAGTTGCTTTTTGTGCAAAACGCTCTCCAGTTCCACCATCATAAAGATATGTATGTCCGAAACGTGGTACATTAGCCTCATCAGTCAAAGCATTGATTTCGTCAAGAGAAGCACCGTCGAAGATTGGAGTAGCAAATTTTCTACCCAAATTCATACCAGCCCATCCAAGAACAGTCTCATAAATCTGACCAATGTTCATACGTGAAGGTACCCCAAGTGGATTCAATACGATATCTACTGGTGTTCCATCTTCTAAGAAAGGCATATCTTCATGACGAACGATTCTAGCAACAATACCTTTGTTACCGTGACGACCCGCCATTTTATCACCAACTTTTAACTTACGTTTTTTAGCGATATAGATTTTAGCCAATTTCAAGATTCCAGATGGTAATTCATCTCCAACTGTAATAGTGAATTTCTCTCTTCTTAAAGCTCCTTGTAAGTCGTTCAGCTTAATTTTATAGTTATGAATTAAATCATTAACCATTTTATTAGTAGCATCATCAGCAACCCATTGACCTTTGCTTAAGTGAGCAAAATCTTCTACTGCGTAAAGCATTTTTTGAGTATATTTTTTACCTTTTGGTAAAACTTCTTCACCCAAATCATTCATTACACCTTGAGATGTTTTTCCGTTAACGATCAAGAATAATTTCTCAACCAATCTGTCTTTTAATTCAACAAATTTAGTTTCGAACTCCATTTCTAAAGCGCCTAAAGCATCTTTATCCTGAGTACGTTTACGTTTATCTTTTACGGCTCTTGCAAATAATTTTTTGTCAAGAACTACACCATGTAAAGATGGAGAAGCTTTTAATGAAGCATCTTTTACATCACCTGCTTTATCTCCGAAGATTGCACGAAGCAATTTCTCCTCTGGAGTTGGATCTGATTCTCCTTTTGGTGTAATTTTTCCGATTAGAATGTCGCCAGGTTTAACCTCTGCTCCAATTCTGATCATACCGTTTTCATCTAAATCTTTAGTAGCTTCTTCAGAAACGTTAGGAATATCGTTTGTTAACTCTTCGTTTCCTAACTTAGTATCTCTAACCTCTAATGAATAATCATCAACGTGGATAGAAGTAAAAATATCATCACGAACTACTTTTTCAGAAATTACAATCGCATCCTCGAAGTTGTACCCTTTCCATGGCATGAACGCAACTTTTAAGTTTCTACCTAAAGCTAATTCTCCATTTTGAGTAGCATATCCTTCAGACAATACTTGACCAGGAACAACTCTGTCACCTCTTCTTACGATTGGTTTCAAGTTGATACTTGTACCTTGATTGGTTTTTCTAAATTTAATTAAGTTGTACGTTTTCTCATCAGCATCAAAACTAACCATTCTCTCGTCTTCTGTACGATCGTATTTAATAGTAATGATATTAGCATCTACATATTCAACAGTACCATGCCCTTCAGCATTGATCAATACTCTTGAATCTGAAGCTACCTGACGCTCTAAACCTGTACCAACAATCGGTGCTTCAGGACGGATCAAAGGAACTGCCTGACGCATCATGTTTGATCCCATCAACGCACGGTTCGCATCATCATGCTCCAAGAAAGGAATCAAAGATGCAGAAATCGAAGCGATCTGGTTAGGAGCAACGTCTGTATAATGAACTACAGATGGCTCAACAACCGGGAAGTCACCTTCCTCACGAGCAATTACATTGCTAGCTGTAATTTTACCAGTTTCGTCCATTTCAATGTTTGCCTGAGCAATCATTTTACCTTCTTCTTCTTCAGCACTTAAGTAAATTGGAGTACTTTCTAAATCAACTACACCATTAGTTACTTTACGGTATGGAGTTTCGATGAATCCCATTCCGTTAACTTTTGCATAAACACCTAGAGATGAAATCAAACCAATGTTTGGTCCCTCAGGAGTTTCAATCGGACATAAACGACCATAGTGAGTATAGTGAACGTCACGAACCTCGAAACCAGCTCTCTCTCTCGAAAGTCCACCTGGTCCAAGTGCAGAAAGTCTTCTTTTGTGTGTAATCTCAGCTAATGGATTCGTTTGGTCCATAAATTGAGATAACTGGTTAGTACCAAAGAAAGAGTTGATAACTGATGATAATGTTTTAGCATTAATCAAATCAATTGGTGTAAACACCTCGTTATCTCTAACGTTCATTCTCTCACGAATAGTTCTAGCCATACGTGCTAAACCAACACCGAATTGTTGAGACAATTGTTCACCAACTGTTCTAACACGACGGTTTGATAAGTGGTCGATATCATCAATCTCTGCTTTAGAGTTGATCAACTCGATCAAATATTTAACGATTGTAATGATATCTTCTTTAGTAAGCACTTGCTTATCCATAGGGATATCTAAATCTAATTTTTTGTTCATTCTGTAACGACCAACTTCACCTAAGTTATAACGTTGATCAGAGAAGAACAATTTATCTATAATACCACGAGCAGTCTCCTCATCAGGCGGTTCAGCGTTACGCAACTGACGGTAAATGTGCTCTACAGCTTCTTTTTCAGAGTTTGTTGGATCTTTTTGTAATGTGTTGTGGATAATAGCATAATCTGCTTGATTATTATCCTCTTTGTGTAACAAAATAGATTTTACGTTAGAATCGATGATCTCTTCAACATTATCTTTGTCGATAATTGTATCACGGTCAAGGATGATTTCGTTACGCTCGATAGAAACTACCTCTCCAGTATCCTCATCTACGAAATCCTCGTGCCATGTGTTCAAAACACGCGCGGCAAGTCTTCTTCCAATATATTTCTTAATACCTGTTTTAGAAACTTTAATTTCTTCTGCTAAGTCGAAAATTTCAAGGATATCCTTATCTCTTTCGAAACCGATAGCACGGAATAAAGTTGTAACAGGTAATTTTTTCTTTCTATCGATATACGCGTACATTACGCTGTTGATATCTGTAGAAAATTCTATCCAAGATCCTTTAAAAGGAATTACTCTCGCAGAATAAAGTTTAGTTCCATTTGCGTGGAATGACTGTCCAAAGAAAACCCCTGGAGAACGGTGTAATTGAGATACTACAACACGCTCGGCACCATTAATAACAAAAGTACCACTAGGAGTCATGTAAGGAATTGTTCCAAGATAAACATCTTGTACAATTGTTTCAAAATCTTCGTGTTCTGGATCTGTACAGTATAGTTTTAACCTAGCTTTTAAAGGCACACTATAAGTAAGACCTCTCTCTATACATTCTTGAATTGTATAACGTGGCGGATCAACAAAATAATCTAGGAATTCCAATACAAAGTTATTTCTTGTATCTGTAATTGGGAAGTTTTCCATGAAGGTGTTGTATAACCCTTCGTTGCCTCTTTCGTCAGATTTCGTTTCTAATTGAAAGAAATCTTTAAAAGATTTAACCTGAACATCTAAGAAATCTGGATAGTCAGGGATATTTTTTGTAGAGGCAAAATTCAATCTTTCAGTCTGATTTGTTATCATCAATGGACAAAATTTTGATTAAAAAAAAGTAATTTTTGTTTGTGTAAACACACTGTTTAATCTATACTTTCTTATTATAATCAATACATCTTTAAAAATAAAACATAAAAAAAGTTCAATTTTCTTTCTTCGTATTGATCTAAAACTTTTTCGTATTTTAAACTATGGGATAATAAAACTTAATATATTTTATTATACGAAAAATGGTTTAGGTCTTTGAGTGTTAACTCAAGACCTAAACCTAGTTCTTAAACTGAGTTTAATTATTTAAGCTCAACAGTAGCTCCAGCCTCTTCTAAAGATTTTTTAAGACCTTCAGCCTCTTCTTTAGAAACACCTTCTTTAACGTTGCTTGGTGCACCGTCAACTACATCTTTAGCTTCTTTAAGACCTAAACCAGTTAATTCTTTAACTAATTTTACAACTGCTAATTTAGAAGCTCCTGCATCTTTTAATACAACTGTAAATTCAGTTTGTGCTTCTTCAGCAGCACCGTCTCCACCACCAGCAGCAACTACTACAGCTGCAGCAGCAGGCTCGATTCCGTACTCATCTTTTAATATTGTTGCTAATTCGTTAACTTCTTTAACTGTTAAGTTAACTAATTGTTCTGCGAATTGTTTCAAATCTGCCATTTTTTCTATCGTTTAAAATGATTTGTGTAAAAAATATAATTTAATTATTGTGCGCTAATTAAGCAGTAAGGAAGCAAACTCCCTTACGATAATTACTCTGCTCCTTCTTCTTCGCTTCCTGCGAATTTGTTTTGTAAAGCAGAAATAATTCTTTGAGCTGGAGATTGTAATAATCCAATGATTTCTCCAATAAGCTCTTCTTTAGATTTAATTGTAGCTAACGCATCTAATTGGTTATCTCCAATATATACTTCAGAATTGATGTAAGCTCCTTTTAAAACTGGTTTATCAGATTTCTTACGGAAATCTTTAATAATTTTTCCAGGTGCATTAGCAACATCAGAAATAAATATAGCACTGTTACCTGATAAAACTGTAGGTAAATCACCATAATCATTAGAAGAAGCTTCCATTGCTTTTGCAAGCAAAGTGTTCTTTACAACCTCTAATTTGATACCTGCTTTAAAACAAGCTCTACGTAAGTTTGAAGTTGTCTCTGCGTTTAAACCAGAAATATCAGAAATGTAAATGATATTTGTACCAGCTAACTGCGCAGTTAAATTTTCAATCGCGATTGATTTTTCTTCTCTAGTCATACTAAAAATTTTTAACTACCAATTATACTGCTTTTGGGTCTAATGCAATAGCAGGACTCATTGTGCTTGTAAGGTGAATACCTTTGATGTATGTACCTTTAGCAGCAGTTGGTTTAAGTTTTATTAATGTTTGAATAATTTCGTGTGCGTTGTCAACAATCTGCTCAGCTCCAAAAGAAACTTTACCGATTCCTGCGTGTACGATACCAGTTTTATCAACTTTAAAGTCAATTTTACCAGCTTTAACTTCTTGAACAGCTTTAGCAACATCCATAGTTACTGTACCTGTTTTAGGGTTTGGCATTAAACCTCTAGGTCCTAAAATACGACCTAATGGACCTAATTTACCCATAACAGCAGGCATAGTAATGATCACATCAACATCTGTCCAACCATCTTTGATTTTTTGTAAGTAATCATCAAGACCAACATGATCTGCTCCAGCTTCTCTTGCTTCAGCCTCTTTATCTGGAGTAACCAATGCTAATACTTTAACATCCTTTCCTGTTCCGTGAGGTAAAGTTACCACACCTCTAACCATTTGATTCGCTTTTCTTGGATCTACACCCAAACGAACTGCGATATCAACAGACTCATCAAATTTTGCAGAAGCAACAACTTTCAATAATGCCGCGGCATCTTTTAGAGAGTATAATTTGTTCTTTTCAATTTTTGAAGCAGCCTCTTTTTGCTTTTTTGTTAATTTTGCCATGTCTTTTTCTTAATTAAAAAGGAGCATCTCCTGATACAGTTATACCCATAGATCTAGCCGTTCCAGCAACCATACTCATAGCTTTTTCAATTGTAAAAGCATTTAAGTCTGGCATTTTGTCTTCAGCAATAGTTCTAATTTGTTCCCAAGTAACGCTAGCTACTTTTTTACGATTAGGCTCACCAGAACCAGATTTTAGCTTTGCAGCTTCCATTAACTGAACTGCTGCTGGAGGAGTCTTAACAACAAAATCAAATGATTTGTCTTTGTACACAGTGATTTGCACTGGACAAATTTTGCCAGGTTTATCCTGAGTTCTAGCATTGAACTGCTTACAAAACTCCATGATATTAACCCCAGCAGCTCCTAAAGCAGGTCCAACCGGTGGCGACGGGTTCGCAGCACCTCCCTTAACTTGTAGTTTAACTACCTTACTAATTTCTTTAGCCATTTTTAAAAAATTTATCACTGTAATCAATGGAAGCGATTACAATGGTTTATTATAGTGTAACAAAAAATTATACTTTTTCTACTTGCATAAAACTTAATTCTAATGGAGTTTTTCTTCCGAAAATCTTAACCATTACTTCAAGTTTACGCTTTTCTTCATTGATTTTCTCAACCGTACCATTAAAACCATTAAAAGGACCATCGATCACTTTTACTGTTTCACCTAAGCTGAACGGAATTGATCTTGTATCTGTATTCACAGCAAGTTCATCCACTTTACCTAACATACGATTTACCTCTGAAAGTCTTAAAGGAACAGGTTCTCCGCCTTTAATTTCTCCTAAGAAACCAATCACACTAGTAATAGATTTAATAATATGAGGTATCTCACCAACTAAGTTAGCTTCAATCATAACATATCCAGGGAAATAAACTTTATCCTTAGACATTTTTTTCCCTTCTTTTACTGTAACCACTTTTTCAGTAGGTACTAAAACTTGAGAAACATAATCCTCCATCCCTAGTCTGGCAATCTCAGTTTCGATGTAAGCTTTAACCTTATTTTCTTGGCCGCTTACAGCTCTAACTACATACCATTTTTTCACATTATTATCTGCCATCACAAAAAAATTATCCTTTTAACCAGTTAAAAAATCCAGCCAAAGCTTTTGCAAAAAATTCGTCTACTCCCCATGTTGCCAAAGCAAATAGAATCGAAAATACAGCCACAACAATTGTCAATTTTTGAACCTCAGCCCAAGCAGGCCAAGTAACATTTGACTTTAACTCTTCGAAAGCCTCTGATAAATAATTAGTAACTTTTGTCATTTGATATATTTTTTATTGCACGGGCGGAGGGATTCGAACCCCCATCAACGGTTTTGGAGACCGCTATTCTACCCTTGAACTACGCCCGTAATTAAAAAAGCCAGTGAATTCAGTTAAGATATCAACTGGCTTTTGTTTTTATTATTATAGATTACTCTACGATTTCAGTAACTTGTCCAGCACCAACTGTTCTACCACCTTCACGGATAGCGAAACGTAAACCTACGTTCATAGCGATTGGACTTAATAAAGCAACCTCAATAGTTAAGTTATCACCTGGCATTACCATCTCTACACCTGCTGGTAAAGAAATAACTCCTGTTACGTCAGTTGTACGTACGTAGAACTGTGGACGGTAGTTATTGTGGAATGGAGTGTGACGTCCACCTTCTTCTTTTTTCAAGATATAAACCTCAGCTTTGAATTTAGCGTGTGGTTTTACTGAACCTGGCTTAATAATAACCATACCTCTTTTGATATCAGCTTTATCAATACCTCTTAACAATAAACCTACGTTATCTCCAGCTTCACCTCTATCAAGGATTTTACGGAACATCTCAACTCCTGTAATAGTAGAAGTTAATTTTTCAGCTCCCATACCGATGATCTCAACAGGATCTCCAGTGTTAGCAACTCCAGTTTCGATACGACCTGTAGCAACAGTTCCACGACCTGTAATTGTAAATACGTCCTCAACTGGCATCAAGAATGGTTTAGCAACGTCACGTACTGGCTCTTCGATCCAGTTATCAACAGCTTCCATTAATTCGATAATTTTAGGTACCCAGTTTGGATCATTGTTTAATCCTCCTAAAGCAGAACCTTGAACTACAGGACCATTATCTCCATCATATTCGTAGAAAGATAATAAATCTCTAATTTCCATTTCAACAAGCTCTAACAACTCAGCATCATCAACCATATCCACTTTGTTCATGAAAACAACGATTCTTGGAATACCAACCTGACGTCCTAAAAGGATGTGCTCACGAGTTTGTGGCATTGGACCATCTGTAGCAGCAACTACTAAGATAGCACCGTCCATTTGAGCAGCACCAGTAACCATGTTCTTTACGTAATCCGCGTGACCTGGACAGTCAACGTGAGCGTAGTGACGGTTAGCTGTTTCGTACTCTACGTGTGATGTATTAATAGTAATACCTCTTTCTTTCTCCTCTGGAGCGTTATCGATTTGATCAAACGATTTTGCTTGACAGTAACCAGCATCTGACAATACTTTTGTAATTGCAGCAGTTAATGTAGTTTTTCCGTGATCTACGTGTCCAATTGTACCTATGTTTAAGTGCGGTTTGGAACGATTAAAATTCTCCTTTGCCATTTTACTTAATTTTTAATCTTAGTTATATATTAATTTTCAATTTCCTACTTACTTGAGCCAATGTCGGGATTTGAACCCGAGACCTCTTCCTTACCAAGGAAGCACTCTACCCCTGAGCTACACCGGCAGAGAGTTCTGATTTTAGATTTTTGAATTCTGATTTTAGACTTTTAAAAACCTAAAATCTAAAATCCGAAATCTTAAACTTCTTTTTTTTGTGGGGAGAGCAGGATTCGAACCTGCGAAGTTCA
>NZ_JBQEMU010000010.1:65082-86767 GCF_052044235.1 Flavobacterium sp. 22659
TTTTAAGAATCCTCATCATTTACTTGATGAGGATTTTTTGTTTTATAGCTGTTTTGGATTTGTTGCCGATAGCTGTTGTGAAAATATTCTCCTAAGATCAATTACTCTCTTTGTGTTTTACATTGTTTTTCTCCTTTAGTTTTATTGTTTTTGAATTTAGAACAAGAAATATCACCCTTTTTAATTTAGCGTCTGAAAAGTCATTATTTGTTGTTTTTGCGTTTTGCGATAGTTTGATTATTTCAAGTTCATTAAAAATCATTTTAATTATTGATAAATTTGTTTCATAATCATTCATGATATGAAACAGCTTATTGATGCTATTAATAGTTTTCAGAAATTAGACGATGAAACAGAACAAGCAATAAAGAAATATTTCGTTATTGAAAAATTTAAAAACCCTCAAAATATAATCTTCACTCTTTTTGAGATTTGCTACATTTGGAGTAGGATATAAATTCTATCAAGTATTATATTTATTATAAAAACTTTCTGGATATTAATTTAAAGTGAAATGAAATGTCAAAAAGTGTAGAAAACCCAAAAGTTGATTTCTTTTTTGATAAAGCTGATAAATGGCAGCAAGAGTTAAATTTAATGAGAACAATTTCTCTTGAATGCCAGTTAACCGAAGAATTAAAATGGGGAGTTCCATGTTATACTTTTCAAAATGCTAATATTGTTTTAATTCATTCTTTTAAAGAATATTGTGCTTTTTTGTTTTTCAAAGGAGCTTTGTTAAAAGATACTGACCGTATTTTGATTCAACAATCTGAAAATGTCCAGACAGCACGTCAAATACGATTTACAAATCTTCAGGAAGTAATTGATTTGAAAGCGGTTTTAAAAACTTACATTTATCAGGCTGTAGAAGTTGAAAAAGCAGGTTTGAAAGTGGAGTTGAAAAAAACATCAGAATTTGAAGTTGCTGAGGAATTCCAAAAGAAACTGAATGAAATGCCAAATCTCCAAAAAGCTTTTTATGCTTTAACTCCCGGAAGACAAAGAGCCTATTTACTTCATTTTTCTCAGCCAAAACAGTCTAAAACCAGAGAATCGAGAGTAGAAAAGAATATTCCAAATATATTAGACGGCAAAGGACTTAATGATTAGTAAAAGATACAGCCGTGTTTTTAAAATTATTTGTGATAACATAAAATAAAGAAAGATGAGTCAAACAAATAAATTGTCATCAGAACAACAGGAATCATTATTGAATGTTTTAGAAAAACGTTTTGAAAATAATAAACATCGTCATCAAAATATTGAGTGGGAAAAAGTTCTGTTAAAACTAAAAGCTAATCCTGAAAAACTTTGGTCTCTTGACGAAATGGAAAGAACTGAAGGCGAGCCGGATGTTGTAGGTTTTGATGAAAAAACAAATGAATATATCTTTTATGATTGTGCTGCAGAAAGCCCAAAAGGCCGCAGAAGTATTTGTTACGATCACGAAGCATTAGAAAAAAGAAAAGAAAATAAGCCCAAAGACAGTGCCATAAATATGGCAAAGGAAATGGGAATTCAAATTTTGAATGAAGAAGAATATCGAAACCTTCAAAAACTTGGAAAATTTGATACAAAAACTTCAAGCTGGATTTTAACTCCTGTAAATATTAGAAAACTTGGCGGTGCGATTTTTTCAGATTTTCGTTATGATACTGTTTTTGTGTATCATAATGGTGCCGATTCGTATTATGCCGCAAGAGGTTTTCGCGGTTCATTAAAAGTTTAAGATTAAATAAAAACATGATATTAGCCTTCGATACATATTATTTTGATAATAAAGCAAAAACAGTCTGCCTTGAATTTGAGAATTGGAATGAAGATAAAAACTTTAAAGTTCATACCGAGATAATTGATAATGTTTCAGAATATATTCCGGGAGAATTCTATAAAAGAGAACTTCCGTGTATTCTTAGTTTGTTAAATCAAATCGATTTAAAAAATATCGAAGCGATTATCGTTGATGGATTTGTGTATTTAGATGATGATAAAAAATACGGTTTAGGCGGCCATTTATATGAAAAACTAAATAAAGAGATTCCTATTATTGGTGTAGCCAAAACTAATTTTGCGAGTATCGAAAAAGATAAAAAAGCTTTGCTGAGAGGCGACAGTGCAAAACCATTATTCATAACTTCTATAGGAATTGATTTGGAAGAAGCTTTTCAAAAAGTTGAAAGTATGGCGGGTGAATTCAGAATGCCGACTTTATTGAAAGAGTTAGACCGACTCACAAAAGAATAAATTATTTTCCTAATCGTCTTTTTGGCTAATCAATTGTCCAAATTGGCTAAAAACAGCTTCAGGCTTCGGCTGATCTTTGCATTATAATTTTAAAACAATTAAAAATGCAAAAGACAATTTTTATTACAGGAGCTTCGACTGGTTTAGGAAAATCAACAGCAAAATTATTTCAAAGCAAAGGCTGGCAGGTAATTGCCACAATGCGAAATCCTGAAAAGGAAACAGAATTAACTTCATTAGAAAACGTAATTGTATTACCGCTTGACGTTACAAATTCAGAACTAATTACAGAAACAATAAAAAGCATTACAGAAAAATATTCTGTAGATGTTGTATTAAATAATGCCGGTTACGGGTTGATTGGTGCTTTAGAATCTTTAAGCGAAATTCAAATCGAACGCCAGATTGTTACCAATCTATTTGGAGTTATTAGAATTTCAAAAGCTTTTACACCGCATTTTCGTGAGAAAAAAAGCGGTACTTTTATAAATGTTACTTCTACTTTTGGTTTAATTGGATTTCCAACTTGTTCTATTTACAGCGCAACTAAATTTGGTGTCGATGGTTTTTCAGAAAGTCTGGCATCAGAATTAACTCAATTTGGAATTCAGGTTAAAGTTGTTGCTCCCGGCGGCATGAAAACCGATTTTGCAATTCGCTCTATGGAAGTAGGTCAGCACCAAGCGTATGAAAAATTAACCGCAGAAGTTAGTAAAGGTTACAGCGCCGAACAATTAGAGAATTATACAAAAGCAGAAGATGTTGCTCAAATTATATATGAAGCAGCGACAGATAATAAAAATCAATTGCGATATATTGCCGGAAATGATGCAAATGCTTTATACAATGAAAGATTGAAAAATGGTGCTGAAGCCCAGGTTCAAAATATTAAAGCAATGTTTACTTTTTAATTTAAAATAAGATGAAAAATCAAGCAATAGAATTAACGACTTTTAAATTAAATGGTTTTACAATGCAGCAATTTATTGAAGCCAATGCAGCAATCGATGAATTTTTAAAACTTCAAAAAGGATTTCGTTCCAGAACCATTTTTGAATTGAAAAAAGGAATAGTTTACGATATGTTAGTTTGGGACAGTGCAGCAGAAGGCACAGATGCGATGCATAAATTAATGACAGAACTCAGCGATTCTGTTGTACATGACATGATTGACCAAAGTACTGTGAGCTGGAACATTGCGCCAGTCGAACATTTTATAAATTTGTGAGATGAAAAATCAACCTAAAATATTTCATTCGATATCAGAACTTCATAAAGCGATGGGACAGCCAAAACCTATGCATCCGCTTATTAGTATCTTGAATTATGGCGAAGCAGTATTTGACCCAAAAGATTTTGAAAACGGAATTATTTTAGATTTTTATAAAATCTCTTTTAAAACTCATTTTTCGGGAAAGCTTCGATATGGACATGGTTTTTATGATTTCGAGGAAGGCGGCATGTCATTTGTTTCACCGGGACAAATTTTAAAAATGCAGGAAGAAGAGGCGGATTACAGCGGCATGTCATTAAATATTCATCCTGATTTTATACGGCCTTATACATTAAATGCTAATATTAAAAAGTATGGATACTTTTCATATACAGCATCGGAGGCTTTGTATTTATCAGAAAATGAAAAAGAAACTATTTTAGGAGTTTTTGCTAATATTCAAAATGAATTAAAAGAACGAATTGATACTTTTAGTCAGGACGTTCTTATCTCGCAGATCGAACTTTTACTTAATTACAGTAATCGATTTTATAACAGGCAGTTTATTACCCGAAAAGCAGTTAACAATGATGTGCTTTCAAAACTGGAAATTTTACTGGAAGATTATTTTAATAACGAAAAAACGCTTGAAAATGGTTTGCCAACCGTTCAGTTTGTGGCCGATGAATTAGGTTTGTCTGCCAGATATTTAAGCGATCTGCTTCGGAATCTTTCGGGACAAAATACACAGCAGTTTATTCATGATAAATTGATAGAAAAAGCAAAAGATTATATCATGAAAGGAACTTTTTCAATGTCTGAGATTGCCTATAAACTAGGTTTTGAACATCCGCAGTCCTTCAATAAATTATTCAAGAAAAAAACGAATTTAAGTCCAATCGCATTTCAGGAACAATTCAATAAAAATTAAATTATGGCATCAATAAATTTTGAACAGCTCAAAGAACGTTCTTTAGAAATAAGAAAGCGTTATCACGAATTAGAATTATCGCATCACGGAAGCGAATGGACAATAGAAGAAGATGCATTGGCATTTTTGACAGATGCCGGCTTAATTGGCCGTAACGTAATGTCGCAGCAGGGAAGATGGCCAAAAGGAAACACAGAACAGGAACTCAAACATAAATTAGGAGAATCCATTTGGTGGCTTACGGTTTTGGCCGAAAGAATGAATATTGATATTGAAAAAGCCACGGAAGATTTTTTAGCCAGTACCGAAAATTTACTGGGAAAATAACTTTTATGTTTTGAATCGTTTTTGCCAAATGGCAAATTCTGCACCAATAACTTTGATTAACTTGCCTCTATGAAAGAATTTATAGATTATATATTGCAATTTGGGACTTTAAATCAGCATCAGCTGGATTTAATTGCAAGTAAAACAACTGTATTGGAACTTCAGAAAGATGAATATTTTTCAGAAGCCGGAAAAATTGCCCAGCAGGTTGGTTTTGTTTTAGAAGGAATTACCCGCGTTTGTTATTACAATAACAAAGGCGAGGAAATTACCAAATATTTTATCGACGAAAATAATCTGGTTGTTGATATGGAAAGTTTCGATAATGATATTTGTTCCAATGCTTATGTGCAGGCGATAACAGATTGTAAATTGCTGGTTTTTTCTAAAAAAGACTGGAAAGAACTGTTAGAAACAATAATTGGCTGGGATGCCATTGTACACAGAATTATTTCGAAAGCATTGAGACAAAAAGTAGAAAGAAGAAGTCCGCTGGTTTCAGAAGATGCTACTACGCGTTATTTAATGTTTTTAAAAATCTATCCCAACGTTATCAATCGCATTCCGTTATCTTATGTGGCATCTTATTTAGGAATTACACAATCGTCTTTAAGCAGAATTAGAAAAAACATTCGTTAAACTGCTTTTTGCCAAATGGCAAATGATTCCATTTTTAAAGTAACCAACTTTGTATTATAATTTTAAAACAATTTAAAAATGAAATCAGTATTAATAACAGGAGCAAATAGAAGCATAGGATTAGAAATAACAAAACAGCTTTCAAAACAGGGATTGTTTGTGTATTTAGGAAGCCGTGATCTTGACAAAGGAAACGAAATTGTAAAAGAATTAAACAAAGATGGTTTTCAAAATATAAAAGCGATTCAAATTGATGTTACCAATCCGGATTCAATTTTGACAGCAAAAAATATTGTAGAAAGTGAGCAGGGAAAATTAGATATCCTAATCAACAATGCAGGAATAAGCGGCGGCCAGTTTCCTCAAACTGCTTCAGACACCAGTGTTAAAGACATTAAAAATGTATTTGAAACTAACTTTTTTGGTGTTATAAGCGTTACTCAGGCTTTTTTGGAATTGCTTAAAAAATCAGACAGTCCAAGAATCAGTAATATTACTTCAGGACTTGGTTCTTTAACTCTGCATAGTGATCCATCATGGAAATATTACGATTTTAAATCGGCGGCTTATGGAACTTCAAAAACAGCATTAAATGCATATACCATTGTACTGGCTTATGAACTAAAAGATTTATCTTTTAAAGTAAATGCAATCGATCCGGGTTATACGGCAACAGACTTCAATCATCATAGTGGTCCCGGGACTGTAGAAAGTGCAGCATCTTTTATTATCAAACATACATTAACTAATGAAAATGGACCAACGGGACAATTTTTCAGCAATGATATTGAAGATGAAACTGGGGTAAGTCCTTGGTAAAAAGTTCTAATTGATAAAAAAAGACTCCAATAATCTATTGGAGTCTTTTTTTTAAATCTGAATTAATGTCTTTTATAAAAAAATTAAATGAACTTTTTACTCATATTTTAAGTATTTCAAAACATCCGTTTTGGCTGCTGCATAAGCTCTTGATAATACAATTAATAAAGTCAGAACCATTAAAATTGTAAACCCAAGAATAAACGGAAATACGCTTATCTCAATTCTGAATGCAAAGTTGTCAAGCCATTTTTTTAGAAAATAGTAAACGGGAAACAATGCAGTTAAAAATCCAATTATGCAGTAAAAGACATACTGTTTAGATAATTCTTTAAGCAAAGTATTCGTTTCGGCACCCAGTGTTTTTCTAATCGCAATTTCTTTCATTCGTCTTTGTATAGAATATGATGCAAGAGAAAATAAACCAAATAGTGCAATTAGAATTACTACAATATTAAGCAGTGAAAACAAATTCTTTTGCTTGGTGTAAGTTTCATAAGTTCTTGCATATTGTTTGTCTACAAAATCATATTGAAAAGGATATTCAGTATCTACTTTTGTTTTCCAGAAATCCTCAATAGAAGAAATCGTATTTTGGATATTATCTGATTTTAATTTTATATAAACCGTATTGATTTCTCCCGCCATATCCAAACTTTTGATATGATAAAAAGTCATTGGCAAAACGGCAGATTCAGGACTTAGCAAATTGAAATCCTTAACAATACCAATGATTTTCATGGGCTGATTACCAATTCTAATTTCAGTATTAATGGGATCTTTAATGTTCATCAGTTTTAAGGCTGTTTCATTTATTAAAACAGAACTGGTAGTGTCAGAAGCTATTTTTTTATCGAAATCCCTTCCTTTTATTATTTTTATTTTCATTAAATCCAGCATTCCATAATCTAATCCAATTGCTTTTTGTTTAAAAAGTTCGTCTTTATACCAAATTGGCGCTAAAGAAGTATCATTTCCGTCAAAGGAAACTAAACCCGTAGAAACTTTATCAACACCTTTTATCTTAGATAGTTCTTCTTTGATGGCAGTGTATCGGCTGAAAATCTTTTTGCCAATTTCATCTCCTTCATAATAAGATGACGGAAAATTTAATGAAACGGCTAATACCTGACTGCCTTTAAAACCCAAATCTTTATTAGTTAAATATTGTATTTGTTCATAGACGATATTGGAGCCAATAATAAAGAAGGCCGCAATCGCAAATTGAAAAATCAACATTCCGTTGCGAAGCCAAATACCATTTTTACTTCTTTCAAAATTGCCTTTTAATACTTTTATAGTTTCAAAATTAGATACATACAGTGCCGGGAATATACCAGCGGTTAAAATGGTGAGAATAAAAATAAGAATCAATTGCAGATAAAACTGACTGCCAATGATCATTAAATTCTTATCCAGAAAATTATTGTAATAAGGCAGAGTAAGTTCTACAATTACCAAAGCAAGCAAAATAGAGAAACTGCAAATTAAAACTGTTTCAAAAATAAATTGTAGCACAATATCGTTTTTTGATGCTCCAAGAATTTTTCTAATTCCAACTTCTTTGGCTCGTTTAATGGCATTTGCGGTTGCCATGTTAATGTAATTCACTATTGATAAAATAAGAATAAGCACAGATAATCCTGCCATTATCCATAAAAACTGGTAATTTCCCCTTCCTTCTGGATAGCCGTCAGCGATTGAATGTAGTCTTGCATCAGAAAGCGGCTCTAGAAAAATTTTAAAATGACCAATCTTTTTCTCTATTTCGGCAGGTGTCATTCCCGCTTCTTTTGAACTTTTTACAATGATTTCATCATAATAAACCTTTTCTAACATTCTTTTAGTCACATCAATTTTCGAAGGATCTTTAATTTTTAAAAGAATTTTTAAAACAAAAAGACCTCGGTTTTTATTAATATCAACTAAATCCTTCATGTTATTGACAACCACATTAGGCATAATTGAAGAATTATCAGGAACTCGATAAACAGCACGAACTGTATACATAGCAGAAAGGCAATTGATTTGTTTTCCAATTGGGTTTTCATTGCCAAATATTCTTTTTGAAATGTCTTCGGAAATTGCAATACTCGAACCGTCTTTTAATGCTGAAGCGGCATTGCCATGAATTATTTTAAAAGGAAAAAGAGAAAAGAAATCACTTTCGACATTGATAATTTTATTTACCGTCTCTTTTTTTCCTTTATAAGTGATTTTGTCTTTTTTATACCAATTATCAGCATAAACAATATTTTCAACATTAGGATCATTTTCTAAACATGCTTTTAACCGAACTGAATTTTCAGCCACGGCAGGCATATCACTTAATTGAACCAAAACCTGATAAACATTATCCTTTTCAGGATTCCATTTATTATAACTATGTTCGTCGTTCCAATAGAGCAGGGCAAAAATAAGCCCTGCAATTCCTATTGATAATCCTAAAATATTTAATGTAGAAAATAGTTTATTGTGTTTTAACTGGTAAATAAATATATTGATATAGTTTAGTATCATAGTTTTTTAGGAAGTTAGTTTGCTGAAAAATCAAAAGCTGTAATGATTATTCATATTTAAGATATTTCAAAACATCAACTTTAGTTGCCTGATACGCTCTGGAAAGAACTACCAATAAAGTCAAAACCAGTAAAGCTGTAAATCCAATTAAAAACGGATAAATGGAAATCGTAATTCTGTACGAGAAATTCTCCAGCCATTTATTTAGCAGATAATAAGCAGGAAATAAAGCAATTAAAAAACCAACTGCACTAAAAAGAATATATTGTTTACAGAGTTCTTTTAATAGTACATTGGTTTCTGCACCCAGTGTTTTTCGAATTGCGATTTCTTTCATTCGTCTTTCTATAGAATAAGATGCAAGAGCAAATAATCCTAAAAGCGCAATTGTGATAACAATGATATTTAATAAAGAAAAAAGATTTTTTTGTTTTACATAACTGCTGAATGATCTTTTGTATTGTTTATCAACAAAATCGTATACAAAAGGATAATCCGGATCTACTTTTTTGATCCAAAGATTTTCTATACCAGCTATAGTTTGCTGCATAGTTTTAGGATCGGCAGTGATGTAAATATTATTTAAGTTTGCTGTAAACCAAGGCACAGTTTTAAAATGGAAAAAAGACATTGGAGGAATTGGTTCTCCAGGGTTTCCTACATTAAAATCTTTTACAACTCCAACAATAATGGCATCTAGTCCGTTCCAGTGTACTTTTTTGCCTATCGGATCTTTTTCATTTAATAATTTTAGAGCTGTTTCATTAATTAACATTGAAGAAATGGTATCCTGAGCAAATTCTGGATTGAAAGAACGTCCTTTTACAATTTTAATTTTCATCATTTCCAGCAGTCCAAAATCGATTGGCATATTACTGCCGTCAATATTTAGATCTTTATAGTGATAAGAAATTACAGACCTTGCTCCATTTCCTAAAACAAAACCGGCGCTCGAAACCTGCTGAACTCCTTTTATATGCTGCAATTGGTTTTTAATAATACTGTATCGTTCAAAACGGTCTTTATTAGTTATTCCTTCGCCATAGATATTTCGGTATGAAATATTAAGAATCTGTTTGCCGTTAAAACCCAAATCTTTCGAGTTCATAAGATCTATTTGTTCGTATACAACATAAGATCCAACAATAAAGAAGGCAGCTACTGCAAATTGAAAAATAAGCATACCGTTTCTAAGCCAGACACCGCTTTTGCTTCTACCAAAATTCCCCTTCAATACTTTTAGCGATTCAAAATTAGAAACATAAACAGCCGGAAATATCCCTGCCAGTATTACAGTAATAACGAATATAACCACAAGCTGTAAATAAAACTGACTGCTTTGCAATGCAAGAGATTTTTCTAAAAAAGCATTGTAATAAGGCAGAGAAAGTTCTACAATAACTAGCGATATTAAAATGGAAAGCAAAGCGATTACTGCGGTTTCAAAAATAAATTGTTTGACAATAGCTGTTTTTGAAGCGCCGATAATTTTGCGCACTCCAACTTCTTTGGCTCTTTTTACAGCATTTGCCGTAGCTGAATTGACATAATTTACAATGGATAAGATTAAAATTAAAACCGATAACCCAACCATGATAAGCAGAAATTGATAATTACCTTTAGGTTCTGCCAAACCGCCGGTTTTGGTATGCAGGCGAATAGACGACAACGATTCTAAACATGGTTTTACTTCGCCATATTTCTTAATAAATTCTTCTGGTGAAATACCTTGATTTTTAGCATAACGAGAAGTCATATTCTCAAAATATATTTTTTGAAGATTTTGAGTTACTCGTTTTTGCTCACTCGGATTTTTTAGTTTTAATAACAGTACAAATTGAAAATCACCCCAGGCCTGAGCGTTTCCTTTTAATCGTTCATCCATAAAGTTAACCACACAGGACGGGTTATAAGCTGATTTTTTATCGAGTTTGTAAACACCTGTTACGATTAGGTTTTTACCTTTCAGCACAACTTGTTTGCCCAAAGCAGTTTCGTTTCCAAAAAGCTGAGCCGCCAAATCTTGAGATAAACAAATACTGTTTATATCTGGTAATGCAGTTTTTGAATTTCCTTCGATAAATGAATAAGGGAAATACTCAAAGAAGTTTTTTTGCGCCGCAATTATTTTATCTGACTGTACTTTTTTGTTATTAAAACGAATGATTTCATTGTCGTAATCACCGCTCAAATAACAGTAAGATGCTACTTCAGGATTTATCTCTTTTATGGCAGGTCCTATTGGTGCCGAACTTGATGCCCAGTATGTAGTCGCGTCCATTTGGTTCGCAACTAAAAAGATATTGTCTTTGTTAGGATTCCATTGATCGTAACTTTGTTCATCGTTCCAATATAAAATCGCAAAAATTAAACCTGCGATTCCAATACTCAAACCTAAAACATTCAAAGCTGTAAAAAGCTTATTGTTTTTGATGTGGTATATAAATATGTTGATCCAGTTTTTAAGCATGATCCTAATTTTTAGAAGTTACCAAAACATCAACATTTTTATGATTTAATTTCTCTGAAAGAATAACACCGTCTTTCATTAAAATTGTTTTCTGAGAAAATGAAGCATCATAATCAGAATGTGTAACCATCAAAATTGTAGAACCGCTTGCATGAAGATCTGTTAATAATTCCATTACCTCATTTCCGTTTTTGCTATCCAGATTTCCTGTAGGCTCATCGGCCAGAATAATTTTAGGGCTAGTGATTAAAGCCCTTGCAACGGCCACACGCTGCTGCTGACCTCCAGAAAGCTGCTGCGGAAAATGTTTCAAACGATGTGAAATACCCAATATATTAGCTATATCTTCTACCTTTTTCTTTCTTTCAAAAGCATGAATTTTATTGTAAAGCAATGGTAATTCGATATTATCATAAACAGATAATTCATCTATTAAATTAAAATTCTGAAATATAAAACCGATATTCTTTTTTCTGGCTTTTGATTTCAGGTTCTCTTTTAGTCCAACCATTTCCTGATCGAGTAAGGTATAACTTCCGTCAGTAGCACTGTCTAAAAGTCCTATAATGTTTAATAAAGTAGATTTCCCGCTTCCCGACGGCCCCATTATCGATACAAAATCGCCTTCGTTTATGGTTAATGAAACTTCACTTAAAGCTTTTGTTTCTATTTCTTCTGTTCTAAAAATTTTTGAAAGATTTTTGATGGTAATCATAATTGATTTTTTAAAATTTGATTGATGTTCGTTTTTTGATCTTCAGAAGTAAAAGAAACACAGTCGGAAAATTAAGATAATTAATAATACGGCTGATAGATATTTATTTTGTTATTTTTACCTCTGAAAGACTTTAATAATTAATGATTTACGAGTAGAAATGTGATTTTCGTGCCAAGAAATTAAATCTTGTAACTGCTTAATTTTTAAAATTTTATTTTTTCAAAAAAAATCACAATGTCCATAATTGGACACTTTTTGTCCAAAACTGAACAATAATGAAAAAAACAAACGCTTCAATTTTAATCATCGACGATCAGGAAGATATTCTTTTTGCCTCAAAAGTATATCTGAAAAAGTATTTTGAGAACATTCATACCTTAAATAATCCGAAAAAAATAGTCGAATTACTATCTCAAAACAGCATTGATGTTGTTTTGCTCGACATGAATTACAGGATAGGTTTTGAAGATGGAAGGGAAGGACTCTATTTATTAAAAGAAATAAAAACGCTTTCGCCAAAAACAGTTGTAATTTTAATGACAGCTTTTGGAAAAGTAGAAACCGCAGTTGAAGGATTAAAAGCGGGCGCTTTTGATTATATCTTAAAGCCCTGGGAAAACAAAAAACTATTAGAATCTGTAAAGCAGGCGGTAGACAAATCCCGTAAAGAACAAAAAAAGAACAAAGAGATTGAAAACGAAAACGACTTTTTTGTTGGAACTTCTGAAATTATAAAAAAAGCCTATTCACTTGCCGATAAAGTTGCCAAAACCGATGCAAATGTTTTGATTTTGGGAGAAAACGGAACTGGGAAATTTGTTTTGGCGCATCATATTTACAGTCAGTCCGAAAGAAAAAACAATCCGTTTATTGCCGTCGATTTGGGTTCTTTGAATTCGAATATTTTCGAAAGCGAATTGTTTGGTTATGCTAAAGGCGCTTTTACCGATGCCAAAATAGATACACCGGGACGTTTTGAAATGGCGCAGAACGGCACTATTTTTTTAGATGAAATAGGAAACGTGCCATTGCATTTGCAGTCAAAATTATTACAGGTTATTCAAACCAAAACCGTAACCAGATTAGGAGAAACAAAAGCAAGACCTTTAAATGTGCGAATTATTACGGCGACCAATTTGAATTTGAAACTGGAAGTTGCCGATAAAAATTTTAGAGAAGATTTGTATTACCGAATCAATACAATGGAAATAGTTTTGCCTCCGTTAAGAGAGAGAAACGAAGATAAAATTCCGCTGGCAGAATATCTTCTGGAAAAAATGAGGGATAAATACGGAAGAGGTGAAATTACTTTTGACAAAAAGGTATTAGAACAAATTGAAAATCATGCCTGGAACGGAAATATCCGCGAAATGGAAAATAAAATTGAACGCGCCGTTATTCTTTGCGAAAACAATAAAATCACCGTTTCAGATCTGGATTTAGAAATCATAACGCCTTATGATGAAAACCCCGACGATATTCAGCTTTCGTCTGTAGAAAAAGCGGCGATCGAAAAAGCACTGATTAAACATAATAACAATATCAGCAAAACAGCCGAAGAGCTGGGTTTGTCAAGAGGTTCGTTGTACAGACGTTTAGAGAAATATAATATCAATATTAATTAGTATGTTTAAAACGCTGCAAACCTATAAACTGCTTTTTTTTCGATTACTGGCTATTATTGCAGCGATCGAAATTTCGATTTATTTCTTTAAAATCGGTTTGTTTTTTACGGGCATATTTGGCTTTTTTATTGTTTTTCTGCTCATTCGCGAAATGTATTTTTATGTTCGAAATTTTGTTTTGATTTACAATAAAACTATTGCTTCGATACTTCAGGATGATTTTTCATCAGATTTTAAAAAGCATAAAGAGAATAGTAATTACAATGACTTGTTTCAATTGTACGATACTTTGAAGAACAGGCAGAACGAACAAATTTCAAAAGATATTATTTACCGTTCTATTTTAAACAACATCGAAACCGGAATTATCATTTTACAAAAACACGATAATGACTGGGATATATTTTTGATGAACGATTATTTTTCTTCTCATTTTAATGTGCCCAAAGTTTCAAAATGGAAATATCTTAAAAATCAGCTGCCATCACTTTGTGAAATTATCGAAGTTGACGATTTTCACGAAATAAAAACATCTGTAGAAATCAGCATCAACGAACAAAATAACCAGACTTTTGTTTTGCAGGCTTCAAGAACTGAGATTTTCGAACGTGATTATTATATCGTTTTGTTAGATTCGATCCAGAATGTTGTCGAGAAAAAAGAAAAAGATGCCTGGGTAAATTTGATGAAAGTAATTTCACATGAGCTTTTAAATTCTATAACGCCCATTCGTTCTATTTGTCAAAACCTGCAGGATTTGGTAGAACAAGATTCGCTTTCGGCAGAAGATCTGGAAGATATTAAAAACAGCGTCGAAACCATGTTAAGGCGAAGTGACCATTTACAGAAATTTGTTGAAGGTTATCGAAAACTGGCGATGCTTCCTTCTCCTAAAAAAGAAAAAACAGAATTAAAGGATTTGATTGATAATTGTCTTCAAATCATGAATCCGTTGTTTAAAAAAGACGGCATTGAAGTAGAGAATTTAATCTCTTTAAAACGCCTGATAAATGTTGATGCGCAGCAAACCGAACAAGTTATCATTAACCTTTTGACAAATTCGATAAACGCTTTAAAAAATACCAGCAAGAAAAAGATTTTAATTTCGGCGGAAGCCAAAGAAAACAGAATCTTCATTAAAATAACCGATAACGGTAATGGGATTGAAAAAGAAATTGAAAATAAAATTTTCCTGCCTTTTTTTACTACCCGAAATGAAGGCGCCGGAATTGGTTTAACGCTTTCCAAAAACATCATAGAAGCACACGGCGGTTATATTTCATTTAAAACCGAGAATGAAAAAACGGTTTTTGAGATTTGTTTGGTTGAAGGATAAGATTTTTGAGTTTAGTTTTAATAAAGATATTTCTTATATATTAGCAAGATAAATACTTTTTTTATGAGATAAGAAAAGTAGAATAACAACCAAAAACAAATAAACCACCATTTTAACAGCCGTATAAACAGGATGAAGAACAGATTTTTACTTGCATTCTTATTTTTGACAATTTTTGCATTTGGGCAAAAAACAACTTTTAAAATTAAATATTCTGAACAATTAGCGGTTTTTATTTTCTTGCAGAATCTCTCTGAAAATTATCCTGATAATGTTTTTAAAACCGAATTTCAGAAATCAAAATACAATACGGATAAATACAAAAACGTAATTTCAAAATTCGAAAAACTAAGAATTGACTACAGTTATAGGTTTGAAGAATTTCCGTATGGATCAAAGAAAACAATGCAGACAGAAGATATCCTCAAAAAAAATCTAATCGAGACTGGAGATTTAGGAAGTTTTAAAATTCGTTCTGTTGGGATTATTCCAAATAAAACCTTGATTGATTTGGCAGAAAGCATTTCAGAATTTACGCCAATTTACAACGAACTCATTTATAATCCGAATAAAGAAAAGTTTGAAAAACAATTGGAAGAAATTACAAAATATTCCAATGAACATCAGATAGAAAACTACTTTAATACAGGATTGGTATTTTATAACTCAAGCTGGGATAATGCAATTCCGTTTGAAATTGCTTTTTATCCGCTCCCAAATTCTAAAGGTTTTACAGCGCAGGCGTTTTGTAACAATTTTATCAGCGCGATACAAACAGATCTAAAATCCTATAAAGATTTATTCAGCGTAATGCTTCACGAAACCTATCATATTATTTATGATGAACAATCGCTTGAGGTAAAAACTCAAATCGATACTTATTTTAAAGAAAATAAATCGAAATGCAGTAATTATGCTTATCAATTAATGAATGAAGTTTTGGCAACGGCTTTAGGCAATGGCTATGTTTATGGGCAGTTAGACGGAAAAATGGATACTTACGATTGGTACAACAAAAAGTATATAAATCTTATGGCCAAGCAGATTTATCCATTAGTTAAAGAATATATTGATGAGAAAAAGCCAATGGATAAAAATTTCATTGATAATTATATTCAGGCTTATGAAGTAAATTTTCCAAATTGGATCAATGAACTGGATAATATCATGACTTACAGATATGTGATTTCTGAAAACGAAAAAGATTTTGATGTCATAAATAAAATGTTTCGTTATCGTTCCAGAACACAATATGAAGATCAAATAACAGAAACCAGTATTGAGAAAATGCAGGAAACACCATTGACAAAAGTGATCATAATTTCTAAAAACAATTCTCAAAAGCTAAAACTAATAAAAAGTAAATTTAAGGAATTAAAAAAATGGCAGTTTAAAGCAGACAAGGAGTTTGCAGAAAAAATCCTTCTCGACGACAAAAGCCAGTTGATTGTAATAAATCAAAAAGAATCTACACTTGAATCTCTTATTAAAACCATAAAATGAAAAAAGTAAATAGTTTTTTAGTATCAGTGATCTGCATTTGTTTTTCATCTGCAACGGCATTTGCTCAATTAACATCGCAGCAAATTGATGTTTTGATGGAATCTGCCCTGAAAAAGTTTAAAGTGGCAGGCGCATCAATTGCTGTTGTTAAAGATGGAAAAATAATTCACTTAAAAGGATATGGAGTTGGTTCTGTAGAAACAAAAAAAGCAGTAAATGAAAATACTAATTTTCAAATTGCCTCAAACAGTAAAGCTTTTACCACAGCAGCGCTTTCTATTTTAGAAGATGAAGGAAAAATAAAATGGACCGATAAAGTAAGAGATTATCTCCCGGAGTTTAAAATGTATAACGATTATGTAACCGAAAATTTCAACATACAGGATTTATTGACTCATCGGAGCGGACTAGGTTTAGGAGTGGGGGATTTGATGTTTTTTCCTGATGGGTCTAATTTTACCATTAAAGATGTCTTGACGAGTTTTCAGTATTTTAAACCCGTTTCGGCTTTTAGAACCAAATTTGATTATGATAATTTGCTTTATATCGTAGCAGGAGAAGTAATTGCAAGGGTAAGCGGTATGAGTTATGAAGAATTTGTACAAAAAAGAATCATTACTCCTTTGCAAATGAATAATACGTTTGTGGGAAGCAGTTTGATAAAGGACAAATCTAATTTTGCGGTTTCACATTCATCTGAATCCGGAACGATAAAAACAATTGACGGTTTTGGAGATCAAATGAATGCTGCTGCGGGCGGTATATTTTCTAATGCTTCAGATATGGCAAAATGGATGATTGTTCGTTTGAATAAAGGCCAATATGGAGAAGACCCAAAAACAACACTTTTTTCTTTAAAAAACCATAAAGAAATGTGGAGAATCCACACGGTTCAGGAATCAGATGAAAACTCAAGATATAATTTTCATTTTAACGGATATGGTTTGGGCTGGCAGGTATCTGATGAAAAAGGAAATTTAAAAGTATCGCATACCGGAGGTCTGCCGGGAATGCTTTCTATTGTAACCATGTATCCGGATCTCAATTTAGGGATTGTAGTTTTAACCAATACTGAAAATGGCGGAGCAGGACTTTTTTCAGCAGTTTCTAATACGATTTCAGACAGTTATTTAGGTTTAGACGATTTTGGCTGGACAGATAAATTAGTAGAATGGATGAAGGAAGATAGAAATACAGGTGACGATGTAACCAAAAAAGTCTGGGAAAAAGTTAAGCTGTCAAAAAATGTAAAAATAAAAAACGAAGACTTTATAGGTGTTTATGCAGACAAATGGTTTGGCGAAATTGAAGTATTTGAAAAGAACAAACAATTATGGTTCAAATCCTACCGTTCGCCTAAATTAAATGGGCCGATGGCTTTTTATAATGCTAATACATTTGCTGTAAAATGGGAATATCAAGCTATGAATTGCGATGCATTAGCCATGTTTTCTCTGGATGAAAACGGTAAAGCTCAATCTATTAAAATGAAAGGCATTTCTCCAAATATCGATTTTAGTTTTGACTTTCAGGATTTAGATTTAATAAGAGTTAGATAAATATATTAGATAAGATAAAAAAGCTGGTATATTTGTAACAATAAAGTATAGACTATGCTCTATGCTTTATTGTTTTTCATTTAAAAATAAAACTATGCTTATAAACGAATTATCAAAAAGAACAGGATTGTCAATCCATACGATTAGATATTACGAGAATTTAGGAATGATCAAAGGATTGACTGATGAAAAGGTGGTGTCGAATAACTATAAACATTACGATGGTAATACTATTGAACGTTTAGAAATCATTATAGAAGCAAGAGAAGTAGGTTTTACTTTAGCAGAAATAAAAAAGATATTGACCAGCTGGTTCGAAAGTACAGATTCTAAACCAGAAACACTTGAGCTTTTTAAGGCTAAGATTAAAGAGATCGATAATAAAATAAAATATTTTAAACAGACTAGGTCACTTCTTGAGAAAGTTTGTGAGAAACTGCAGAATGATGAATGTTGAGGTTGATAGCATAAAAAACTCCATTAGAAATAATGGAGTTTTTTTATGCTTTTAAAAGGTTATTTTCCTTTTACTATTTTTTCGAGATATTCAACTTTATCTTTTTCTGTCTGGATCAAACGTTCATAAAGTTTTTCTTTTTCTTGATAAAGTTCTACAACTTTATCAAGCGGATTAAAAGTAGGTTGAACATTAATTGAATTAATTGTTGAACTATCGTGACTAGTATTGGTAAAAGTATTGTTTATGATGTTCAATACCATATCATCACAATAATTTTTAATAGCCTCTGCGGTTACTCCAAGTGCTTTTGCAACTTCAGCTAGTCTTGTGTCGTCTATAGTTTCGCTGTTTTCAATAGCAGAAATTGTTTGCTGACTAATGCCTAAAGCTTGCGCCAAAGCTTCCTGTTTCATGTCGCGAAGTTCACGAATACGGCTAATATTTCTTCCTATGTGTTTTGGTCTTGATAGTGTGCTCATAATTCAAAGATAATAATTAAGTATAATAAACCGGAACTGTAAAAAACAGATTTTAAATGTATGTTACAGTTGTTCTTTGGGAGCGGTAAACAAAAATACAATTTTTCTGATAAGTATTTTTAAACCGAAACACTTTTACTCTGTCTTATTTCTGTCAATAAGATTTGCCATATTAGAATTAAACAACGGAAGATTTTCATCTAAAGAAGAAAAGAAATCAAGATCGGCGTTTTCTACTTCAATAAGACCTTTTTGCAAAATTGTTTCGCCTGTATTCGTTAATCGAATGGTTTTTGCTCTTGTATCAGTTTCATGTTCGTGTCTTGTAATAAAACCTTTGTCTTCCAGCGTTCGCAATACTTTTGAAACCATCATTCTGTCGGCATTACTCTGGTTCGCAATATCAATTTGTGTTACAGAATCGCTTTTTTTTGAAAGCCAGCCTAAAGCAGCCAGCAGCACAAATTGAGTCTGCGTTAAATCCAGCGGATCTAAAACTTTTTTTAGTTTGCGCTGCCAAAGCATGGTTAGCTGTCCAAGTAAATATCCGGGACTGTCTTTTGGACTTTTAAAATGAAAATTAATTTCCTTAGCCATAATAATGTTGAAGCATTTTTGTCAATATTAAAAATCAAGTTTATTGGTTTCAAAGATAGCCATCAGAACCTTTAGTAAATTGGATAACGGAAATTTTTTCTTCCTTAATCTGTTTCTAAAATTACTGATATTTACTTTTATTTTGTCTCTAAAAAAGTAAGTTTATAACCGTCAAGATCTTTTACATGAAAAGCTCTTCCAAACGGAGTATCTATAATTGGTCCCGCCGTTGTTATTCCGTTTTCGATGTATTTCTCTTTTAGTTCGTCTACATTTTCGTTAACAGCAAACCAAAGCGCTACGCCAATTCCTAATTCTCGATCTTCTAAAGGTTCAAGTGGAGTACGAATAGCAAAACTTGCTTTTCCTTCGTCGTATTTAAAAATACAAGCCTGCGGATTAGTATTTCCAACTTCAAACCCTAATTTCTTTTCGTAGAAGTCTTTTGATGCTTCTAAATTTTTTACCTGTAGTGATGCAAATGTAAGTTCTCTCATTTTTTTCTAAAATTAAATTGTTGTCGCAAATATAGTATATGCGACAACAATATGCAAATAGTTTTGATTTTTTTAAAATTACACAATCTTGTTATTTTGAATGAAGGGAGAAATCGCACAATCTTAGCCAATTCTCATAAGAATTTTACAAAGTGATATTATGCCTTTTTCTTGCAGTTAATATTGTATGAATGTCAACTTCGGTTTCTGATTTCCTATATTCTACTTTGAATGTTTGAATTTCTTCAAATTTATTTTCAAAAATTGAGCTTTATAAAAAGTAGATCGTAAAGCTACAAATCGAATATGTTTCTTACCGATTTGCAGCTACTATGGTAAATCACTGTTAATAGTAGTTTTAATTATAATACTCTGATATTGTAATAATTGTGCTTTTTTCTTTTTCTGAAATTTCTATCCCTTCAGAAATTAAATTATCTTCTGGATCATCATCTTCAAATTCCAAAAAAAATGATGATTTACTATTATCAATTTTTTTAAATTGACCTTCAATAAGCTTGTTGCAATAATTATTAAATTTAAATTTACAGGCTACATCGTTAATTTTTCTTATCAAAGTACTGTCTAATTCTTTATTTTGGTAGATATTGGTTTTAATTTCTACTGAACTGACAAAATGGGTACAGCCGCCTTTATACACAGTTAGAGTATCATTATTATAGATTAATGTTGCTTTGTTAGTTTTTGAATCCCAAACATATTTTTTGATTTCAAGTTCACTCAGCCATTCTTCAGTTATTTTTTTGTAATTGTCATCAAATACACAATCAGAATCGTTTTCTAATTCATCATCATCTATTTTAACAACCGAATCGGATTTAATATTTTTAATTATAACATTTTCTGTTTTTGTCTTTTTTTCTGTACAAGAAAGACTTATAATTAATATCAATACAGAATAGAATGTTTTTTTCATAAAATAACTCTTAAATAGGATATATGTTTTTAATGATGTTAGACTTATTTACATCAAAATTGGGTTGGTAAGTCTAAAGAATGTTGGTATTTTTTTGTTTTAAAAATAGAACTTTTATTTGATAAAACTTCAAGCGTGTCTCTTATCTGTTTAATGCTTTTTCCTGCTCGCGCATAAAAGAGGAATCGCATGATTTTAAGGTTTTAGATGTTTTTTGAATAAGCATAAAAAAAAGTCCTAATTTTCATTAGGACTTTTTTGTGGGGAGAGCAGGATTCGAACCTGCGAAGTTCACACAGCAGATTTACAGTCTGCCCTCGTTGGCCGCTTGAGTATCTCCCCAAATATGAGGTTGGATTTATAATCCTTGAACATTCGCAAAAGCGTAAAAAAAACTCCTTAATTTCTTAAGGAGTTTCTTGGTGGGCGATGATAGCTTGTTCCGATTTTTCATCGGAAGGTTCGAACCCCCGGCCACTTCCGATGAAAAATCGGAATGCTCTGAACCAGCTGAGCTAATCTTTATCATCAATTAATTTCTGAATTTGAATTCTGCTTTTCCAAGATTTAATTTGTAATTCTCTTTTATGTGCAAGTTCTTTTTTTTCGTAATTTTCAGTATAAATAACTCTCCAGTCATTTACATTTCCAGAAAAACCTTTGCTTTTTTGATTATGACGAATAAGCCTTTTTTCTAAATTAGAAGTAAATCCAATATAAAATTTATTCTTGCTTTCGCTAAATAAGATATAAACAATAAAATTCATGAAATGTATATAAAGCAAAAAACTCCAAAATCATAAGACTT
>NZ_JBQEMU010000010.1:86817-175362 GCF_052044235.1 Flavobacterium sp. 22659
TTACAAATCAGCTGCTCTAGCCAGCTGAGCTACATCGGCGAATACATTAAAAAAGTCCGCTATTTCTAACGGACTGCAAATGTAGCTATTTTATCTTTTAATCAAAACATTTTTTAAAAAAAATTTCAATTATATATGTGCTCTAATTTTTTCTTTCCTTTTAACCAGCAAACGTTCTAGCGATTCTGCCGAAAGTTCCACAGCTTCCTCAAAGGTTTTACACTGCTTTTTAACCAAAAACTCATCTCCCGGAACATTAATCTTAATCTCTACTGCTTTATTCTCCTTCTCACTTGTTCTTTCAACTTTTAAAAAAACATCAGCCGAAACCACTCGGTCGTAATACTTTTCAAGTTTATCCATTCTTTCTTGAATAAAATCCACCAATTTTCTGTCGACAGTAAAGTTAACTGCATGAACATCTACCTTCATAATAATAATTTTAGGGTTAAACTTTTGGAACTATTATTTATTTCTCGGATGTGCTTCTGAATATACTTTTTTTAACTCTGCTAAACTATTATGAGTATAAACCTGCGTAGACGCCAAACTCGAATGCCCTAATAATTCCTTAACTGAATTTAAATCTGCCCCATTATTCAGCAAGTGAGTCGCAAAAGTATGCCGAAGCACATGCGGACTCTTCTTTACCTTTTCAGAGACCCTACTAAAGTAACAATTTATTAATCGATACACAAAAGATTCGCTTAATTTTAACCCTTTTTTCGAAATAAAAAAATATTCAGAATCCACAATTTGATCAAGCTGCTCTCTTTCTTTTATATATAAATTAATTTGATCCGCAACTATCGGCAGAAGCGGCACAATACGTTCTTTACTCCTTTTACCCAAAACCTTCACAACACCCGAAGACAAATCAACATTTTTCAACATTAAACCTATCAATTCTGCCCGACGCATTCCTGTAGTATAAAACAAATCCACAATAAGCTTATCCCTAACCTCCTCAAAGCCAATTGGAGACCCAACTCCAAACATCAAATCACTTACTTCTTTTTCTGAAAACGGAATCTGGACAATTTTAGGAGTTTTGAGCGCTTTATGTTTAAGCATTGGACTTACCTCTATCTGCTTTATTTTTAAAAGGAATTTATAAAACGCTTTTAAAGACGCCATTTTACGATTTACAGAAACATTCGAAACTCCTTGATCTACCAAAAAAACAATCCAGCTCCTGATTTGACTATAATTTACTTTCTCAATAGAATCCTGCTCAAAACGCTCTTTATTAAACTCTTCAAAAAAACCCAAATCATTTAAATAAGCATTTACAGTATGAGGAGAATATTTTTTCTCAAACTGTAAATAATCCTGAAATGCCTGCTTATTTGATTTCATATCATCAATAAATTACAAAAGGTTTTAAAATAAAAAACCGTTAGGATCAAAATTAATACATTTTGACCACTAACGGTAATTATTTTTGAAAAGCAAAATACTAACTTTCTAAACTATCTTTCAAAGTTTGAATGTAAGCAGCTTTTTGAATTTGAGCTCTTTTTACAACAGAAGGCTTAATAAAAGCAGTACGTGCTCTTAATTGACGAACAGTTCCTGTTTTATCAAATTTTCTCTTATAGCGCTTTAATGCTCTATCGATATTTTCTCCGTCTTTAATTGGTATAATTAACATAATATAGACACCTCCTCTCGTTAAGGCTGCAAATGTAAAAATTAATTATGAATTATGAATTATAAAATGTAAATTATTTTACAAAATCTATTCTTTCAATAAGTTTCTCGAAATAACCAGTTTCTGAATTTCGGTAGTTCCTTCTCCAATAGTACACAATTTAGAGTCTCTGTAAAATTTCTCTACCGGAAAATCTTTTGTATAACCATAACCTCCATGTATCTGAACTGCTTCATTTGCGATTTTCACACAAGCTTCTGATGCGTACATTTTTGCCATAGCTCCCGAAGTTGTTACTGGTTTATGTTGCTGTTTTAAATAAGCAGCTTTATGCAGAAGCAGTTCTGAGGCTTCAATTTCTGTAGCCATATCAGCCAATTTAAAAGAAATTCCCTGAAAATTACTGATTGGCTGACCAAACTGATATCTTTCTTTTGAATATTTCAATGCTGCTTCGTAAGCTCCTTTTGAAATTCCTAATGATAAGGCCCCAATTGAAATTCGGCCTCCATCTAAAATTTTCATTGCCTGAACAAATCCCTGACCGACTTCTCCTAATCTATTTGCATCTGGCACACGACAGCCGTCAAAAACCAATTCAGCCGTTTCACTCGCGCGCATTCCCAACTTATTCTCTTTTTTACCCGAAGAAAAACCTGCCATACCTTTCTCTAATACAAAAGCTGTCATTCCTTTTGAGTCGCCTTTTTCTCCAGTTCTAACAATTACAACAGCTACATCTCCAGATATAGCGTGTGTAATAAAGTTTTTTGCCCCATTAATAATCCAAAAATCTCCATCTTTAACAGCTGTTGTATTCATTCCTCCAGCATCAGAGCCTGTATTATGCTCTGTAAGCCCCCAAGCTCCAATAAATTCAGCCGTTGCTAGTTTTGGCAGATATTTTTTCTTTTGTTCTTCGTTCCCAAATGTTAGAATATGATTTGTACAAAGTGAATTATGCGCAGCTACAGACAATCCTATTGAAGGATCAACTTTTGAGATTTCTTCAACTACTGTAATATATTCGTGATAACCCAATCCTGAACCTCCATATTCTTCAGGTACTAAAACCCCCATAAATCCCATTTCACCTAATTTCTTAAACAAGTCGACAGGAAAAATCTGCGCCTCATCCCACTCCATTATATAAGGTTTTATATTCTTTTCAGCAAAGTCTTTTATAGATTGCGCAATCATTGACTGCGTTTCGTTATATTCAAAATTCATTTTACTAATTTTTTAGAACTCCAAATATAAACTAATTATTTTTGCTTTTTCAACAGGAAAACCTTTAATTTTTGACAAATCCTCAATATTATTAAAATTTCCATTCATACTTCTATACGTTACAATTTGTTTGGCTAATGCATATTTAAAGTATGGAAACTGCGACAACTCTTTTAATGACGCGTCATTTATAGGAATCTTTTTAAAGTTAGAAGGTAAGACGGCTTTAAAATGATTATTTAATTCTATTATTACTTCTGGCGATAATCCCCAAACATCTGTTAGTTGTTCCATAGAAACAAAACCTCCTAATATTTCTTTTTGTTTCAATATTCTTGTAGAAAGCACCTCTCCTATCCCATATATCTTTATTAGATCTTCTTGAGATGCCTGATTGATATCTGTCAAAATAATTCTTTCTTTTTTTTCGAACACCTTCGGGACATATTCTTTTTTTTCTTTTTTGAAGTCATTCTTATTTTGCGCCCAGTCCGGAAATTTAAAAAGCGGTGAAAGCACATTTAATAAAGAATCTGAAATTTGGGTTACATTTTGAAATTCTTCTGCAGAATTGATATATTTATTTTGTTTTCTAAATGCTAACAGCCTGTCGATTTCCTGAATCGACATTCCCAGTTTATACCCTTTATAGTCTGATATATAATTTGGATTAAATTTATAAACCTTGTGATTATTCTCTAACTCATTTTTTTTCTGAGCGTCTATCTCATTTTGGATTGAAAGCCATTGCTTTTCTTCTGCGGAGATTTTTTCATCCTTACTGAAATCCGAGAAAAAATAAATAAGCTGTAAAATAATTATTATAGTAAAAAATAGAAAAATCCCTGTTTGTTGTCTATTTGTAAACTTAAAATAACGGTTAAGTACCTGAAAATTCATTATTAATAAAAAAATCAAAAATTAAAACAGTGCAAATTACGTAAGAATTTACACATTTAATAAGAAAAATAATAAAAAACACAATTCTCAAAAAGTTAAAGTTCGATCCATTACTTGCTAATTAATTTAATGAATCTCAGCTATTAAAGCAAACCCAATAATTATTCATCCAAAAAATTAAATATTTTATAACTTAAAACATGATAATTGTTTTTATTTTTTACAAAAAACAATACATTTGGCACTTAATAACAAATAAACCAATAAAATAGTATGTCAATTTGGAGAGTTAAACCAATATCTGCCTTTGAGGCTGATATGAAAAAAAGTGATTTAAAAAGAGTCCTTGGAAAATGGAGCCTTACTGCCATTGGGGTTGGTGCCATTATCGGTGGTGGAATTTTTGTACTTACCGGTACTGGAGCTTATTACCATGCAGGTCCAGCTTTAGCAATTTCGTTTATTATTGCAGGTATTGCCTGTGTTTTTGCAGCTCTTTGTTATTCTGAATTTGCTTCTATCTTACCTGTTGAAGGATCTGCTTATGCATATGCTTATGGTACTATCGGAGAAATGTTTGCATGGATAATCGGCTGGGGACTTATTCTTGAATATGCAATGGGATCAATGACAGTCGCCGTTTCCTGGTCAGGATATTTCAACAAATTACTTAAATTGTTTCACATTAAACTTCCTGAATGGCTCACAACAGACCCTGCAAGTTACACTGGTGAAGGATTTTCAATGAATCTTCCTGCTTTCTTGATTGTAATTTTAGTTATTTCATTACTTATTAAAGGTACAAAAAGCGCTGCTAAAGCAAATAATGCTATTGTAATCCTTAAAGTATCTGCAGTAATCTTTGTAATTATAGCTGGTCTTTTCTTTATTAACACAGCAAACTGGAGCCCGTTTATTCCTGAAGCAACTCAGATCATAGAAAAAGAAACGACTCATAATGCTTATGGTATTGGAGGAATTGTTTCCGGAGCTGCTGCAATTTTCTTTGCTTATGTTGGTTTTGATGCTGTTTCTACACAAGCCGGAGAAGCTATTAATCCTAAAAAAGATGTTCCGTTTGCGATCATTGCTTCTTTATTAATTTGTACTACATTATATATTCTTGTTTCATTAGTACTAACAGGAATGATGAATTACCAAGATTTTAATCCACTAGGAAAATACCCTGATGCTATTAAAGCTCCAGTAGCTTATGCGTTTGATATTGCAGGGCAAGGCTGGGCTGGTTCTATTATTACAGTTGCTGCAACTATAGGTTTGATATCTGTATTAATGGTAATGATCATGGGACAATCAAGAATTTTCTTAGGTATGTCTAAAGATGGATTAATTCCTTCTGTTTTCTCTAAAGTAAATCCTATTTCCGGAACTCCAAAAACAAACTTAATGATTTTAGGAGGTATTATAGCAACTGTTGCTGCATTTACACCAATCAACAAATTAGCTGATATGACAAGTTTTGGTACTTTGTTTGCCTTTACAATGGTTTGTATCGCTGTTTGGATTTTAAGAGTAAAACAACCGGGATTAAACAGAACTTTTAAAGTTCCTGCTTTACCAATTATTGCTGTTCTTGGAATCGCAATCAATTCTTACTTAATTTTCAATTTAAGTTTAGATGCTCAATTATTATCATTTGGATGGCTTATAATTGGTATTCTGGTTTACTTCGGATACAGTAAGAAAAGATCAAGACTTAACGATACTACAACTGAAGAATAAAATACTATTTATATAAAAAAAAACTCCAAATCTAAGATTTGGAGTTTTTTTTATAAATCAAATACTGAAGTTCTTTTAGAACGAATTAAATCTTTCAATCTAATCCAAAAGGCCAGAGTTAAATAAACTCCAAATCCTAAACCAGCAGTTACAAATGATATGTAGATAAAAAATAATCGCACACTTGTTACACGCATTCCCAATTTATCTGCTAATCTCGATGAAACATGGAAACCATATTTTTCGAAAAAGAATTTAAGTTTTAAAATTGCTGACATCTTTATTTTAGACTTTAGATTTTATATTCCTGATTACAAAAGTACAAATTATCTAATTGTTTTTAAGCAATTCAATTCCAACAGCGCATTTTAAACAGGCTTTATTATTACAGTATTCATTTTTAAGTTCTAACAGAGACTGACTCTCAAATGCGTTTGCCGATTTTATGCCAAATGAATTAAACTTATCTATAACGGCATTTTTTTCTGAATCAACTTCGACCATAAAATCAATTAAATCTTCTGTTACAAACTCTCCTATTGTGTTTGAGTAAGCAAACTGAATTGGTATTATAGTATTTATAATTATCAAATCCAGAAATGATTTTGACAATGGTTTCGCTTTCATTGGACTTTCTTTATCGAACTGATAATGATTCTTCCAATATTCTCCCGAAGAAACATTCATAAGGTTATAAACTTCTCTAGCAGATTTTAAAGCGATTATTTTAGAAAACAAATTTTGATGTTTATGATATAATTCCGCAAGTTGAGAAAGTCTTATTGTTGGAAAATTATCCGGACGGAGCTTAAAAAACAAAACCGGATCAACATGTGTTTTTACTAATTGGTATTTATGGAGAAGAAAAAAATACTTAAACTTCAGATCTTTAAAATAAACATCTTCTTTTTCCCCGTCTAACAAACCTGCAGTTCCCAAAAATAAAGCTTCAAGACTGCCTGCTTCAAAACTTTCCTTTCTAATAATCGAAAAAGGTATTGATTTAGCAATCTGTAAAAATGAATTTCCGTTTGTATTTAAGCCAAAGTTTTTTGCCAGCATACAAAACAAAACGGCTTCCCAATCCTGGTTTGTTTCTTCAAGCAATTCATAAACAAATGCCGACTTGCGTTCTAACCGTTCAAAAAACAATCTTTCCTGCCAGTTTTTAAATATAAATTCATCAATCTCATTTAATTGTCGTTCACAGGAAATCCATGTTTTTGGCGAAACAAGTGCATAATAATTTTCTATTATTTCCTGAGAAACATAATCCTTAAGAACCAAAACTGGGATTTCTGTGTTGTTTTCCCTAAAAATTGCTGTATCATTCTCCCAAACAACATGGAGAATAACATTTTCATAAGCAGGATCTTTTTCATGATTGTGCAGATACCAATCTGAAGATTTTAAATGTATTTCTACATTTCCTGCCCACTTTTGATCTCCAATTTTTATGTGTGCGTTGAAAAAATCTGGTCCAGAAAGTTCTAAATAATCACCAGGCTTAATAATTGTGATTGATTCATTTTGTACTGTTTTTAAATTCAGGTTATCAAACTTCCTGAATTTCCATAAATAATGAAGAAAATCTTCTTTCATTTTTTTTACTATTGTAATTACAATTTAAAAATAACAAATTTAATACTATTCTTACAAATTTATTTTAAGGAATAAAAAATCCACAAACCTGATTCAATCTGATTTGTGGATTAAAGTTTTATTTATAAGCCTATTTTATAGAGCCAATAATATCATATTTTGTAATAATGTGATGGTTTCCGTTTCCTAAATCAACAAGAACTGCATCATTTTCTTTGGTAAATAGTTTTGATACTTCTTCGATTGGTGTTCCTAATTTTACAATTGGAAAAGGTTTCCCCATTACTTCTTTAATTGGTTTTTCGGCTACATTTTTATCAGCAACATAACTTCTAAACAAATCTGTTTCATCTACAGAACCAACAAAACCGTTTATATCAACAACCGGAATCTGCGAGATTTTATATTTACGCATACGCTCAATGGCATGAGAAACTAATTCTTCTGTACGAACAACAATTAATTCCTTGTCGATGTGATCTTTAATAACATCTTCTGCTTTAGTAACATTTTCTTCTAAGAATCCGCGTTCACGCATCCAGTCATCATTAAACATTTTACCTACATAACGGCTTCCTGAATCATGAAATAAAACAACAACAACATCATCTGGTTTAAAGTGTTCTTTTAACTGAAGTAATCCTTTTATACAGGCTCCTGCAGAATTACCAACAAAAATAGCTTCTTCAAGAGCAATTTTTC
Organism: Flavobacterium sp. 22659; assembly: GCF_052044235.1. Classification (NCBI taxonomy): domain Bacteria; kingdom Pseudomonadati; phylum Bacteroidota; class Flavobacteriia; order Flavobacteriales; family Flavobacteriaceae; genus Flavobacterium; species Flavobacterium sp. 22659. The sequence continues at coordinate 94,649 of NZ_JBQEMU010000010.1, forward strand.
TTGTATAAACAGCAGCATCTTTATCGGTTACTTTTGTAAAACCGTCAATTAAGGAGAAATCAACATTTTTAGGTAAAATATCTTCTCCAATTCCTTCTGTTATGTATGAGTAAATTTCGTTTTCGTCAAAAATCCCTGTTTCATGGTATTTCTTAAAAACAGAACCATAAGTATCGATCCCCCAGATTTTAATATTTGGATTTTTTTCTTTTAAGTATTTTCCAACTCCAGAAATTGTTCCTCCAGTTCCAACACCTACAACAAAATGTGTAATTTTTCCGTCTGTCTGTTTCCAGATTTCCGGGCCGGTCTGCTCATAATGTGCCAACGAATTTGACATATTATCATACTGGTTTACATACCATGAATTTGGTGTTTCTTCGGCCAAACGTTTTGAAACTGAATAATACGAACGTGGATCTGTAGGCTCAACATCTGTAGGGCAAACTACAACTTTTGCTCCAACAGCACGAAGTATATCCATTTTTTCTTTCGACTGTTTATCTGAGATTACACAGATTAATTTGTACCCTTTTACGATTGCTACAAGTGCCAGTCCCATTCCGGTATTTCCAGAAGTACCTTCAATTATAGTTCCTCCTGGTTTAAGTCTTCCGTCAGCCTCAGCATCTTCAATCATTTTTACGGCCATTCTGTCTTTTACAGAGTTTCCCGGATTAAATGTTTCGACTTTTGCCAATACTAACGCATCAATTTCAGCAACAATTTTGTTGAGTTTTACCAATGGTGTGTTACCAATTGTTTCTAAAATATTATTTGAAAAGTCCATTTTATTTAAGTTTAATGTGGTATTTAAATAATTGTATGATTTTTATTGGAAGAAATTCCAAACTAAACCAAATCTGATAACAAAATCACGATACGGATTATCAGGTGCTGAGTAATAATTACTGCTTGAGAACAAAGCGTTTAAATGTTCTGCTTTTAAGTAAAAGCGTGTCTGGCGAATTCGTGCATTTATGAAAACATCAAAAGTGGCATAATTACCAATTTCTTTAGTATTCTGCACAAAGAATTCTCCAATAACAGGATTGTAACTATTTCCATAATATTTGGTAAAATAGTTAAATACAACTCCTCCCTGTGCGTATAACGCTTTTTTGAAAAAGTAATTTGTGTAATAGAATGTGTTTCTTGTTACAAAATCAGGCACGTTTAAAATCAACTCTGACTGATCTACTTTTTGATACAATAATGTGTTGTCTAAAGCAAATTTTCCAAATTTAAATTCTCTACTGGCTTTAATTTCTAAATAATTAATCACATTTCCGTACTGAGCCGGTTTTACAATTTGTGTTCTAAGTGCTGCTTGTGCAGGAGTTGCCATATCAACAAAATACAAGTGATCTTTTAGGACTGTATATTGAGCTTCAGCATTTACCCAAGGTGTAGAAATGCTTGCACCTAATGAATTTATTTTTTCATTTTTAAAGTTATTCGACCAATTGTATTCTACATAACTGCTTTGGTACAAGTTGTAATTATTATTAGGCAGTTTGTTGATATTTCTATATCTAAAATCAAATTGTATCTTATCATTTAAATCATAACGCAATTTAGCGTCAAGATCTGATAATGATTGGTTTGTAATCGATCTTGTATATAAAAAGCGTCCATTCCATTTATTTTTTTGATATTCATATTGCCCGCCGAAATTATTAATCTGCAAAAACAAATTATCAGGAATAACATTTCCAGAAGCATCAATTAAAATTCTGTTGTACTTGTAGTTTGATCGGTAATCATCAACAAAGAAATTGAATTTACCTAAAAGAGAATTTTCATAAGCAGCTCCAACTCTATTATACAGTCTTTCAAAATGTGTCTGATCGTTTATACCGCTTGTTACATAAGATTCTCCAAAACGTTTTACCGGCTCTGCAAATCCATCAACAGCAGAAAGAACAGTTGCCTGATTGTATTCGAAAAATTTATTTTCGTAATTAAACTGATGGTTTATGTATAAGTTGTTATTTCCATCTTTAGGATTTATTCTAAAAGCATGGTCAAAAAACAAACGTCTTCCTTTTAAAAAGGATTTCGCATCTGTTAGATAAACCTGCAGACGTTGACGGTTTTTAAAATCGGCACTACCACTTTCAAAATCTTCAGCTGTTGTAATACCACCATTCTCTTCGTTTAAATTATCCTGATAAGTATAATGTACATTTAAGGCATATCTTCGATTTGTAGTCGCATAACTTGTCGTAAATCTAAAATTTCCTGCACTTACTAACTGATTAATGTAATCTCCTTCTGAACGCAGACCTCTATAAGCAATTGAGAAATTAAGATTTTTAGATGTATTTAATGTAATAAACGAATCTACATTCTGACCTTTATTTATTGTGGTATTAAAAAACAACTCCGTTAAAGGTGTTGGAACAGAATAATATCTTATCTCATCAGCTTGTATATAATTGTAATGCTTGGCAGTAAAACCAATTTCCGGATATGGTGAATAACTGGTTAAACTATATTGCAGGATATTTAACGGCTGTCCTATATTTGGAAACTCTAAAAGCCCAAAAAGATCTTTTCTAAGATGGTTTTGTTTATAGGCACTTTTTATAGTCAGCGAAGTATCTGCATGAATGGTATCATGTTCCAGAGAAATAATTTGATATTGCTCTATTTTAGCAATTTTTGCCTTTTTCTTTTTAACAGTGTCTGTTATACTTGAATATTTTGTATTCATATCTAAACTACCTTTTGAAGTAGTTTTTTCTTGAGAAAACAATAATGTTGGTATAATTAATAGATATAAAAAAATGAATATTCTCATTTGATAGCGTTATATAAAATTATTTCGGCAAAATTTGTTGAGCAAAGGTAAAAGATAAAAACGTATAAACGAAAAAAAACAAATTGTTAGTATTGAGAAGTTTTTGTTTTAATTACAAAGCATAATTAATTAATAACCCCCTCAATTAAAAGATAATTGAAGGGGTTACAGTTGATTTTTGAGTTCTACCAATTTGGATTTTGAACTAATGCCGGATTAGTATTCATTTCTATTTGCGGTATAGGCCACAAAAACTTATAATCTGAGGCTGGTATAGCAGGCACTCCATAAGGACCTGTATATGGTGTACCTAATGTAAATAGTTCCGGTGCCGGTGCTGCATTAGCAAGTTTAGCAGGGATACCATCAATTGGCGCAATATCATCACCTTGTAATCTATGAATATCAGACCATCTGCGTCCTTCCATTAAAAATTCAATCCTTCTTTCTTTTAATATTGCATTCACTAAAGCTGGTGTTGAATTTAAATCTGCTGACGTATATGATTCATCTGCTGGGTTTGCCAAAGATCTATTTCTAACTTTGTTTAATAAATTTAAAGACTCTGTCAAATCTGACCCCATACGGGCATATGCTTCTGCCATGTTTAATAAAACCTCTGCATATCGAATCACAGGAGCTGCATCAGACAAGTTTGTTACATCAGTATACTTATTAGTATATTTTCTTCCAGCAACTGTTACAATCATTTTCCCTTCTTCTCTTCTCTTATCAGTAGAAAGCCAGCTTGGGTCACGCCAAATTATAGGACTAATTGTTACCAATCCCCTGTTTTTCAAAATACTTGCTAATGCTCCATTAGTTTGAGGATTAGATGTTGCAGAATGTTGAATTGAAAAAATAGATTCAGAATTCGTAAAGTTATTAGCTAAAACAAAAGGTTCTCCTGGATTAGCAGTTAAAGTATATTGACCATTTAATTTATTTCCTTCAGTAATTACGTTCTGCCAATCTCTTTTATGAAGATAAACTCTTGTTTTGAATGCAATTGCGGCATTTTTAGAAGCCTTAGCAATTGAATTAGTAGTTATCAAATTCTCAGCATCTGTTAAGTCTGCTAAGATTTTTGCATAACATTCTGCTACAGTATTTCTAGGTTTTAACGTTTCGGAATCAATTTCTCCTTGTGTATTAACACCAACTTCTCTGTAAGGTATTCCTAAATGATCTGCATTTGGCGTATAATTATAAGGTCGCGCAAAGTAAGTTAACAATTCAAAATGAGTTATTGCGCGTAAAAATTTGGACTGACCTATATAATCATCCCCTACCTCTTTCGATATAATACCTTTAGCCACAGCATCTGTTGTTCCTTCAATCATTAAGTTACATCTGTTAATAAGTCTGTAACCATCAACCCAATAATAAACATTATTAGCTGTAGTTGGATCGTAAGTTGCTGTATAAGTTAATTGATAGAATGTTGCAGTGTTCACAGCATCTTCGCCTCGGCATTCTCCCTGCTCAATAAAAGCAGCTCCCCAAATATAACCTCTACCTCCATTTGGTAAAGTAGGAACAGCATTATATTGTCCAATTGCCGCTGCATTGTAAACGCCATTCATTGAAGATTCTATTAATGATGGTGTTGAAAAAGCATCTTTTTCTGAAATATTATTAATTGGACTTAAATCCAATATTTTTTCTTCTGTACAAGAATTCATTCCAAAAACAAGTGCAGAAACTATAATCGATTTTATTAAATTTTTCATAGGTTTATTATAAACTTACATTAATTCCCATTGACATCACTTTTGTTCTAGGAGTTCCATTAATATCTACTCCTGATGTTTCCATTTCTGGATTCAGTCCTTTATATTTAGTAATTAACCAGATATTCTGGGCCTGAACAAAAAATCTAAAATTATCAACCTTAATTCTATCCATTAATTCTTTAGGAAGAGTATATCCAAACGTTATATTATCAAGAGAAATAAAATTTCCGCTTTCAACAAATCGCGAACTTGCACTTCCTGAAAGATTCGTAAATGTGTTAGAACTTGCATATAATCGCGGCGTCCATCCATCTCCAGGGTTTTCAACACTCTGCCATCTTCCTAAAATTTCAGTACTGTTATTATTAAAGTTCTGATTCATTAGTTCTCTTCTGGTACCATTAAAAATCTTATTTCCTCCGCTAAATCTGAACATAAAACCTAAATCAAGATTTTTATATTTCATGCTAGAAGTAAATGAACCGTAATAAGTAGGCAGTGTTTTTCCTAATATAACTTTATCAGTAGCTGAATTTAAAGATGATGGAGTACTGGTATTAGTTGGATCTGCCGGATCAAAAACAGCATAAGTAGACTGTCCGATTAACCCTTGCACTAATGAACCATCTGCTTTATAATAAACCGGATTACCATTTGCCTTATTTACTCCCCAATATCTAAATCCATATAAAGAATTTAATGATTCACCTTCTCTAATAATAATATTAGGAGCAATATTTGTGTCTGTAGATGATCCTCCAATAATATCTTGACCATTGTAAACATTCGTTACAACATTTTTAGACAATGTTAGATTAGAAGATAAATCCCATGTGAATTTTTCATTTTTAAATGCCTTAAAACTAACCGCAAACTCGTAACCTTGATTATAAAGCTTTCCAATATTTTTGTTAATGGTATTGTTAGGAACTCCAAGTGAAGGTGCTGTTGGTGCTGCTAAAATTAATTTGTCAATATTATTTCTATAGTAATCAAAAGCAATCGTTAAACGATTATTCAGTAATCCTAAATCAACTCCAAAATCGCTTTTTGCGCTAGATTCCCATTGAAGTTTATCATTACCAAATTGATAATAACCTAAACCATTTAACTTAGCATAAGGAGAACTGATTGTTAATCCTAAATATGGATAATTTGCTCCATTTAAAATATCGGTATTTCCAACCTTAGAATAAGACCCTCTAAGTTTCAAATCTGTAATTACACTGCTTAGAGGCTGCATGAATTCTTCTTTAGAAATTGTCCAGCCTGCAGAAACACCCGGAAAATTTGTCCATCTGGTATCAGGGTCTAATTTTGAAATACCATCTCTTCTAATAGAAGCCTGAATAAAGTATTTTTCTTTGAAGTTATATGTAAAACGCCCTAAATAAGAAATAATACCATTTTCTGTAACCGATCCTCCTGAATCTTTTGTTGAATAAGAATTATCTACAAGATTTTTATTGTAAAAATCGCTCATTAGGTCTGTACCTTCTCCCCAAAAATTCTTATAAGTCTGCTTTTGATATTCAGAGACAAGCGTAACTCCAATATTATGATTCTCTGCAAATGTTTTTTTATAGTTCAAAATATTCTGCCAGTTCCATCTTAAGTACTCAGTATTATCATTATAAAGAATTCCATTACTAGTACGTCCATCTCCATGAATTGGATTCCAATACTGAAAACCATCAGTAATTGCATTATCTGCACTTATTTGTAACCTATAAGTCAAATCAGATGTAATTTTTGCATTTGCAAAAATATTTGCCAATGTTCTATTTACTTTTGAATAATATCTATTATGATCTAAAACATAAACAATATTTGTAATATTATCTCCAACCGGATCAGTATTATCCCACTTACCAACAGTAGTATTATCTTCAGAAAGATTGTAACCTGTTGGATTGTTTGGATCATAAATAGGAACATTTGGCTGCTGTCTTATAGCATTAAAAATATTACCAGAAAGACCGCTTGCATTTGTGTTTAAACCATTATACTCTGTTCTAGTAACGCTTAAATTTGTTCCAACACTCAACCATCTATTAATATCCTGATCAATATTTGCTCTAATCGAATATCTTTTCATGTTATTTCCTTTATTAATACCATCTTGATCAGTTAACCCAAGAGATAAATAATATTTTGTTTTGTCAGAACCTCCACTAAAAGAAACATTATGGGTAAGTTGCGGTGCATTTCTTAAAATAGCACTTTGCCAGTCAGTATTATAGGTATCACCTATTGCCCACGGGCTTTGACCTGCATTAGTTCTTTTCTCATTAGAAATAACTAAGAAATCAGGAGTTTGCAGCAAATCATATTTTTTTGCTGCGCTGGCAATACCTAATGTACTTGAGAAGTTAACCTTCATAGTTCCTTTTTTACCGCTTTTTGTCGTAATTAAAATCACTCCATTTGCAGCACGCGAACCATAAATTGCCGTAGAAGCTCCATCTTTTAAAACTTCATAAGATTCGATATCAGCAGGATTTATATCTGCTAAACCATTTGTATTTGCAACTCCTCCAATATCTCCAGAAACTATAGGCATACCATCTACAACAATTAAAGGTTCAGTACCTCCAGATATTGAAGCAATCCCTCTTATTCTAATTTTTGGAGCAACACCTATTATACCACTATTCGTAACGATTTGAACTCCTGCAGCCCTTCCTGCTAATGCTCCTTCAAAACTAGGTGTAACTATATTTGCAATTTCATTTCCAGAAATTTTAGAAATTGAACCTGTAACTTCTTTCTTTTTTTGTACGCCATAACCCACAACAACAACTTCTTGAAGTTCTTTACCTGCTTCCTGCAGTTTAGCATTTACAACAGAACTGGTTCCTACTGTTGCTGTAAAATCCTGCATTCCCATGTAAGAGAAAATTAAAACATCTCCTGTTTTGGCTTTTACCGAATATTTTCCATCAAAATCGGTTTGCGTACCATTTTTGGTTCCTTTTACAATCACATTGACTCCCGGAACCGCTCCACCTCCATCTGTAACAATTCCTGATATTGTTCTTTCCTGTGCAAAAGAAAACTGCGTGCAGATCAACATCAACAATGTTAAAATAAACGTAAATTTTAATCTCATTTTAAAATTATTTTAAGTTAATAACCTGACAAAAATCAATTTATTTTCTTACAAAACAAATTTTAAAATGTTAAAAATAAATACTTTTCCTACTTAAAAAATATAATAAAATAGAAATAACTTACTTTTAAATAAAAGCATTACATAAATCATTTTTTCTAAAAACTCATTTTTTTTCCAAAATCAAACACAATACCATTAAAGCGATTGTTAAAAATTAACATACTTGTATTCAATTTATCAAAATAAAAGACTTTACCTCCTTTATTTTGAATATTGCTTTTTAATGATTTTTAGAAAAAAAAATATAATATTTGTGGTTCAAAAAAAATAAAAATGCTGCAACTTAATTATTCAGGATTTACTTTAGAGACTGGAACTGATGAGGCTGGACGTGGATGTTTAGCGGGGCCGGTTACCGCGGCCGCGGTAATTTTACCCAATGTTTTTGAGAATAACATATTAAACGACAGTAAGCAATTGTCTGAAAAAGCAAGAGCACTTTTAAAACCTATTATAGAAGAACAGGCGCTTTGTTTTTCGGTTACGCATTTATTTCCTGATGAAATTGACGAAATAAACATCTTAAATGCTTCTATGAAAGGAATGCAGGAATGTATTTTGAAATTAAAACATATACCTGAATATATTATTGTTGATGGAAATCGTTCTCTAAATGCAAAATTGGGATTGAAAAATACTTTTGGGAAGCAATTTTCTAAAGAAGAAATTGAACTCTTAAAATCAATTCCTAATCAAAGTATAATTAAAGGTGATGCTAAATTTCTAAGTATTGCCGCTGCTTCTATATTGGCAAAAACATACCGCGACGAATATATGGACCAAATTCATGAAGAATTTCCAATGTACAATTGGAAACAAAACAAAGGATATCCAACCAAAGAACATCGCGAAGCGATTAAGAAATATGGCACTACAAAATATCACCGAATGAGTTTTAGACTTCTGCCGGATCAATTAGAGCTTAATTTTTTCGAATAAAAAAAGACTTATCAAAATGATAAGTCTTTTTTTATTTTAAACTATTTCAGCTTCAAACAAATGGGTTAAATGTTTTATGATTTTAGACTTTACTTCGTCTTCATCTACTTTTTCTACGCCAAGTTCAACGTTTAAAGACGTAACACCTTTTCCACGAATGCCGCACGGAATAATATTATCAAAATAACCTAAATCAACATTTACATTTAGAGCAAATCCGTGCATGGTTACCCAGCGCGAAGCACGAACGCCCATTGCGCATATTTTACGTGCAAACGGAGTTCCAACTCCCAGCCAGACTCCTGTTTCGCCCTCGCTTCTGCCAGACTCTAATCCATATTCTGCCAGAGTCAAAATCATAGATTCTTCGAGTAAACGCAGGTATTTATGAATATCCGTAAAGAAATTTTCTAAATCCAGAATTGGATATCCAACAATTTGTCCCGGTCCGTGATATGTGATATCACCGCCGCGATTAATTTTATAAAAAGCCGCTCCTTTTGCTTCGAGTTGTTTTTCGTTTAATAATAAGTTTTCTAAATCGCCGCTTTTACCTAAAGTATAAACATGCGGATGCTCAACAAACAATAAATAATTGGATGTTGGCAAGTCCAGTTCTTCTCTTCTGTTCTTGATTTTTAAATCGACAATATCCTGAAAAAGTTCTTCCTGATATTCCCAAGTCGATTTATAGTCTCTGTTTCCCAGATCCTGAAGTTGAATTTTTTTATTCATTTTAATTATTTTTCAAACTCAACATCAAAGTTAAGTTTGTCAGGATTCTCCATATAATCCGTGAAAGGGTATTGAATTGTAATTGATTTTCGGTCGTCGCTGAATAAAGCGTTTGGATTGGATACTTTTTTTATCTTTTTTGGGAAATTATATTTCACCACATAAGTTGAAGAAGCAAACATCATTTTAGACATATCTCCGGCAGAATCTTTCGGTTTTTGTGCCTTTTTTTGCGCATCAATAACTGCTTTTCTGGTGAATTTTTTCCCGTCGTAACTATAACTTAATTTACTGTTATTGTCTCCAAAACCACTTCCAAAAGGAGATGTAGCTGCTCCGCCTTCTAGTTTTTGAAGTGTGCTGAGTGTTTGCAGAATATCCTGCATTTCGTTTACATTTTTAAAGTCAGTCGACAACGTCATTAAAAATTGCTTTTTCTCAGAACTCATTTTAGTATTGACTACAAAATTTTCGAGTTTTTTAATTTCTTTTTGAGTCTCAGGTGATAGTTTTGCAATACTGTCTTTTTTCTCGTCAAATAATTGTTTGAAAGTAAAACTAGAATCGATCTCTTTTTTTGCATCAGCTCCCATTTGATTTCCTATCTGGTCGCCTGCCATTTCCATTAAAGCCGAACCGTCCATATCTACAGAGAATTTTCCGGTTCCGTTATCGTTAATTGTAATATTTTCAGTAAAAGTGCAGCTTGTTAGAGTTGCTAATAAAAAACAAAAAGCAAATAATTTATATAATTTCATCGTAGTACAATTTTTATCAAAGATACGAAGTCTATTTTGAATTGTTTAATTGTTGATTTGTTTAATCGTTGAGGCGAAAAAATAGCTAACGGATTTGGCAGATGTAACGGATACCGCGCAGATGAATTTATTCTAAAACCACTTCTAAATTTGTCACTTCAGGATCTTGCAAACAATCTGAAAGCAGAAATTCTAAGGTTAAAGATCTTTTGTCTGCACTAATAAAAGCTTTTGAATTAGAAACTGATTTTATATTTCTGGGAAAATGATAATTTAAAACATATGACTGTACTAATTTTAAAGCGCCATATTTAGCATTGAATTCTTTAGATTGTTTTTTTGCTTTTTCCAGCTCTGTTTCATTTATAATCGAAACTAAACGGCTGAAAGTTTTTCCGTCAAAATTATAACCGATTCTGAAATAATGATTTTCTGCACTTAAGGCATAATTATGCTCAATATCTGATGCATAATCTTCTGTTTTATACAAATCCGGAATTTCCGAAACTGTATTAAAATGAAGGACAAACTCATTTCTATATTCTTTTTCAAAAGAACTTCTTTTGGTATGCACTTTTACATTGGCATATTTTTGAAATAACTGTTGTTCTTCCGGCAGATATTTCAAAAAGTTTTCATTGTATTTATTAATGTAATCCTTAAAAATATAAGTTGTATCCTTAAAAACATTCTCTTTAGTATATTCTTCGCCTGCAAGCCGCATATAGCTATTTTCTTCTCTATCCTGTTTCATTTCTACAACACCGCTTCCGTCTGGATTGATTGTAATAGTTTCAGTAACTTGACAGCCGGTAAAAGAAACCAGTAGTAGAAAAATCGATAAATATTTCATTTATTTTTAAGAGGCTAAGGTTTTAAGAAGCTAAGATAGTAAGTTTTTCTACGTTTATTTCTTACAGAAATATTTTACCCAACAATAAAGCACATCCAAAAAACAAAACATCTAGTCCAGCCCCGATAGAAGCGGTATCCTTTTTTTCCCTTCTTTAGGGAAGAAAAGATACAAGCGGATAGCGGGACGAAAGGTGGTTGAACTCCAATAAATTGATACTGCAAAAAATCTAAAATCAGCATTCTAAATTCTGCATTCTTTTCTTTATCTTTGCACACTTAAAAAATAGAGCACAAAATGGCATTATCAGAACAAGAAATCATCAGAAGAGAAAAACTTCAAAACTTACGCAATCTGGGAATCAATCCTTATCCAGCTAATCTTTTTCCTGTAAATCATACTTCGAAGCAGATAAAGGAAACTTTTGAGGAAGGTAAGAAGGTTATCGTTGCGGGACGTTTGATGAGTGTTCGTGATCAGGGTAAGGCTTGTTTTGCTGAATTACAAGACAGCGAAGGACGTATTCAATTGTACGTAAACCGTGATGTTTTATGCGAAGGCGATGATAAAACTTTATACAACCAAGTATTCAAAAAATTAACCGATTTAGGAGATTTTATTGGTATTGAAGGTGAATTGTTTACTACACAAGTGGGTGCGAAATGTATTCGTGTAACCGGCTTTACTTTCTTAAGCAAAACTTTACGTCCGTTACCTTTACCAAAAGTTGACGAAGACGGAAATGTACACGATGCTTTCAACGATGCTGAATTGCGTTACAGAATGCGTTATGTAGATTTAACTGTAAATCCGCAGGTAAAAGAAACGTTTATTAAACGTACAAAGTTATTTACTGCAATGCGTGGTTATTTTAACAATGCTGGATATCTGGAAGTAGATACTCCGGTTTTACAGTCAATTCCTGGCGGAGCTTCGGCAAGACCATTTATTACGCACCATAACTCACTTGATATTCCGCTTTACATGCGTATTGCGAATGAATTATATTTAAAAAGATTAATTGTTGGTGGATTCGAAGGTGTTTATGAGTTCTCTAGAAACTTCCGTAACGAAGGAATGGACAGAACGCATAATCCTGAGTTTACTGCAATGGAAATATATGTAGCTTATAAAGACTACAACTGGATGATGGAATTTGCTGAAGGTTTATTAGAGCATTGTGCAATTGCTGTTAACGGAACTAGCGAAGTTACTTTTGGCGAGCACAAAATCAACTTTAAAGCGCCATATGCACGCGTTACAATGACAGACTCTATCAAGCATTTTACTGGTTTCGACATTTCTGGAAAAACAGAACAAGAATTGTTTGAAGCGGCAAGAGGAATGGGAATCGAGGTAGACGAAACAATGGGTAAAGGAAAATTGATTGATGAGATTTTTGGAGCTAAATGTGAAGGAAATTATATTCAGCCAACTTTCATTACAGATTATCCAAAAGAAATGTCTCCGCTTTGTAAAGAGCACCGAGATAATCCAGATTTGACTGAGCGTTTTGAATTAATGGTTTGCGGAAAAGAAATCGCAAATGCATATTCTGAATTAAATGACCCAATCGATCAAAGAGAGCGTTTTGAAGACCAAATGCGTCTTTCTGAAAAAGGTGATGACGAAGCAAACGGAATTATCGACGAAGATTTCTTAAGAGCTCTTGAGTACGGTATGCCTCCAACATCTGGAATGGGAATTGGAATGGATCGTTTGATTATGTATTTAACAAACAATGCTTCTATTCAGGAAGTTTTATTGTTCCCTCAAATGCGTCCTGAGAAAAAACAAGCTCAGATTGAACTTTCTGATGAAGAAAAATTTATCATTGACCTGCTTACGAAAAATGAAAACAGAATGGATTTAACGCAGCTAAAAATTACAGCTAACTTAAGCGGTAAAAAATGGGATGCGTCTATGAAAAACTTATCTAAACACGGTTTAACTAAAGTTGTTGTTGACGGCGAGTTTAAATTTGTGGAACTAGTTGGTTAAATTTCAAATTAAAATTCCAAATTGGAACTTTATAATATTCAAACCCGACAGGTTTTAAAAACCTGTCGGGTTTTCTTTTTAGAACGAATATTTTTCATACTTTTTATCATTGATATCCAAAATCTTGGTAGTTTCTTTAGGAACATCTCCTTTCCATTTTTCTTCTATAGATGGATTCGAAGGATATTTTCCGTTTTTCATTTTTATATGATGAAATAAACCGCCGCTTTTCATCAAAAGGTCATAAAACTTTTCAGTAGATGAAGTCGTGACATAAATTGGAAAATCGGTCACGGTAAAATGATTAATTACACTTCCATCGTTATTTAAAATATATCCGGAACAGCCTCCGCTACCGCAGAAATAGGAATTAGAAAACCCAACAAAATACTCGTTTTTCTTATCATTATTCAAATCAAATTCTTCGTAATAAAAATAACGATCTTCTTTTGTCATTGCAGGAATATCTTTTTTTAATAAAACATTCAATTGTTTTCGTATCAGCTCTACTGCTTTATCATCTCTTGGCGGAGCATCGCTTAAATTTGCTGTTCCTCCTATTGTTTTAGATAAAGTATCCTGAACAATTGTTTTGACAATATTTTTTGAATCATTTTTATTCTGACATGAATATAATGCCAGAATTGTAACTAGAATTGAAATTTTATTTCTCATAATCTGATATTTTAAATTATAAATTCCTTCCAAACTTAGCAGTTTTTTGAAACCGAGTTTACGCCTACATAATTTAAACCAGCAGAGCTGTTTTATTTTCAATATCGTTTTTCTCCAGCAATGATTTTATATTATTAAAAGTCACCAAAGCGATCTGTGTCAAAGCTTCATTAGTAAAAAATGCCTGATGCGCCGTTACCAAAACATTTGGAAAACTCATTAAACGCTGAATTGCATCATCCTGAATAATATCTGCTGATAAATCTCTAAAGAACAGTTTTTCTTCCTGTTCGTAAACATCAATTCCTAAATAACCTATTTTACCTTCTTTTAAACCTTCAATTACACTCGAAGTTTCTATTAATCCACCGCGGCTTGTATTGATAATCATTACATTATCTTTCATAAAAGAAATCGAAGTCTTATTAATTACATGCTTCGTCTGATCATTTAATGGGCAGTGAAGCGAAATAATATCACTTGATTTAAAAATCTCTTCTAAACCAACAAAAGATACGCCTTCTTTTTTCATTTCTTCATTTTCAACAATATCATAAGCCAAAACCTTACAGCCGAAACCCAGAGCAATTTTAGAAAATGCTTTTCCTATATTTCCTGTTCCAATAATTCCAATTGTCTTTCCAAACAAATCAAACCCCAATAATCCGTTTAGAGAAAAATTCTGTTCGCGGACTCTGTTATAAGCTTTATGTGTTTTTCTGTTTAAAGTCAAAATCATGGCCATTGCATGTTCTGCAACGGCTTGCGGTGAATAAGCAGGAACACGGCAGACTTTAATATTGTACTTTTTTGCAGCATCCAGATCAACATTATTAAAACCCGCACATCGCAATGCAATAATTTTTACATTTTTTTCTGCCAATTGTTTTATTACTGTTTCGTTTACAATATCATTTACGAAAACACAGACAATTTCAGCATTTTCAATTAAAATTACAGTCTGCGGATTCAATTGTGTTTCGAAAAAATCTAATTCAAAACCAAAATCAGCATTGTATTTATTAAAGAAAGCTTTGTCGTAAGGCTGCGTTGAGAAAAAGGCGATTTTGCTCATAATGTTTTCTGGATTTTAATTTGTTGATACCTTAAAAATAAGAAAATATTTTCAATGTTAACTTTCATAAACTACTTCTTTCAAAAGTTAAATAAACAATTTGAGCAATATAAATTAAACCAATTCAGTTTATTATAGTCTAATATGCTATAACCTTAAAAAAGACAAATCATGAAAAAATTATTTATCGCAGCGATGTTATTTGTTGGAATAGCAGGCTTTGCACAAGACACAGATCAAAAACCAGAACGTGAACAGAGAGAAAGAATGACTCCGGAACAACGTAATGAAAAGCAATTACAAAAACTGACTTCTGAATTGAGTTTAGATGCTAATCAGCAGGCTCAGGTAAAACAATTATTAGCAGAAAGAAGTGCGAAAGCAGAAAAACTAAGAGCAGAAAGAAAAGATAAAAAAGACAGCGGCACCAAACCAACTGCAGCCGAAAGAGAAGCTCTTAAAAATGAACTAAAAGCAGAAAAAGATGCTAACGATGCTAAAATGAAAACAATCTTAACAGCAGATCAATACACAAAATGGCATACTTTACAAGAAAAAAACAAAGATAAAGCCAGAGAAAAAATGAGAGAATATAGAAAAGAAAACAACTAATTAGTTTTTACAAAAAGAGGCCGCAAGCCTCTTTTTTGTTTTTTTAAATGACATTATATTTTTCTTAATACTTTCTGTTAAATAAAAGATAAACCTGAAAATGCCATTAAACTTAATAAACCTGTAGAAGTCTAATTGCTATAAACCTTTAAAAAAGACGAAAAATGAAAAAATTATTTATTGCTGCTTTATTATTCGTTGGAATAGTAAGTTTTGCACAAGACATCAATCAGAAACCGGCACAAGATCAACGCGAAAAATTAACTCCGGAACAACGCAGTGAGAAACATTTGCAAAAATTAACTTCTGATTTGAACTTAGATAAAAATCAACAGGAACAGGTAAAACAGCTTTTGGCTGAAAGAAGTGCAAAAGCAGAAAAGTTTAGAGAAGACAGAAAAAACAACAAAACAAAACCTACTGCTGAAGAAAAAGAAGCATTTAAAAAACAAATGAAAGCTGATAAAGAAGCGGCTGATGCTAAAATGAAAGCCATTTTAAATGCTGATCAATACACAAAATGGACGGCTTTAAAAAAAGACTATAAAGATCACAAAGGAGATCACAAAGGTCATTTTAAATCGCCACAGGAACGCGATCAGGCTCATTTGCAAAAACTGACAACTGATTTAAACTTAAATGCAGATCAGCAAAAACAAATCAGCGAACTTTTATCTGACAGAAGTACAAAAATGGCGATGCTTAAAAAAAGCAGAAGAGATTCTGGTATTCAGCCAACAGATGCTGACAAAAAAGCCATGAAAAAACAAATGGAAGAAGATCACAAAGCGTATGATGCTAAAATGAAATCTATTTTGAATACAGATCAATATAAAAAATGGACCGCAATTCAAAAAGAGCATAAAGACAAAATGAAAGAACACAGAAAAGACAAAAAATAATCCATAAAAAAAGAGGCTTTAAAAGCCTCTTTTTTTGTTATTAAAATGTTTTCGAAACCTTGTCGATCGCATTAATTGTAAAATCTAAATCTTCATACGTTAAAGCATCTGTAATAAACCAAGTTTCATATGCAGATGGCGCGATATAAACACCTTCCTGCAGCAATCCGTGGAAGAATTTCTTAAACGTTTCGTTATCTCCTTTTGCAGCAGTTTTAAAATCTGTCACCGGATCTGCATCAAAGTGAACAGAAATCATAGAACCAACTCTATTGATTGTAAACACAACATTGTTTGCTTTTAAAACTCTGTCAATTCCTGCTTCTAAATATGCCGTTTTTTCTTCTAAACGAGTAAAAATTTCTCTGTCATTATCCAGAGCTTTTAACATCGCATATCCTGCTGCCATTGCTAACGGATTTCCTGATAATGTTCCTGCCTGATAAACTGGTCCAAGAGGTGCTAAATAATTCATGATTTCTTCGCGTGCTGCAAAAGCTCCAACAGGAAGTCCACCGCCAATAACTTTTCCAAAAGTCACAATATCAGCATCAATTCCATATAATTCCTGAACTCCGCCGCGTGCTAAACGGAAACCAGTCATTACCTCATCAAAAATCAATAAGATTCCGTTTGCTGTACACAAATCTCTTAAACCTTGTAAGAAACCTTTTGCTGGTGGAATACAACCCATATTTCCAGCAACAGCTTCAATAATGATAGCAGCAATTTCTCCTTTGTTAGCTTCGATTAAAGTTTTTACATTCTCTAAATCATTGTATTTCGCTAATAAAGTATCTTTTGCAGTTCCTTCTGTAACCCCTGGACTATTTGGAGATCCAAAAGTTACTGCCCCGCTTCCTGCCTGAATCAGGAATGAATCAGAATGCCCGTGGTAACAACCTGCAAATTTGATAATTTTATCTCTTTTTGTAAATCCGCGAGCTAGACGAATTGCGCTCATACAAGCTTCTGTTCCCGAATTTACAAAACGTATTTTGTCAATATTTGGAACCATAGAAACGGCTAAAGCAGCGATTTCTGTTTCCAATTCTGTCGGCATTCCAAATGAAGTACCCAGTTTTGCTTTTTCGATTACAGCATCAACAACCGGCTGATAAGCATGGCCTAAAACCATTGGTCCCCAAGAGTTGATGTAATCTATTAATTTGTTTCCGTCTTCATCATATAAATAAGCACCTTTGGCACTTTTTACAAAAATCGGAGTTCCGCCAACTGCTTTAAATGCTCTAACTGGTGAATTTACTCCTCCCGGAATTACTTTTTCTGCTTCAGCAAAAAGCTGACTACTTCTTTTATATAACATTTTTTATTTTAGATTTTAGAATTCAGATTTTAAATTTTAGATTGTAAACTGAAAACTTATTTTGGATTTTAAAATTAAATCAAAACGCGACTGAAAACTGAGACTGCGACTGAAAACTTACTTCACTTTCAACCTCTGCCCAATCGAAATCGCATTATCAGTTAGATTATTCTTTTGTTTTAAATCATCAACTAATAAATTGAATTTTTTCGAAATTGAGTATAACGTATCTCCTTTTTGAACTTCGTATAAATTAGGATCGTTTGAATTCATATTGATCTTTGGATCTGACGCGACATCATAAGATGATTTTTTTGGTGGAGCCGAAGTATTAATTGGCACATAGTTTCTTCCTGTAACCTGACAATCATATTGATGCAGATTATAACGTTCAATATAACTAATCAGCTTGTCTGGATATTTCGGATCTGTTGCATAACCAGCAGCTCTCAATCCTTTTGCCCAGGATTTATAATCGTCTTTTTCGTAAGTAAATAAGGTCGCATATCGCTTTTTCCCAACCAAAAATAAGGCATGATCTCTATATGATTCAGATGCCTGCGGATATTTTCTAAAACATTCCTGAGCTGAGTCATCGTCGTGGCGAACACTTTCTCCCAGCCAATCATTATGACATTTAATTCCAAAATGGTTATTAGCATCTACAGCTAAATCTCCTCTGCCCGCACCCGATTCTAAAATTCCCTGCGCCAGAATAATACTTGCCGGAATGCCGTAAGTTTTCATGTTTCCCATTGCAATGTCTTTGTATTGCAAAACATAATTATTAATTAAATCGCTGGTAACAACTGTTTTTGAAGTAGATTGAATAACCTCAGTTGTATTATTTGTAGAAGGATATTTAGCAGTAGGTTTAGCAGGAGCGGTTCTTTTTGCAGATGCGGTTCTGGTTTGAACGGCTGCCGCTTTTTTAGTCGTCGCGATGGCAGGCTTACTAGAAGAGCAGCTTGCTAAAGCTAATATTACGAGAAGTAATACAATTTTTTTAATCATTGGTTTTGAGTATTGGTAATTTCTTCTGCTTCAATTTTATATTCATTCCGTCTATTCCCTGCAATCCGCCTGTGTGAATGAGTAAAATTTTTGAATGTGCAGGAAAATAATTTTTGTTTATTAAATCTATAACGCCAAAAACCATCTTTCCTGTATAAATTGGATCTAAGGGCACTTTTGTTTCTTCAAAAAAAGAATTAATAAATTCAATTAATTCTAAATTTATCTTGCCATAACCTCCAAAATGATAGTCAGAAATTAAATTCCAGTTATCTTTTTTTGCAAAAATACGAATTTCATCGTTTAAAAAGTCACCTTTTAACGCTGGAAAGCCCAAAATTTTCTGATTTGGCAATGCATTATTAATTAATCCCGAAATTGTGCCGCCTGTTCCAACTGCACAGCATACGTAATTAAAAACCGAATCTTCTTCTGTTAAAATCTCCTCGCAGCCCTTTACAGCAAGTTCATTTGTTCCTCCTTCCGGAACCAAATAAAAATCACCGAACTTGTCTTTCAGCTTTTCTATAAACGACTTTTCACTTTTTAAACGGTACTCTTCTCTCGAAACAAACTCAAACTGCATTCCGTTTTCCTGAGCAAATTTCAAGGTTGGATTTTCCTGTATTTTGTCCAAAAGTTCATCGCCTCGAATTATTCCGATGGTTTTGAAGCCTTGTTCTTTTCCTGCATAAGCAACTGCTGCAATATGATTGGAAAATGCTCCGCCAAAAGTCAGTAAAGTTTCTTTATTTACGGCTTTCGCCTGAAGTAAATTGTATTTTAGTTTTCTGAATTTATTTCCCGAAACAAACGGATGAATTAAATCTTCACGCTTTATAGTCAGCGAAATATGATTTGGAAACTGAATATTTATATTTTGATTGAAAACTGGATTCATTTTTTTTTTAAGTTGGAAAGTCGAAAGTCAAAAGTTATAATTCTTGTCTTAGCATCAAGCTTATTGATTAAAGCCTATTGCTTATAACTCTTCATGTAATGTAAAAACTGAAAAAAAGATCGGTTTTTTAGATAATTAACGTCGGTTTCTTTTGCGTAAGCTTCTCTTTCAAAACTAATATTTCGATATGCTAAAGCCCCGTTTTTATATTGAATGAGACGAATTAGATATTCTAAAAAATACCAGATAAAAAACGGAATCACTAAAAGCTCTAATTGTTGTCTTAAATGTATTTTTTCATGATTAACAAAAACTTTATTCGTCTTATCATAATCATATTTTGCAATTAGAAACGGAAATACAGCCATTCCTCTATAACCTTTCGGAATTAAATATTTGGCAACAATCAGAAACATTGGCTGTAAAATTTATAAATTTGTAGCTATAAAATTGTTCGATTTCAATAAAATCACAATCAAATATTTATATTTTTGATTTTTAGTTTATTCAAAAAAGAACACGAAGCAGATTTATGAAAGAGCAAAGTAATGAAAATAAATTAATCGAAGGCGAAGATTTTTACTATACGCCCGAAGGTTATAAATGCTTTACTGAAAAACATCATTTAAAAAGAGGCTATTGCTGCAAAAGCGGCTGTCGTCATTGTCCGTACGGATATGATAAAAAAACAGGAAGAATAAATAAACCGTCAAATTTTTAACACATAGTAACATAGATTTACTGCTTAAAAAAGGCGTTTTACTTATTTAAAATACACATAAGGAGCTCTGTGAAAGAAATATATTTCTTTTTCTCTCCTTTTTTACACATAAAATCTATGTTTTTATGTGTTTATTTTTTTTTACGAATTAAACCTAAGGGTTAAAAACAATACATAATGAACGTTTTTATCAATAAAAATATACCAGAAGCTGGTCTTAGATTACTTCAGGAAAAAGACATAAATCTAACTATAAACCCAACAGAAAATGTATTATCCAGAGAAGATTTTATTAAAATCTGCCAGAAAAACGATGTTCTTTTAAATGTTGGAACCCAAAACTTTTTTGACGAAGATTTTTTTCAGCAATGTCCCAATTTAAAAGGTATTGCTTTGTTTTCTGTGGGATTTGATTCTGTCAATATTCCATCTGCAAACAGCCGTAAAATTCCTATTGGGAATACACCTGATGTTTTAAGCAGAGCCACTTCAGATGTTGCATTTTTATTGATGCAAAGTGTTGCGAGAAAATCATTTTTCAATCATAAAAGAATTTTAAACAACGATTGGGGAAGTTTTGATCCGTTAGCCAATTTAGGGCAGGAACTGTATGGCAAAACTTTAGGAATATTTGGATTGGGACGAATTGGTTTTGAAATGGCTCAAAAATGTAAAGCCGCATTTGGAATGAACATTATTTATCATAATCGTTCCCGAAAAGAATATGCAGAAAAAGAATTGGATGCTAAGTATGTAGATTTTGAAACCTTACTTGCAGAAAGCGATGTTTTAAGCATTCATGCTAATTACAGTGCAGAAAACAATGAAATTTTCAATAAAAATGCTTTTGCCAAAATGAAACCGAATTCCATTTTCATCAATACCGCAAGAGGAAAATTTCATAATGAAAATGATTTGTTTGAGGCACTGACTAATAATATAATCTGGGGCGCAGGATTAGACGTTACTAATCCAGAACCAATGAAACAAGATAATCCGTTATTGTCGCTTGCAAATTGCTGCGTTTTACCGCACATTGGTTCAGCAACATACGAAGCCCGAAACGGAATGGCAGTTTGTGCAGCACAAAATGTAATTGCGGTTATTGAAGGCAAAAAAATGCCGTTTTGTGTTAATGAGGAAGTTTATTCTTAATGAGATAATGTGGCAATTTGATAATTTAAGATAATTTCCCAATCTAAAATCTAAAATCAACAATCTAAAATATCAGAGATGGATATTCGTTCAAGAAAATTTAGGATTACGATCCACAAATCCTATCATAGGTCGGATATCCGTTATCCCTAGTTTTTTATATTAGAAAATGTGACAATTTGCCAATGAGTCAATTTAAAAATGAGATAATTTAAATAAATTTCAGATTTTAAATTGCAATTTGGTTGGGTAATATTTCGCTCCGCTGGAGCTTTTATATTGGGGTTATTGTTTTCCTATAAATATTTCGCCTTTCCAAGGCTTTATTTTATCAGCTCCAGAAGAGCGAAATATTTATACAATCAATTAACAGTCCATCATTTTTAAGCAACGGGGCAGCATATTTTAAATAGATTTTTCTAAACTTAAAAGCTCCGTGAGGAGCGATATATTTATAGAAATAATAACCGTCAGTCACATTTGAGCCCCAGTGGGGCGGCATAATCAAAAAAAACAAAAAATTAATCTGCTGTTAATCTAACTGTAATACCTTAGCATCTTAGATCCTCAGCACCTTAGCATCTCTAAAAAAAATGACTTTCAAAGAACAAATACAACAAGGAATACCTTCTATATTACCACCAAAGCAGGTATACGACCCAGCTATTAATCACGCTCCGAAACGAAAAGAAATTCTTTCGGTAGAAGAAAAAAAGCTGGCGCTGAAAAATGCTTTGCGTTATTTTGATCCAAAACATCATGCTGAATTAATTCCTGAATTTTCAGAAGAATTAGAAACTTATGGCCGTATTTATATGTACCGTCTTCGTCCTGATTACAGAATGTACGCAAGACCAATTGACGAATATCCAGGGAAATCATTGCAGGCAAAAGCGATTATGCACATGATTCAGAACAATCTGGATTATGCTGTGGCGCAGCACCCGCATGAATTAATTACCTATGGCGGAAACGGTGCTGTTTTTCAAAACTGGGCACAATATTTATTGACGATGCAGTATTTGTCTGAAATGACAGATGAGCAGACTTTAACCATGTATTCAGGTCATCCAATGGGATTATTTCCTTCTCATAAAGAAGCGCCAAGAGTTGTGGTAACAAACGGAATGGTAATCCCGAATTATTCTAAACCGGACGATTGGGAGAAAATGAATGCACTTGGCGTTTCGCAATACGGGCAAATGACAGCGGGAAGTTATATGTATATTGGCCCGCAGGGAATTGTACACGGAACGACAATTACAGTTTTAAACGGTTTTAGAAAAATAAAACAAAATCCAGAAGGAAGTTTATTTGTAACTTCGGGTCTTGGCGGAATGTCTGGCGCACAGCCAAAAGCAGGAAATATTGCAGGTTGTATTACGGTCTGCGCCGAAGTAAATCCAAAAATTACTAAAATCCGTCATGAACAAGGTTGGATTAATGAAGTTGTGACTACGACTGATGAATTGGTTGCCCGAGTAAATTCGGCGAAAGCCAATAAAGAAACGGTTTCTATTGCTTATTTAGGAAATGTCGTTGACGTTTGGGAACGTTTCGATCAGGAAAACATCAAAATTGATTTAGGTTCAGATCAGACTTCACTTCATAATCCGTGGGCTGGAGGTTATTATCCGGTTGGAATTTCGTTTGAAGAAGCTAATGATTTGATGGCTAATAATCCAGAATTATTCAAAGAAAAAGTTCAGGAAACCTTACGTCGCCATGCAGATGCAATTAACAAACACACCGCAAAAGGAACTTACTTTTTTGATTACGGAAACGCCTTTTTACTAGAAGCTTCTCGCGCAGGCGCCGATGTAATGGCCGAAAATAATATCGATTTTAAATATCCTAGTTACGTTCAGGATATTATGGGACCAATGTGTTTCGATTACGGATTTGGTCCTTTCCGATGGGTTTGTACTTCAGGAAAACCAGAAGATTTGCTAAAAACTGATGCTATTGCCTGCGAAGTTTTAGAAAAAATGGCCGAAACTGCTCCAAATGAAATCCAGCAGCAAATGCAGGATAATATCAAATGGATTAAAGGCGCGCAGGAAAATAAATTGGTTGTAGGCTCTCAAGCTCGTATTTTATATGCTGATGCTGAGGGAAGAATTAAAATCGCCGAAGCCTTTAATCAGGCAATTGCAAAAGGCGAAATTGGCGCAGTTGTTTTAGGACGTGATCACCACGACGTTTCTGGAACTGACTCACCTTACAGAGAGACTTCAAATATTTATGACGGATCTCGTTTTACTGCCGACATGGCGATTCATAACGTGATTGGCGACAGCTTTAGAGGAGCAACCTGGGTTTCTATTCATAATGGTGGCGGCGTTGGCTGGGGAGAGGTTATAAACGGCGGATTTGGTATGGTTCTTGATGGTTCTACAGAGGCTTCAAAGCGTTTAGCGTCAATGCTTTTCTGGGATGTTAACAACGGAATTTCAAGACGAAGCTGGGCAAGAAACGAGGGTGCTGTTTTTGCTATAAAAAGAGCAATGGAAGTTGAGCCTTTATTAAAAGTAACTTTACCTAATCTAGTCGATGAAAGTTTGCTTTAATTAAAATTGAGAACATTAATTCTTAGAAATATGAAAACACTTAAGTTAATTCCACTTTTGTTACTGCTGATACTTAGCTCTTGCAGTACTGTGACCGTTTATTCTGATTATGACAAAACTGTCGATTTTGCGCCTTATAAAACATACGCTTACTTTAAGCCCGGAATTGACAAAGTCGAAATATCAGATTTAGATAAAAGAAGAATTCTTCGCGCAATTGATGACCAAATGGCAGCTAAAGGTTTTACAAAAAGCGACAATCCTGATTTATTGGTAAATATTTTTACAAAATCAAGAGAGCAGGTTGATGTAAACCAATTCAGTGCCGGATGGGGCTACGGATGGGGATGGGGCTGGAATCCGTGGATGATGTACGGAAACCAAACTACTGTTTCTACTTCTACCGAAGGAACTTTGTACATTGATTTAATCGATGCTAAAAAGAAAGAAATGATCTGGCAGGGTGAAGGAATTGGTACTTTGACAAGAAACATCGATAAAAAAGATGAAAGAATTGCCGAATTTGTTGCTAAAATTTTAGCTCAATATCCGCCTGTTAAGAAATAGTTTTCAGTTGCAGCTGGTAGTTTTCAGCTTTTATAAAACTTTAAATAGTTGTGAACTTTCCAAAATAATTAATACATTTGCTATTCAATCAGCTAAAAAAATGAAAAACTTTAACAACATTATTATCGCTATTATCAGCATTATTGCAATTCTGCAATGATGGCGAGGTGTTATATAAGTTTGTAAAATATAATTTATAGAAACCTCCCAATTGGGAGGTTTTTTATTTTAATAGAGATTTTAAATAGCCACGAATTACACAAATTAGCGCGAATTATTTTTTTTTTAAGACAATAAAATTAGTGTCAATTCGTGTAATTCGTGGCAAAAACAAAAAACATCATGAGTTTATTTAACGAAGTACTTAACGCCAAAAAGCAGCTCGAAAATGTAATTTCTGCTACGCCTTTAACCCAAAATTTGAATCTTTCAGACGAATTCAAATCTACTATTTTATTAAAACGAGAAGATTTGCAAATTGTTCGTTCATACAAAATTCGGGGTGCTTACAACAAGATTTCTTCGTTAAACGAAAAAGAAAAAACAAACGGAATTGTCTGTGCCAGTGCTGGTAATCATGCGCAGGGTGTTGCCTATTCTTGTAATCTTCTTAAAATAAACGGCAAAATCTATATGCCAAAAACAACTCCAAAACAAAAAGTAAAGCAAGTACAATTGTTTGGAAAAAAGTTTGTTGAAATTGTTTTAACCGGAGATACTTTTGATGATGCCTATGCTTCGGCAACTGCAGATGCTATCAAAAACCACAAAACTTTTATTCATCCTTTTGATGACGAAAAAGTAATTGCCGGACAGGGAACTGTTGGATTAGAAATATTGGAAACATATAAGGAACCTATCGATTATGTTTTTGTACCTATTGGCGGCGGCGGACTGGCTTCTGGATTGTCGGAAGTTTTCAGGCATTTAAGTCCAAATACTAAAATTATTGGCGTTGAGCCAAAAGGTGCTCCTTCGATGAAAACTTCCATAGAAGAAAATAAAAATACGGCACTAAAAACAATCGACAAATTTGTTGATGGTGCAGCAGTGAAACAAGTTGGTGATAAAACTTTTGAAATCTGCCGTTATAATCTAGAAGACATTATTCTCGTTCCAGAGGGAAAAGTCTGCACGACCATTTTAAGATTGTATAATGAAGAAGCGATGGTTGTAGAACCTGCAGGTGCTTTAACTATTGCTGCTTTGGATTTTTACAAGGATAAAATTAAAGGTAAAAACGTAGTCTGCGTTGTAAGCGGCAGTAACAACGATATTGAAAGAACTGCTGAAATAAAAGAACGTTCTTTACTTTATGAAGGTTTAATGCATTATTTCATGATTCAGTTTCCGCAGCGTCCGGGAGCTTTAAAAGAATTTGTAAATAATATTTTAGGTCCGGATGATGACATTACTTATTTTCAGTTTGCCAAGAAAAACAGCCGCGAAGTTGGTTCTGTTGTAGTTGGTTTAGAATTAAAAAAGAAAAAAGATATTCTGCCTATCAAAATGAAAATGACACAATACGGTTTTGAATTTCAATACTTAAACGATAATCAGGATTTGTTTACGCAATTAATTGGATAAATTGATAAAATAAAAGGCTGCCTAAAAAATTTAGACAGCCTTTTAAGCATCAATATAAAATTACTAATTGAACCCTTAATTGATAATTATTGTTTTAATACTTTTTTAGAATAAGACCCTGCACCATCGTTTACTCTCACAATATAAACTCCTTTTAGAAGTCTCGAAACTTCAATTTCAGAAAGATTTCCTTTTACAAAATTTACATTTCGTTTTAACACGCTTTGTCCGTTGATATTGAATATTTCTACATCGGCACTGCCTTCGTGATTTGTTTCAATTTTTAAATGATCGCTTACTTCATCAATATAAACAGCCATATCAGCTGTATTTTCATTTTCTTCAGGGTTTACAGATAACGCTTTTTTTGCCGTAGACTCAACCTGAACAAACTGCCATTGCTGATTTAATCCTCCTGTATAATCCCAAACCTGAATATTAGCTCCATTTGCTGTAGATACACTTTCAACATCAAGAGACTTACCTGTATTTACATTCGTAATTTTATAATATCCTCCGCCAAGACTTTCAACCGTCCATTTAAATTCATTAGAATTAGAGAAAGTTCTCTGCTGTACTTTTAGTCCATTTGCTGTTCCATTATTTTCAACTGCCAGATACATTCCGGTTGATTTTACTATAATATAATAATTGCCGGCTCCGTCAGAAACAAATCTCCAACGCTGGTTATTTCCGCCGCCGTTAGTTATATCATATTGCTGAATTCTTCCGCCGCTCGTTGTTGAATTATCTGCTACGTCAAGTCCTTTATTACTGTTTCTTGAAATGATATTATAATATCCCGGAAAACCAGTTGGAGGCGGTGTTCCTGCTCCCCAGGTAAAAGTAACTGCTGATGAACCCGGAACTGCATAATTAAACGCTGATGAACCCGAAACCACTTTTATTGTATTTGATGATCCGGAAGTGTTATATACTACAAGAGCGATAGATCCGTCAGGATTTTTAAATCCAACTGATAAAATACTGCCGCTTGTGCTCGAAGAACCAATTCTTACTGCACCCGGTTTTACATATTTAGAAATTTGACCAATAATATAATACGCCACATTTCTGGTATAACTCGTACTGTTATTAACCGTAATAGCACCTAAACATGTGTTGCATCCGCCTGGTGTGCGCGGCCCTAAACTAGAATTATTGGCAGCATTCCATTCTAAAACTGTTTTAGACCAGTTGTTGGTGCTTCCAATAACTACATTTTGCATGTGCCAGCCAAAATCGCCGCTAAAACTGCCTCCCGAACCTGTATATTGTTCTGTAAAATAAACGTTTTTGTTTGTTTGAGTCTTTACAGTTGACATTGCAGAAATATTTCCTAAATACAAATGAAACGCAGCACCGTCAACATAACTGCTATTGTTTAATACATCGATTGGATAAGCTGTATTGTCGCAGTTATGATCAAAAGCTATAATTTTGACATTTCCAAAACCCGCTGATGCCATTTGAGGCCCAAGCTGCTGGTTAATAAAATTCTTTTGTTCTGTAGAATTCATCAGCATACTTGGTTCATTATGCGGATTTTCAGGTTCATTTTGAGGGGTAATTGCCCAAATTGGAATTCCCTGTGCCTGCATAGCTTGAAGATATTTTACAAAATATCTTGCATAAGCAGCATAATATTGTGTCTGCAGACTTCCTCCTACCCATGAATTGTTAGTCTTCATCCAGCGGGGTGCTGACCATGGTGTTGCCAATATTTTAATGTTTGGATTGATCTGCTGGATCTTTTTAATAATTGGAATTAAATACGTTAGATCCGGTCCGTTCAAACTAAAATTGTTCATGTTGGTATCGCCGGAAGTTTCATTATAACTATAAGAAGAACTGCTTAAATCTGAAGCTGCAATACTAATACGAACTACGCTTGCATTTAATCCTGTAGTTGGATTATACAAATCGTTTAACAATTGATTTTGCTGTGTTGCGGCCATTCCGCTGATTACTTCGGCACTTCCTTCGGTAAGTGTGTAACCAAAACCGTCCATTGTCTGGTAAGTAGTTCCTGCGTTAACCGTAACGGTTGAGGGATTTGTCCCTGAATTGGCTCCGAAATTTACTGTACCTTGCTGCTGCAAGAGTCTTGTCTGATCGCCAGACGTTATAAAAGGTGTAACAGTCTGGGCGCTTACATTAATACATAAAAGCATGATAATGACCTGCATTATGCTTTTCACTCGATTTGTAGGTTTTTGAGTAGTTTTGTGCATTTTTTGTGGTTTTTGAGGTTTGTAGATAGTTAAATTTTTCTCATTTTATTATGATTAATTTTATTAAAACGCATCGAAATTAATTCAATTTTCACGAAATCGATATATTTTAAACTTTACAAATACACATCATTTGTAAAAATTAACTTAACAAAAACTTATCTTCATTTTTCACAAATACCTAAAAATCAAATATTTAATATTTTAAAAATCATAAAATAACTAATCTTATTTTTTACATTGATTAGAATATTCTAAAAATGAATTCTTTAATCGATATGCAGCCTATTTTATGATGTTATAAAATTTTCACAAATGACAAATATCATAGAACAAACTTGGAGTTATGGCGTATTTTTGCATTTCAATTTTACACAGTGAATCATGTCAGAACTTAAAGATATTTCAACCTTAGAAGACATCAAACAAATGGTTGACAGCTTTTATGCCAATGTTAGAAAAGATGATCTAATAGGCCCAATTTTTAATGACAAACTACAAGACCGCTGGGAACCTCATCTGCAAAAAATGTACGGATTCTGGCAGACTATTTTATTTGATGTTCGTGCTTATTCCGGAACTCCTTTTCCGCCTCACAAACAACTGCCTGTTGACAAAACGCATTTTGACCGCTGGATTGCCATTTTTAATACTACAATCGATGCTCAATTTGCAGGTGTAATTACCGAAGAAGCAAAAATGCGTGCCACAAACATGGCTTTTATGTTTAGTCATAAAATTGAATATTTCAGGAATGCTGAGAATGAAATGAGAAATGCTGCAAAAAAATCTTAGAAAATTTCTTTCAAATAACAAACAGAACTTTATATTTGGCTAAATGAATTAAACCCAAATCTATATTTCTTAGTTATGAAAAAAGCATTCTCATTTGTTATTATCTGTTTTACATTTATAAACCAATTAACGGCACAATCACAAGCGCCCTTTTCTAATTTATATAAAGGAACGGTTGATGGAAAAACGCCAGTTACTTTTTATATTAAAGCAACAGAAAACCAATGTACGGCTGATTTAAGTTATGTAGCAATATACCGTTATAAATCAAATAAATGGCTTCATCTGGATATTACACAGAACAGAAAAGCTGAAAATGAATTCATTATGGTTGAACATGGTTTCAGTGGTGTTTTGATTTTAAAGAAAACTGGAAATACTTTCTCTGGTTTATGGATTAGTCCCGATACTAAAAAGCAGTTAAAAATCGATTTAAAAGAAGTTTCAATGACTAAAAAAGAGGTTGAAAACTACGAACAAACACTGGAAAGAGTAAGTTTTGAAAATAACGACTGCTAAAATTTCTATTTTTCTGTTAACGATCTAAAATCTACAAAAACGCAATAAAAATCAGTTTCGAATAAAAATTTTGTGATGAAATGCAAAAATTAGGAGTCTAAATTCGTAATTTTACATTCTAATCTACAACGTTTTCGAAATGAATGCATCTATAGAAACCAATCCGTTATTAGAACGATTGCCAAAACATTTAAAGCAATTTATTAAACCTCAGGATTATAGTGATTATACACCAATTAATCAGGCGGTTTGGCGATATGTTATGCGCAAAAATGTAGATTATCTCTCAAAAGTTGCACATCACTCTTATTTAGATGGTTTACGCAAAACGGGAATCGAAATCGATTCTATTCCGAGTATGTACGGAATGAATCGTATTTTAACCGAAATTGGCTGGGCTGCGGTTGCTGTTGATGGTTTTATTCCGCCAAATGCTTTTATGGAGTTTCAGGCTTATAATGTTTTGGTTATTGCATCAGACATTCGACAATTAGAACATATTGAATATACACCTGCTCCAGACATCATTCACGAAGGTGCCGGCCACGCTCCTATTATTGCAAATCCTGAATATGCTGAATATTTAAGACGTTTTGGTGAAATTGGGTGCAAAGCAATTTCATCTCATAAAGATTATCAGATGTATGAGGCAATCCGACTGCTTTCGATTTTAAAAGAAGCAGAAGATACGCCGCAGGAAAAAATCGACGAAGCTGAAAAAGCAGTGGCTGATTTGCAAAATGATATGGGCGAATTGTCTGAAATGGCTCAAATTAGAAACCTTCACTGGTGGACGGTTGAATATGGTTTGATTGGAACGATTGAAAACCCTAAAATATACGGCGCCGGATTACTTTCTTCAATTGGCGAAAGTGCTTGGTGCATGACTGATAATGTAAAGAAAATCCCTTATGATATTTCGGCTGCAAATCAGAATTTTGACATTACACAGTTACAGCCGCAACTTTATGTAACTCCTACTTTTTCTTATTTAAGTTTAGTTTTAGAAGAATTTGCCAATAAAATGGCACTTCGTACCGGAGGACTTTCGGGAATAAAAAAACTAATTCAATCCAATGCTCTGGGCACAATTGAATTGAGTACAGGTTTACAAATTTCAGGAGTTTTTACGAATGTTATTGAAGAAGAGGGAAAACCGGTTTACATTCAAACAACTGGAAAAACAGCTTTATCATATAGAGAAAAAGAATTAGTAGGTCACGGGACTTTAACGCATCCGCACGGATTTGGAAGTCCGATTGGAAAACTGAAAGGTTTTAACCTGGCTATTGAAGATATGAGTCCAAAGGATTTACAGGCTTACAGTATTGTTGAAAACGAAA
Source organism: Flavobacterium sp. 22659 (assembly GCF_052044235.1). Taxonomy (NCBI): domain Bacteria; kingdom Pseudomonadati; phylum Bacteroidota; class Flavobacteriia; order Flavobacteriales; family Flavobacteriaceae; genus Flavobacterium; species Flavobacterium sp. 22659. The sequence goes on from NZ_JBQEMU010000010.1 coordinate 125,649, forward strand.
CCGTAAAACTGGAGTTTGAAGGGAATATTATTGTAGAAGGTGAAATTATCACCGGATCGCGAAACTTACACGGCGAAATTATTTTAATCAGTTTTAGAAATTGTACTGTAACGCATGGCGAAACCATTTTGTTTCAGCCTGAATGGGGAAATTATGATATGGCAATTGGGAAAAAAGTGATTTCTGCTTTTTCCGGTCCTGCTGATGTAAATAGTTTTGACTTAATTAATATTGTTCCGTCTACAAAAACTATTAAAGCAAAGCATACTGAAGAGCGCGACGAATTAGAGAATTTGTACGCAAAAGTAAGAGATATCAGAAAGAATAAAGGCTCTAAAACGGAACTTAAATCTGTTTTTGAAAATTTAAAAAATAATCATTCTAACGATTGGCTTTTGTCTGTTGAAATCGCAGAACTTTTAAAGGATTCTGATGAAAAACAACTTTTACAGGAAGTCTTGGTTCATTTAGACCAGCTGAAAGAAAAACGTCCAGAAATTGCGCATTTGATTTCCGGCGGATTGGATTTGATTTTTGATAAAGAAGCTGTATAAATATTGCCCGCTGATTGTACTGATTTAAGCTAATAAACACAGATTTTTTTAAATCTTACAAAGTTGCAAAGCATATTTTATTAATGCCTATTAAAACTTAAACAAATTCCAGTGGAAACCCGTTTCATCGGTTAAACTTGTGGGCAAAAAACCTTAGAATATTAAAAATTACAATTTCAAATCCTGATTCAGCTCAGTTTCTGATTCAATGGTTTTTCCGTTGTATTGCAATTTCCAGCCCATTGAATTGGTCAGTATTAAAATTTTAGACAATTCGCTTATTAATCTATTTTGGGCATTTGTTTTTAGCGTTGACTGGTCGATTTTTTTCGCCAGATTGGCTTTTACTGATTTGTTGATTTTATTGTAGTCATCTCCTGTAAACGGATTCAGTTTGCTTTGTTCTACATCATAAAACTGAATATCAGGATTGATTGTGATTTCTTCTTTTGGAATATTTAGAATCGTGATTGTTTTGTTTTTTTCGTCGATATCGTATTTCATTTTATGCAAATCGTAGGCAACGGTTACATTGGCATTAACTACAATAAGTGCTTTTTTCTCAAAAGAAATCATGTCCATCAAATATTTCTGCTGATTTTTATAGGTAATGACTTCTGAGAAATGTCCTTCGGTAACAACTAGTTTTCCAACATTTAAAATCTGCTGCTGAATCAAATTAGTATTGTACTGAATATCAGAGTCGTCTTCTTTCTTAAACTGGCAATATTTAAAAGCCAGAACAATTAATAAAACAACAACTCCAATACCTATAATTCTTTTGATCAAGTTTTGCATTCTAAAATATTTTAGACCAATTTACTTCATTTTTTTCTTTTTTAGCCACGAAATTGTTTCTTTTTCCGCCGCGAATTCACGAATTTTCGCAAATCACTTTGTCTATTATTTTTTCAATTTCACAAATTAAAATTTGAGAAATTCAACTATAAGTATCCGTATAGATTAACGAAAATTCGTGAATTCGTGGCGGAAAAAATGACGAAAACTTAAAACGGATATCCAATAGCGATATTCAAAATCAGATTGTCTTTTCTCCAGGAACTGCTTCCAAAATTAATATCATCAATTACCCATCTTTGTCCGTCTGGCAAAGCAGGATTTCGAAGCGGCATGGCTAAATCTGTTCTTAAAATCAGGAATGATAAATCAAAACGCAGGCCTACTCCTGCACCAACGGCAAGTTCTTTCATGAAATCTTTTGAAATTTCGGCACCGGGTTTGTCCGGATCGGCATGTAAAAGCCAAATATTACCTGCATCTAAAAATACAGCGCCTCTCACAATACTAAACAATTTTGCACGATATTCTGTATTGAATTCCAATTTTAAATCGGCTGATTGATCTGGTGTGTAATTAATATTTGTTGTCGTTTCTGGAATCACATAACTTCCCGGCCCTAAAGTTCTTGCTCTGAAAGCTCGAATACTGTTGGTTCCCCCCACCACAAATTGTTTTGAAGCAGGAAGTGTATTCGAATTTCCGTACGCAAATCCGGCTCCTACGATTAATCGGCTGGCGAGTTCACTTTCTTTTCCTAACTTTAAATAATGTCTGAAATCTGATTTGATTTTGACATATTGGCTAAACGGAACATCAAATATGGTTTTTACATTATTTGGATAATCTGCACCGGTTACTAATCCCGTTATGTTTCCTGCCAGATCTAATTCGCCATTAAAATATATGGTGTTTTTTCGGCGTTTCTGCATTGTATTAGTATACGTGTAATTGTAGGTCGGGCCAAAAATCAATTGTTTTTCAATTACTTTTCCTAAAGCAGGATCTTCCTGAATATCTTCTAAATATTCTGGCGTAACATGATTTGGACTTACATAAGTTACATCTATTACATTCAATTGATGTTCTTTGCGAATGTTTTCTTTCCATAAATATCCAAATGAGGTATTAAAGGAATTTAAAGCATACAATTGTGTACGTTTTTGATATTCATAACGTAATGTTGCTTTGGTTCTTGGTACATATTCGCTGTTTCCTTCAATATTAAAAGGCGTAATGAATCTTGGCCAGGTTAAACTGGTTTCGGCTCCAAGTTTATAGATGTTTTTACCTTTGTTTACACCACCCAACTGAAAATCGGCACCTCCAAAAATTGAGAAAGTGAACAATTCTGCGCCGCGAAAGAAATTACGATTATTCCAGTTTACATTTACTTCTGTTCCTGTATAACTTGCTGAATTGGTTTTTCCTAAAACCTCAACCCGAATAAATTTCTTAGGAAGAAGTGTGAGGTAATAATAGGAATCCAAAGCATTTTTAATACTATCTGACGGTTTAAATTCATTTTTTACAAAACTGAAAGTTCCTAGATTTACAAATCGGTTCAAGGTTAGATTGTGATCTTTTCTATTATACAAATCCCCTTTTTTAAAATAGATTGTACGGTCATAAATTCTGGGCTTAAAAGTTTCGGCAGTATCTATAATTGTAAAATCTTTATACTGCTGAATATTTTTTTTCCTGTAAACCATGCTGTCATTGTTCAGCGAATAATTGGGATATACATAGATTTTATCAATTTTATAAGCCGTAAGTGCTTTTACAGGTGTATCGTCTTTTATTACCAGTCTAATATTGACTTCGTGATCGCCTTTACTGCTGTCTACTTTTGCTAAAAGATAATCTGGGTTAAAATAGTAATAACCTTTTTCTTTTAATCTGGCGTCGATTCGTTCTCTTTCGGATTTAATTACATCCAGATCATACGGATTTCCAACTTTAAGCAGGCTTCTTCGGCTTGATCTTCCTATAATTCTGGACATTGCGAGTGAATCATCGGGAAAAATAACGCTTTTAATTTTGTATTGTTTTCTGGGCGTAACTGTATATTCGGCAGTAACTCTTTTGTTTCGAACGGTAGAATCGGCACTTACGCGTGTTTTAAAAAAACCACGGTTTTCAGTAAAATTTCGTAAAACCGATGCATTATAATCTAAATCGACTTTACTAAAAAGCACAGGCTCTTCTCCAACCTTGGTTCGAAGCCAATATCTAAATCCTTTTTGTTTTTTTGGTTCGCCTGCTATATTATAAAACCATAATTTTGGACGTAATCCTAAAAATGTTTTGTTTGGTTTTGGACGAAGAAGACCTTCCAGCTCGGTTTGCAGTGCTTTTCTATCTTTCTTTTTCATAATAGAATCTTTCACTTTTACAGAACCACCCGTATAAAGCAAATCGCCTTCCGGAAGATATTTTGTATTACTGCATCCAAAAACAAAAAACAGGCATAGCAGTACAAAATACTTTATAAAATGATTATTTATATGATTATGTTTTTTGTTCATTTCCTTCAATTTGATTTTCCTGCAATTTCTCCTTCTCTTTGTCTTCCTTTTTTTTCTGTTTTTCCTTTTCTTTTCGAAGCTTTTCTTCTCGAATCAATTCTTTTTCTTTTTCACTGCGATGGAAAAGTTCTCTGAATTTATTGTAACTCATCGTGATAATAAAAGCAACACCTGTTTCTACAACCTGCCCTTCTACTGCAACCTGATATTGATTTTTTCTATAAGCACGAACCATATAACGTCCGTCTTTTGTCAATTGATAATCTAAAGCAACATCACCGGCAATATTGGTGCTTTCTTCATTGGCGCGCTCTGCTCCTTCTACTCCAAAACTGCTTCCAACGGTTACTTTTAATCTGTCGTCCAACAGTTTTTTAGAAACCTCCACATTCAGATCGGTTCTGTTTTGCATGGTTCCCGAAGTGTAATCTTCAGACGATTCTAAATCAAAATTGACTTCAAATCCTGTAATTAATTCTCCTGCCAGGTTATTTAATTGCTGAGAAAGTATTTTACTAACACTTTGTCTCGCCATTGTTTCAGCACTTATGCCGCCACTTTGACTCGCGAACGGATTTTCACCAACAAAACGGTTTAATAATAAAAGTGCAAAAACTTGTTTATTTAATTCTGCAGGATCTTGTTCGAGCTGTTTTAATTTATTTTGTGTTGTTGTAACCACATCTGTCGAAACATTATAATTCCCTTCCGGTAATACAATTCCAAATGAAATTTCAGGCTTCATCAATTCTCCATTCATTTTCAATAAAGTCTGAAACGGAAGCTTTTGTTTGTAGGTATTCTGAACCGCTTGTTCCATTCCTGATAACTGATTTCCAAGTAAATCAATTGGTGCCGCATTTACCTTGTAAATAGCTGTAATATTTAAATTAGCCATTGTTGGTTCGCCATTCCAGGTAATATAACTTCCTTTTTGAATATCGAATTTCCTTTTTATTCCGTTAAAATTCATTTCATAAGCACCATCAGAAAACTCATATTTCCCGGTCAGAGTCGTTTTTCCTGATTGGTCAATTCCGCCCACCAATTCTGCTTCACCTTTTAAATTTAAATAATCGCCATTTGCCTTATCAATCAGTAAGGTCAATTCTGCTTCTTTATCAATCGAAATGGCAACATTCACGTCCATTCCTTTTAATTCAGACTGATCGAGTTTATTCTGCAAGTCGACCGTTTGTTTCAAATACATATTATCTTCATTCACAAACTCAACAATTCCTTCACGATCAGCGATTGAAGGATCTGACTGCGGCAGGACAACCGTAAATTTGGTTTCTTTATTAATTTTAAGCGTTCCGTCGACAACAGGACTGTCCAGATTTCCTTTGATATTCAGTTTTGTATCCAAAAACAAATCGCCATAAAACAAATCATTGTCTTTTGCTTTCGAATTTATGGCTCTAAAATCATCGGCTTCGACAACTAAATCGAAATTGTATTTTCTAAAATCAGGCGATTTTATATTTCCGTTTACATATAATTCATTGTCGTTTTCATCAAAAAGAGAGAATTTATCAAATGTAATTGTCTCATTACTAAAAGTGATTTTTTCGTTTTTAGTTTTAAAATACGAGTTGAGCTGTGTTACTCTAAAACCAGTATCGTTAAAATTTAATTCTCCATTAATTTTTGGCTGCGAAGTATTTCCGGTTACTTTAAAATTTCCTGATAAATATCCCGTTCCTTCGGTAATATTGCCCATTGTAAAGCCTTGAATGCTTTTTATATTTAGTTTATTGATGTCGATATCAAAATCAAAATTTCCGGCATCAAGCTGATAATCTCCTGTTAGTTTAAGATCATTTCCTTCATCGCTTAAAGTTACATTTGCGGCAAGAGTATTAGCAGTTTTGTTGTCTACTTTAATTTCTAAATCGCCTACTTTTTCTCCTTTAAACGCAAAATCATCAATTTTTAAATCTGATGTAAAAGTCGGGTTTGTCATTACATTTTCGACCAGAGCATTTCCGTTAATTAAACCCTGCATTAAAACTTCGTCTTTTTTGACCATATTCATAATAGTCTCTATTTTGAAGTTTACAAAATCAACTTGTAAAGGCGCATTATCCTGCGTTCCCTGCGACTGGACTTTTAATTCATTTCCGTTATTGTTGAGATTGAATTTGTTTACATACAATCTTTTTTCTCCAAATTCAATGGCGTTTTCCGGATCAAGATTCCATTTATCATAATTTAAAACAAAGTTCTCGGCATTGAGTTTTACAATGTTTTTAGAATCTTCTGTTTTAAATTCTCCTGCTACATAATATTGCTGTTTTTGTTTGGCATCCTGAACTTCGAGAGCATAAGTCAAAGTATTATTTTGTACATCGCCTTTTAAAGTGGTAAACGGTATTTTCAATGAACCACCTTCTATTGTGGCAATAGAAATAGAATATTCTAAAGCATTTTCTTTGGCTTCGATATTTATTTTCCCGTCAGAGATTGTGTTGTCTCCATAAGTAATTCTTGGTATAGTTCCTCTTACTTCTAAAGAATCTGTTGCATTATTGTACTTTCCGGTAATTTTAATTGGTTCTAACCCTGTTAGTTTCGGAATCAATTTAAAAAGAATCGGATCGTTGTCTACTGTTAATGTAAATGCAAGTCTTTGTTCATCAGATTCTGCTTTTGCTTTTGGCGTTTTTAAATCAATATATTTCGATAGTGATTTTTTAACTGCATCGGCAAGCGTGGTTAATTTATATTTTCCGTCGACTTCGGCTTTTAAAAACTGAGATGAGATTTTAATATTATTTCGGGTATTATCTGAAAACGCAATTACACGAACAGAATCCAGAACGATTGGCTCAGCATCTTGTAAAATCTGAACATTAGACAAAAATACTTTCCCGTTTAAAAAATCAGGATTACTGTTGGCAATATCTGCATCTATATTTCCACGAAGTTTCATTGGTCCCGCATGCAGATTCAGCTTTTCTAAATCGGCAATATCTAAATTCAGTTTTAATTTTACAGTTGGGTACTTGTCTTTTGTGTCACCGCTGGCTGTTAAATCAAAATTGAGGTTTGGATCTTTCATTCCGGATTTTACAGCAAATGAACCGTTTGCAATGTTTCCTTTTAACGCTAAATCTCTATAGGTATAGCCGTTAAAAGCTGCTTTTTGAACCAGACCGTCTATTACAGCATTAGCAGTTTTAGGATCTAAACCATTTCCTTTGACTTTTGCTTTAAGTGTAATTTTTCCAATTGAATCATTTTTGATTAATCTTCCCAAATCAAAATCCAGCAAATATACTTCGGCATCGTATTTCTCTTTTTTCTTGATTCTCTGGTCGAATAGTGCATCGATTTTTGCGTTTCCAAAACTGCTGTTTAAAGCTAAATTGGTTTTAAAGTTTTGAACCGAACCTTTAAATTTTCCCTGCAGATTTAATTGTGAGGGTAATTGAATGTTTTTAGGAATAGTTCCAGCCGGCACAAACATATTGATATCTTTTGATGTGCTCGAAATTTTTTTAATATTCAAATCATAATACGCTTTTTCGGCATCAGGCAGTCCGGTTATTTTCCCCGAAAGGGAAACTTTTGTAGTACCAATACCGCTCATTTCGAATTTTGCAATATTCAAATCTTTTACTTTTCCGCTTACACGGCTGTCCACATACAAAATCGCATTTGGATTACTCTTAAACGGATTTGTTTTTTGAAGATCGGGCACAAACAATAAAATGTCTTTGAATCCAATTTTAGACTGTTTCAAATTGGCGTCAACAGCAAGATTTCCTAACTCTTTTTGAAGTGATGCAAGCGATTTATATTCGGCTTTTATTTTATCTTGCACCAATGTCTGCGGAGTTTTTAGATACAAGTTATCCAAAGACGCATTTTTAGGCCCGTAAAAGAAATCTGTTTTTAGAGCCTGAATCTGTAAACCGCGTTTTTCATTAACGGTCAGCTTTTTTATATTTCCCGAAATTGTATCATTTCCGTAATATAATTTCTCGGCTTCAAAATTAAATTTACTCAAATCTAAATGGCTGTAATCGATTCCTTTTGCGGTGGGTTTCGACTGCATATCATCAAATTTAAAAGCTACGTTTTGTATATTAATTTTGTTGAGCCTGGCTTTCCAGCCTGCTTGTTTAATTGCGGTTGTGTCTAAGTTTGGTGCGTTGATTTGTTTGTCTTTTGCCCCTAATCGCAAGTTACCGCTAAGATTTTTTAATTCGAAAGTGTCGAAATCTAAAAACTGTTTGTTTAAATCAATTTCATTAACGGATAAATTCAGGTTTCCAAGTTTTATTCCCGAATCTAATTTTGAATCTTTATTATCGTAAAGGATATCAATTTTTGAAAGACTGATTTTTTTAAGATTTAAATTGAAATCCGGACGTTTTGAAATAGTATCAACAGTTTCAACCGAAACTTCGGCTATTTTTTCGACAACATCCTGATCTAAAACCAGTTTTAATCCATCAAGATTGATATTCGGAATATTAAATTTCATGTTATCCAAATCGAATTCCTTGAATTTAGTATCGAAATGTGTCAGGTTTACCCGAATATCATTTTTAGCATAATCGTCTTTAAAATTAAATTTAATGTTATCCAGATTTACTTTTACAACTGATATTTTGAATGGTTTTGCATTAGGATCTTCAACTTTTGGTTCTTTAGATTCAAATGCTTTTATGATGTAATCAAAATTGAAAACACCGTTTTTGTTTCGGGAAATATTTGCTTTTACGTTTTCAAGTGAAACAGAATTGATTTCGAGTTCACTGCTTACGAGTTTAAAAAGATCAACATCAACTTCTAAACGTTTACCAGCCAATAAAGTATCTTTCTTTTGGTCTTCAAAATAGAAACCTTCCAGAACTACGTCTTTTGGAAATTTTATAGAAATATAATCTAAGGAAACTTTGGTTTTTATTTTATCCTGAAGATAAGTAACCGCTTTATTTTTAACGAAATTTTGAACCGATGGAACCTGAATTAATATAATAAGAAGCAATAAAAGTGCCACTACAGAAACCACGCACCATACCAGTACACGAAGTGTTTTTTTTAAATAATGAATGGGTTTCTTATTCATAGGTCAATAAAATACAGGATTTAATTACTTCTGAAAAAAGCAGGGTTATACATCTTACAAAAATGTAGATTTTAAACCTTTAACAATTTACATAATTATTAGCAATTATTCTAAAATTTCACTGTTAAATAGTTAATTTCTCACATTTTCAAATATTCCAAATACAAACAAAAAAGGAACAGCGCTGAGAATATCAGCACTGCCCCTTTTTGTCTTAATATTATAAAAAGTTAATTCTTTACATTAAAGGTCTATTAAAAATTGAAAATCCAGACTTCTAATATCTCTAAATTTCTATGTTAATCTAAAGTCAGGTTTACTGCTCCTTCTTCTGCTCCAAATTTGCTTTGCGTTAATAATGGATTTGTTGGATTTTCTTCGTACGCCCAATCTTTTACGCCAAGTTCTTCAAATCGCTCTTTTATTTTTTGATTATAAAAAGCGGCAATAGTTCTAACCCTGCGTTGAATATCTGCTCTGGCCGTATCGTGGGTATTGGCAGCATTTTCGTTAGAATAAATAAATTGTAAATAACCTATTTTAGGTACTCTTACTAATTGGGTCGCTAGAAAAGTCCGTACCATTAATTCGTAATCATCTGCAATAGATAATCTTCTTCTATGTCCTCCAATTTGATGATATAACGATTTTCTCCATACCCTAATATGATTGGGTATTCCAACTATATGACGAATTGTTTTGGGGTTGATATTCATAGAAATATAGACCTGCATCAATTTCCCCATTACAAATTGGTTTTCGTATTTCCCGTAACCAAAAGCAAACTCCTCTGGATAAGTTAAAGAATTCCAGTTCTCATCAATTTCTGCGCAGTCTGAATAAACAAACCCAGCTTCCGGATACTTTCTAAATGCTTCTACTATATTAAAAGCACAATCTGGTATAAGATAATCGTCATGATCCAGTTCTGCCAGGTAATCTCCATTACACATACACGCAGCACGATATTTAACTTCACCAATTACTCCTCCTGATTTTTCTTTAAAATCATACACTTTAACACGTAGATCTTTTGCAGCTATATCTTCAGCAATCTTTAGAGTTTTTCCGTTATCATTTGAGTCGTTTACTATTATCCATTCCCAATTAATATAGCTTTGATTTTTTATTGATTCATAAGTCCTTAAAAGTTTTTCACCTGTATTATAAATCGGTGTAAAAAAAGAAATCAAATCATGAGTCTGATAGGACAGAATATAATTCATCGCACAATTGTATGCGATTTCACCAATATCATCTTTTTTTGAATCTGGTAAATTTATCCATCTTCTTCTTATGTCTATTGGCAGGTTCATCAGATTGAGATAATGCTCAGGAGAACTAACAGTAGTTACAATACAGTCTGGATTAAATGAAATGATAGATCTATTAATATCCTTATCATCCTTTAAATACATTACCTCTAAATCATTAGACTCATAACTGGCTAATTTTACAGATTTAAGATCTGGCTCATCATTTCCTATATAAATAATACGGGGCAGTCCTCTTTTGGATTCTAATGCTTTCATTTCTCAACTTAAATTTAGAGTTAAAACAAAAATTTACTTTGATTAACAAACGCAAAGATACCAAAAAGTAAGATATTACCTATTTTTGAGATTAGAATACTATTTGATCCCCCGATTTAGAATTTAATGTGTGGTAATTTTTCTCCTAAAAGGTTTATTTTCTGCTGAAGTTTAGTTAAGAATTTTTGGTGTTGTTCAGATTCTGGATTGAAGCTTCTGTGGCGAAGGCTTTTTTGAATTTCGTCTACTTCCTGCATTATTGAAACACTTTCTTGCGAAATGTAATTTTCGCTGAACAGTTTCCAAATGTAATCAATGGCAATTTGATTGGGGTGAAGCATATCTTCATTATAAAAACGATAATCGCGAAGTTCGTCCATCATAATTTCGTAAGAAGGAAAATAGCTATGAGTTATGAGTTTCGAATTATGCGTTTTTAAAACTTGATGTAAAGTCGAAAACAAATGAGATTTACTTAACTGGTTTTCTACAAATCCATCTTTTATGTGGCGTACCGGCGAAATTGTAAAAATGAAATTAATATCAGGATTTAAAACCTGAATTAAATCTATTGTTTTTTGAATGCTTTTCTGAATTACATCAACAGATAATAATTCTTTTGAGAATTGTTTTTGCGGGACTTTATGACAATTGGCCGCTATTTGCTCACTTTCGAGGTTTCTGTAAACCCAGGAAGTACCAAATGTAATGATGATATGTGAAGCTTCTTTTAATTGTTTATTGGTTTCTGTAATAGCTTTGTTGAGCGTTTCCAGTAATTCCTGCCTGTCAGCATTACTTAAATCAGAATGAACCTCAAAACTATGCCAGCGCTCGTTGTAAAAGAAAACGTCTTTTTCTGTAAACCACTGTTTGTTACAAACTCTTTCAAACAGCTTTTCAATTGAAACAGGATTAAAAATAATCCCAAACGGATTGGTTTCATTTTGAAATTTAAAATAATCAAATTTCGCTGCCATATTTTCTGCAAAACAAGAACCAATAGAAAGTATTTTCGAATTATAATCGATTGGAAAATTACTTTTTGAAATTGGAATTTGGGTTCTGAATTGCATGATTTCTAAATTTAAACACGAATTTCACCAATTTTCACCAATAAAAAAACCAAATACGAAAAGTATTTGGTTTTTATAATAACTGCATCTGTAAAAAAATTAGATTTTTAATAACAAAAATGAACTTCAGAAACTAAAACAATTGCTTACTTTTGCATCTTCCATTTTTTTAAATACTCTATGAAATTATTATATTCTTACATAATCAAACATAAACTTTTGTTGTTTTTTGCTTTGATTATGGCCTCGATAAACATTTGTTTCAGTTTATCAGATTCTATTATTACCGGTAAATTAATGCAGGACTGCGGGGTTGGTCTGCATAAATACGACGGAAATGCTGCCGGCTTTATTAAATCTTTATCTTTCTGGCTTGGGCTTTCGCTTGGTGCGGCCATGATTTCCAGAATTACTAAGAACTTTCAGGATTACTTTACCAATGTCGTGATTCAAAGAACCGGCGCTCAAATGTATACTGACGGAATTAAAAAATCTTTAGATCTTCCTTATGCTGAATTTGAAGATCAGCGAAGCGGTGAAACTTTGAGCAAATTAACCAAAGTACGTTCTGATTCAGAAAAACTGATTACACTTTCTATTTCGCTTATTTTTCAAACCATTATCGGATTTATATTTGTAATTCTCTATGTTGCACGCATTGATTACAGAATCTCGATTATCTTTTTAATCACAGCACCAATTATTGCTTTGGTAAGTTCTTATCTGGGTAAAAAGATTAAAATTGTTTCGAAAAAAATCGTAAACCAAACCAATGCTTTGGCGGGTTCTACAACGGAGAGTTTACGAAACATCGAATTGGTAAAAAGTCTTGGTTTGACTTATCAGGAAGAGAAGCGTTTAAATCTAAACACTTTTAAAATCCTGCAGTTAGAATTAGAAAAAATCAGATTTATTCGAAGCTTAAGTTTTATTCAGGGAACAACAGTTCACTTTTTAAGAACTTGTGTGGTTTTTACTTTGTACTATTTCTTATTTGGAGGAAAAATTATTGTGGGTGATTTGCTTACAATGGTTTTCTTTACATTTTTCATTTTTGGTCCGCTTCAGGAACTTGGAAATTTCATTATTGCATTGAATGAAACCAAAGTATCTATGGAGAATTTCAAAACTTTATTAAGTGCTCCAAAAGAATTTCGTCCGCAGAATCCAAAACATGTTGGAGCAATTCAGTCATTGTTATTCTCAAATGTGAGTTTTCAGCATAAAACAGCCAAATTTAAAGCTGTAGAAAATATCAATTTCGAAATTAAACAAGGGCAGACTGTTGCGTTTGTCGGTCCGTCTGGTTCCGGAAAAACAACTTTAGTAAAACTATTAGTCGGTTTATACACTCCAGCCGAAGGTCAGGTTCTTTACAATGATATTGATTCAACAGATATTGATTTGCTTGATCTGAGAAAACAACTTGGATTTGTAACTCAGGATGCGCAATTGTTTTCAGGAACTATTCGCGAAAACTTATTGTTTGTTAAACCAAATGCAACCGACGAGGATTTATACGACGCTTTAAAACGAGCAAGCTGCGACAAACTTTTAAGACGTGCCGAAGATGGTTTAAATACTACAATTGGTGAAGGCGGAATTAAAGTTTCGGGTGGAGAAAAACAGCGTTTATCTATCGCCAGAGCTATTCTTAGAAATCCGAATTTATTGATTTTTGATGAAGCAACTTCTGCTTTGGATTCAATTACCGAAGAAGAAATCAACGATACGATTCGAAATATCTCAGACAAAAACCGAATCACAGTTTTAATCGCTCACCGTTTATCAACCGTTATGCACGCTGATAGAATCTTTGTTCTGGAACAAGGTAAAATCATTGAGCAAGGTAAACACGAAGATTTAATTGTCGAAAAAGGATTGTACTACGCTATGTGGCGCCAGCAGATTGGCGAGCGAAAATAGGCACGGGTAAAGAATCTCGCAAAGACGCAGAGTCGCAAAGTTTATTTTTAAGCTTTGCGACTCTTTTTTTTATTTAAGTTTTTAAGTGTTTTACTAAAGATTAGAAACAACTCTTTTTATCCCAAATTTGATAATTGGTACATTAAAGTTAATGAGTAAACCTAACTTCATTTTTGTGATTTTTAGATATGTAAGAACTTGTTTTGCATGTACATCTGTTAATTGTTCGATAGACTTAATTTCTAGAATTACTTTATTTTCAACAATTAGATCTGCTCTAAATCCAATATCCAGATTTATTTGATCCCAAATAACAGGCAACGTTTTTTGCCTCTCTATACTTAATCCTCTCTTTGTTAATTCATGAAACAAAATCGCTTCATAAACTGATTCCAATAATCCTGGCCCTAATTTGACATGTATTTTATAGCAAACATCAACTACAATAGCCGAAATTTCATTCTCATTCATTCTTAAAAAATTAAAGTATAAACTTACAAAAATAAAATTTAAAAACTTTGCGAGATTAAAACACCATCAACTCAACAAAAAAATCTTAACGATTAAATTGGACTTAAAAAAAAGTCGCAAAGCTTAAAAATTAAACTTTGCGACTCTGCGTCTTTGCGAGAATAAAAAAAACTACTTGACGAAATCCACCGCTTTAGCTAAAGCCTCAGCAATTCCATCAACATTTTTACCTCCTGCTGTAGCGAAGAAAGGCTGACCTCCGCCGCCGCCTTGGATGTATTTACCTAATTCGCGAACAACTTGTCCTGCGTTTAGATTTTTGGATGCTACAATTTCTTTAGAGATGTAACAAGTTAACATTGGTTTTCCTTCGTGAGCCGTTGCGAAAACTACAAATAAGTTGTTATAAGAACCACCTAATTCGTAAGCTAAATCTTTTGCTCCTTCTGGGTTTAAATCAACTTGTTTTGCTAAAAACTGAACGCCATTGATTTCTTGTAATTCTTTAGCCAAATCAGCTTTCATATTTTTAGCTTTATCTTTTAATAAAGCTTCTAATTGTTTTTTCAACTGTGCATTTTCGTCTTGTAATGCCAAGATCGATTTCACCGGATCCTGAGCATTTTTAAGTGCTTCTTTAATTTCTGCTAAAGAAACAGCCTGAGACTCAAAATATTCTTTTGCTGCTTCACTAGTAATTGCCTCTATCCTTCTAATTCCAGCTGCAACAGCTCCTTCTGAAACAATTTTAAAATGCCAGATGTCAGATGTATTCGCAACGTGAGTTCCTCCGCATAATTCGACAGAATCTCCAAATTTAATAGTACGAACTAGATCACCGTATTTCTCTCCAAACAAAGCAATTGCTCCATCTTCAAGAGCTTGTTCTTTTGGAATTGCTCTTTTTTCAATTAATGGCAAACTCTCACGAATCCTTGCATTTACAAAGTTTTCTACTTCTAACAACTCTTCATCAGTCACTTTAGAGAAGTGAGAAAAGTCAAAACGCAATGAAGCATTACGAACCATTGATCCTTTTTGTTCAATGTGCGTTCCTAAAATCTTACGTAAACCTTGGTGCAATAAGTGCGTAGCCGAGTGATTTGACGAAGTTTTGGCTCTCTGGTTTGCATCAACAACTGCATTAAAAGTACCGGTAATATTTTCCGGTAACGACTGTGTTAAATGTATCGTTTGGTTATTCTCTTTTTTAGTATCGATAATATACACGATATCACCGTTTTGAGCTTCAAGATATCCTTTATCTCCTGTTTGTCCTCCGCTTTCTCCATAAAATGGCGTTGCATTGAAAACCAATTGGAAAATCTCACCATCTTTAACACTTTCAACTCTGCGGTATTTCGTGATTTTAACTTGTTGTGATAATCTGTCATATCCAACAAATTCCTGAATATCGTCTTCTACAATTACGTTCCAGTCACCAGCAGTCACTTTTGATGCTGCACGAGATCTTTCTTTTTGCAATTGCAATTGTTTCTGGAATCCTTCTTCGTCTAATTTCAATCCTCTTTCAGAAAGGATCAAAGCGGTTAAATCAATCGGGAAACCGTATGTATCGTACAATTCGAAAGCTTTTTTACCATCAATTGTATCTCCTGTATTATTTAAAATTACAGCATCTAAAAGAATTAATCCCTGATCTAATGTTTTCAGGAATGAATTTTCTTCTTCACGAATTACATTCGAACAAAGTGCTTTCTGCGTTCTGATTTCCGGGAAAGAATCTCCCATCTGCTCGCTTAAAGTTTCAACCAATTTATAGATAAATGGCTCTTTCGTATTTAAGAAAGTAAATCCGTAACGAATTGCACGACGCAAAATTCTACGAATTACATAACCAGCTCCTGTGTTAGATGGCAGCTGACCATCTGCAATAGCAAAAGCTACCGCACGAACGTGATCTGCCACTACACGAATAGCAATATTCATTTTATTTTGTTCTTCACTAATGCCTGTTACATCATTAGTTGTATATTTTGCACCTGTAATCGTTTCGATTTCTCTAATTAATGGCATGAAAACATCAGTATCATAGTTTGATGTTTTTCCTTGTAATGCCATACACAAACGCTCAAATCCCATTCCGGTATCTACGTGCTGTGCAGGAAGTTTTTCTAACGAACCATCTGCTTTACGGTTGAATTCCATGAATACATTATTCCAGATTTCAACAACTTGCGGGTGATCATTGTTTACCAGACTTTTTCCAGAAACTAAAGCTTTTTCTTCTGCAGAACGTAAATCAACGTGAATTTCAGAACAAGGTCCGCATGGTCCTTGGTCTCCCATTTCCCAGAAGTTATCTTTTTTGTTTCCAAGAATAATTCTGTCCTCGTCGATTAATGTTTTCCAGATATCCCAAGCTTCCTGATCAAACGGAACGTTATCTTCTTTACTTCCCTCAAAAACAGAAACATAAAGATTCTCTTTTGGAATTTTATACACTTCTGTCAATAGTTCCCAAGCCCAGTTAATTGCTTCTTTTTTGAAGTAATCACCAAAAGACCAGTTTCCTAACATTTCAAACATCGTATGGTGGTACGTGTCAATACCTACTTCTTCAAGATCGTTATGTTTTCCTGAAACACGAAGACATTTTTGCGTATCGGCTATTCTAGGACTTTTTGGAGTTCCGTTTCCTAAGAAAAATTCTTTAAACTGGGCCATTCCCGAGTTATTGAACATTAAGGTTGGGTCGTCTTTAAGTACAATAGGAGCTGAAGGAACAATAGTATGACCTTTACTCTCAAAAAAATCTAAAAATTGTTTACGTACGTCTTGTGATTTCATATTTAAATTAGAAAATGTGTCTGTTTAAAATGTGTTGATTTGATAATGTGACAATTAGAAATCCTATCAAATTAATAATGCGTTAATTTTAAAATCGAAAATTAAAAACTTATGTTTTACAACAATAAATTGCCTATTTTGCGCATTATATAATTTATGTAATTCCCCCAAATTATCAAATTATTTTGTTCTTGTAAAAAAGTCCCCCGAATAACTGCAGCATTTAGCCATTTTGTTCGTCTAAGTTATTTTACAAGCTGCAAAAATAGCGTATTTTAAAATATGGCGAAAGTAAAATATTATTACGACTCAGAAAATCTGGCTTATACGAAAATAAAAACCAGAAAAAGAATAAAAATTGGTTACGCATTACTGTTTTTAGTGGCTTCGGCATTGTTTGGCTTTTTAGTTTTTGTACTTTTAATTAACACACCTTACTTTGAAACTCCAAAAGATCGGCTTCAGGCACGTGAAATTGAAAATTTAAAACTTCAATATTCGATTTTGAATAAAAAACTGGACGAAATCGACGCTGCTGCAGATGCCCTGGAAGAACGTGATAATAATATTTACCGGGTGTATTTTAATAAAGCAGAAATTCCCGATTCTATTAGAAAAGCTGGTTTTAGAAATCCTGAAAGATATAAAGCATTAGAAGGTTATAACAACTCCCAGCTGGTTTTGAATACCACAAAAAGAGTAGATAAGCTTTCGAAAGAATTAGCAATTCAATCTAAATCATTAGATGAAATATTGAAATTAGCCGGAGCAAAAGAAAGTTTATTATTGGCGATTCCGGCAATTCAGCCTGTTCAGAATGAAAATTTAAAACGTGTTGCTTCTGGTTTTGGATACAGAATTGATCCTTTCACGAAAGTGAGAAAAATGCATAACGGAATGGATTTTACTGCCAACACCGGAGCTCCGGTTTATGCCACTGGAGACGGCGTTGTGGCAAGAGCAGATGACACAGCTTCAGGCTTTGGAAACCATGTTGTGATCAGGCACGGTTTTGGATATGAAAGTTTATATGCGCATTTAAGCAAATACAACTGCAGACCAGGACAAAAAGTCAAAAGAGGCGACGTTATAGGTTATGTAGGAAGTACAGGAAGATCTGAAGGACCACATTGTCATTACGAAGTACATAAAGATGGAAAAGTCGTAAACCCGCTGAACTTCTATTACGGCAATATTTCGGCAGCAGAATACGTCGCAATTTCGCAAATGGCAAACCAGGAAAATCAGTCATTAGATTAATACTGCAAAAAGTATTATTTTTGAAATAAATTAGAAATAAAAAAACATGCATATTGAGCTTTCAAAAGATAAAAGATATTACAGCATTGGCGAAGTAGCCAAAGCCTTTAATGTCAATGCATCCTTGATACGATTTTGGGACAGCGAATTTGATATCCTGAAACCTAAAAAGAACGCCAAAGGCAACAGAATGTTTACTCCGGAAGATATAACCAATCTCCAATTGATTTATCACTTGGTAAAAGAAAGGGGCTTTACACTTGAAGGAGCCAAAACGCATTTAAAAGAAGGTCAGAAGAAAACGTTAGATAAATTCGAAATAATACGTAAATTAGAGTCCATAAAAACGCAATTAAACGACATCAAAAACGAATTGTAATTAAAAATAGAAATAAACTTAAATTAAACAAATATGAAAAAGTGGTTAATCCCTGTTGGAATTATTGTCGCATTTATCGCTATCATCGCATTTTGGTCGATTGGAATTAAAAATACTGCTTTACAACACAGTCAGGCTGTAAATAAAGAATGGGGTAACGTACAAACGGCTTACCAAAGACGTAATGACCTTATTGGAAATTTAGTAAACACAGTAAAAGGTGCTGCTGATTTTGAAAAATCTACTTTAACAGCGGTAATCGAAGCTCGTGCAAAAGCTACATCTGTAACAATTGACCCTAGCAATGTAACTCCAGAGCAATTAGCACAATTTAACCAGGCACAAAGCGGTGTAAGTTCTTCATTATCTAGATTATTAGTTTCTGTTGAGCAATACCCAACTTTAAAAGCTAATGAAAACTTCCTAAAATTACAGGATGAACTGGCAAGTACAGAAAATCAGATTTTAACAGCTAGAACTCGTTTTAACGAAGCTGTACAAGTTTACAACGGATATGTTTTAAAAATTCCTAATAACTGGTTCTTGAGCGAGTATAAAGAAAAACCATACTTCGAAGCTTCTACAGGAGCAGACAAGCCAGTTGAAGTAAAATTCTAAAGATTTAATATTTTTGATTAGCGATTTTAGATTTCAGATTTAATCTGCAATCTAAAATCTACAATCTAAACTCTAAACTCTAAAATAATTTCCATGTCAAAAGTAGAAGATTTTTTAACCAAAGAAGAAGAACACGAAATTGTTGAAGCTATTCGCATGGCCGAAAATAACACTTCTGGCGAAATTAGAGTACATATAGAAAAAACAACTTCTAAAGTCCATTTTGATAGGGCTTTAGAAGTTTTTCATCAATTACGAATGGATGAAACTAAATTGCAGAATGGCGTACTGCTCTATTTTGCAGTTGAAGATAAAAACTTCGTGATTTGCGGCGATAAAGGAATTAATGATCTTGTTGCTGATGACTTTTGGCATTGTACAAAAGATATTATGACAAATCATTTTAAAGCCGGCAATTTTAAACAAGGAATTGTAGACGGTATTTTGAATGCCGGCGAACAGCTTAAAAAATATTTCCCATCTCAGGAAGACGATATAAACGAATTATCTAACGAAATCTCAAAAGGATAAATAATGAAAAATTCCAAAAATAAAATCTCAAATTCCAATAGAATTTTTCAGTTTAGTTTTTTGTTTATCGCGTTTTTTATCTGCAATACAATTTTTGCACAATTTGATATTCCAAAAAAACCTGATTTTCAAACTTCTGTTTACGATTATGCCAACGTTTTAAGTGCTTCTGAAAAAACACAATTAGAAGAAAAATTAATTCGTTACTCAGATTCAACCTCAACCCAAATTGTTGTTATTACCATCGAAAGCCTTAAAGGCGAAGATATTGGAATCCTGACACCAAAATGGGCGCAGGAATGGGGAATTGGACAGGCTAAAGAAGATAATGGTGTATTAATTTTATTGGCTAAAGCCGAAAGAAGAATCTGGATTTCTCCTGGTTATGGTTTAGAAGATCGTTTGACGGCAGGAATTGGCGGCGAAATTACCAGAAATATTATTATCCCTGAATTTAAAGCAGGAAGTTATTACCGCGGACTTGATAAAGGTGCGGATGCACTTTTTGATGTTTTTAAAGGAAAATATAAAGGCGAACGCAAACAGTCTAAAGGAAACGATTTCCCAATACTGCCCTTTATTGTTATTGTTGTAATTGTTTTAATTTTACTTTCAAGAGGCAAAAGAGGCGGTGGAGGAAATTCTGGCAGCAATGGCGGAGGCCCAAGTCTTATGGATGTAATTCTTTTAAGCAGTCTTGGCAGAAGCAGCGGCGGTGGATTTGGAGGTTTTGGAGGCGGATCATCTGGCGGAGGCGGAGGCTTCGGCGGTGGATTTGGCGGAGGCGGATTCTCTGGAGGAGGTTCTGGAGGAAGCTGGTAGAAAAGAAAAAAGTTTTCAGTCACAGTTTTCAGTTAACAATAATTAATAATTTCATACTTTTACAAATTACAATTCAATATAGATGTTATCACATAAAGCAAAATACGCCCTTAAGGCCTTACTTTATTTAGCAGAACAAGACGAAAATCACATTTCCAGAACTGTGGAAATTGCTGATGGCGCTAATATTCCTAAAAAGTTTTTAGAACAGATTCTATTAGATCTAAAACGAGGACGTTTTGTAAGCAGTAAGCAGGGAAAATTTGGCGGATACTATCTGATAAAATCCAAAAATGACATCACTCTGGCAGAAATTCACCGATTATTTGACGGTGCAATTGCACTTTTGCCATGTGCTTCTTTAAATTTTTACGAGCCTTGCTCTGATTGCAAAACCGAGTCTGAATGCAGTCTGCGTCACGGTTTAATGCTTATTAGAGACAAAACTTTAAAGGCAATGGAAGGTATCACAATCGCCTCATTAGTAAAAAAATAAAAAAATATTTTCTAATTCCTAGTAAATCGATAGAATTAATATTTATATTTGCACAAAATATTTAACTAACCATTTACAAAATTTTTAACATGAAAGTACATTTTAGTTCATCAGGTGTCACAAAACTTTTGCAAAATAACCAAACAAAGCTTTCTGCTTCTGTAAAAAGAAATTCATCTATGATGTGTATATGTTGATTTAAAAAAAATTTATTTTAAATTCTACTAATCACATATACTTAATATAAAAATGAAAACATCAATACAAAATATCTTTACAATATTATTCTTTTTAACCTTCTCTATCTCATTCGCTCAAAATATTGAAGGTGTAGTTACAACAAGTGAAAATGTTCCTTTAGAAGCTGTAAACGTAGTAGTTAAAGGAACTACAAATAGTGCTGTTACTGATAACAGCGGTAAATTTATAATCGATTCTAAAGGAAGACTTCCATTAACACTTTTAATTCAGTATGTAGGTTATACAACTGCTGAAATCGAACTTACAGCAATCCCAGCAAATCCGCTGCAGGTTGCACTTAAAGAAGAAAACGAACTTATTGAAGTTGTCGTTTCTTCAAGAAGAAGAATCGAAAAAGTTCAGGATGTGCCAATCGCTATTTCTGTAATTACAGGAAAACAAGCAGAACAAACCGGAGCTTTTAACGTAAACCGTATTAAAGAATTAGTTCCTTCTGTACAGCTTTATTCTTCAAACCCAAGAAATACAGGTATTAATATTCGAAGCTTAGGTTCTCCTTTTGGATTAACAAACGACGGAATTGATCCGGGTGTTGGTTTTTATGTTGATGGTGTTTACTATGCCCGTCCGGCTGCCACTACTCTAGATTTTATTGATGTAGAACAAATCGAGGTTTTACGCGGCCCTCAAGGATCTTTATTTGGAAAAAATACAACTTCGGGAGCTTTCAATATTACAACACGCAAACCAAGTTTTACTTCAGGTGCTGATTTTGAGGTTAGTTATGGAAATTATTCTTTCTTACAGGCTAAAGCTTCTGTTACAGGTGCTCTAGGTAAAAAAGTGGCAGGTAGATTATCGTTTTCAGGTACTTCACGTGACGGTTTAGTTGACAATATTGCAACTGGAAGATCTACAAACACTTTAAATAATCAGGGGATTAGAGGACAATTGCTTTGGACTCCAACTGTAAATACAAATGTTATTTTTGCTGCTGATATTACAACACAGCGCCCAGACGGATATGCGCAGGTTGTTGCTGGCGTTGCTCCAACACAAAGAGCAGCTTACCGCCAGTTTGACGCCATTATTGCCGATTTAAATTATCAATTACCAAGTTTAAATGCTTTTGACCGTAAAATTGATCAGGATACACCTTGGCGTTCTAATCAGGATATGGGAGGTTTCTCTTTAAATGTTGATACAAAAATTGGAGGCGGAACTCTTACTTCTACTACAGCATGGCGTTTCTGGAACTGGGATCCGTCAAATGACCGAGATTTTACAGGATTACAAGTTTTGGCTAAATCTCAAAACCCTACAAGACAAACACAAATTACACAAGAGGTTCGTTACGCAGGACAGATTACTTCTAAAATAAGCGGTGTTGCCGGAGTATTTTTTATTGACCAGACATCACAGACTGATGGAACTGAAGAATCTGGAAATGCACAATGGAGATTTTCTCAAAGCACAACAAGTAACTTATGGAAAACACCAGGGCTTTTTGAAGGATACGGAATCAAAACTGATGCAAGAATCAGAGCATCTAGTGCTGCTGTATTTGGACAAATTGACTGGGCAATTACAGATCGTTTACACATTTTACCTGGTTTAAGATATAATTTTGACAAAAAAGACGCGCATTACGCACGTACAACATACGGAGGTTTACAAACAACAGATCCGCAGTTATTGGCTTTGAAAAAACTGGTTTATTCTGATCAGGCTTTTGATTCAAGTACTGACAATACTGACTTTTCTGGAAACATTACGGTTACTTTTAAAGCTTCAGACAAAATCAATGCTTACGGAACTTTTGCAAAAAGCTACAAACCAGTTGGTGTAAACGTTGCCGGACTTCCAACTAACTCTGCTGGTCAGCCGTTACTTGATCTTGCGGTAATTAAACCTGAAAAAGTATATCATTATGAAGTGGGAGTAAAAACTTCTCCTTTTAGAAACTCAATCTTCAATATTGCATTATTTAAAACTGATATTAAAGATTTCCAAACTAACGTTCAGGCAGCTGAATTGGGTGTAAACCGCGGTTATCTTGCCAATGCTGATAAAGTACGTGTACAAGGTGTTGAAGTAGACGGAAGTTTTGTTATAAGTCCAAACTTAACAATAAATGGTGCCGTAACTTACACTGATGGTACTTATGTGAAATTTACAAATGCACCGCTGCCGTTAGAAGAAACAGGAGCTCCAGTATCTTTCAAAGATGTTTCAGGAACTAATCTTCCAGGTGCTTCAAGATGGGCAGGATCATTAGGCGGTGAGCTTTCTGATAATGCAAGATTTTTTGGAAACGCAGGAAAAGTTTTCTTAGCTGTTGACTCTTATGCTCGTTCTGAATTTTCATCAAGCCCTTCGGCTTCAAAATATTTAGTAGTTCAGGGTTATGCAATTTTTAATGCCCGCTTAGGTTTCCGCGCATCACAAGGTTTGTCTGTTCACTTCTGGGGACGTAACCTTTTAAATAAAGATTACTATGAGCAATTATTGCCTGCAGGTGGTAACGCAGGACAATATGCTGGTGTATTGGGAGACCAAAGAACTTACGGAATTACATTGAAATACAGCTTATAAAACATATAAAATAAAAGCTAAAAACTAAATCAACAGGATATGTGTAAAGCATATCCTGTTTTTTTTTGTTTTCCAAAAACCTAAATCAAACTCTCCATTTGATTTAGGTTTTTTATTATAAATAACTCCTGTCCAACAATATTTCCTCCATCAAAAAATACCTTATTTTATCATACTTTAAACTTTTAGGGGCATTTCATAGAAATTCTGCGCAATAAATTTGCTCTCGTTTTACACCATTTACACAATTCACTAAAAATCAATTATTTAAAAAGAAACAAATTCTTGATTAGACAATAACTATAAAAAACATCATGATTGTTTACGGAACACGAACAGTAAAAACAAAAAAAGAGCAGACAAACAATATAACCTGTACAGGATGCGGGAAAAACAATACTACTCAAATTCAGTATTATCAAAAATACTATCATATTTGGTTTATTCCTATGATACCTTTATCCCGCTCAGGTGTAACGGTATGCAGCAGCTGCGGATATAGTACTGATGATCATACTATGCCAACTTCTTACATAGAGGAATATAAGACAAAACTTCCAAGTCCTAAAATATGGTTCTTCACTGGTCTTATTATTTCTATAATAATCACAATAATAGTTTACTGGAAAAAACATTAAATCATTTCACACTTCTTGTTAAACTTTTTACCACAAATAAAACATTATGAAAAAGACATATAACTCTAGTTCATTAAACAGCAATTTATTAATGGCAGCTGCTATATTATGCCTGACAATTGGTGCTGGTTGTTTTTTCATTTTATTTAAGTATTCTGAACAAATGCCAGAATTAGCAAATGAGTCAAAAAAAAGCCTTTTTCTTTTCCTAATTGGCGGTATTTTCTTTTTTGTACTATCCCGCAAAATACTCCCAAAAGAAAGTTTTGAACTTTCAGAAACAGATATTACAGTTATCAATCGAAAAACCAAAGAAAGAAAACAAATCCTTATTAGGGATATTAAAAACGAAGTAAGCTTTTACAGTGGCAAAATGTCTTTACTACATCTTGGCTTTCAAAAAAATGATGATGATGAGTGGCATATTATTGATCCGCAGGTGAAAAATTATATGGAATTAATACAGAATTTTAAAAATCTTTATCAAAAACAACGTACGCCAATTTTAATTCAACAACAGGACAACGGAAACGATATTATTTTTAAAACATCATCAGACAATAATCCAACTATGAATCAAATGGTTCATGACCCACTTTCAAGATTAAGCAAATACAATAAAAATATACTCGTATCCAAGACAAAAGTAATGATCAATAATAAAGACTTTTTCTTTACCGATATGCAGACTGCTTCTATTACTCATGATGGTAATATTATAGCATTCAACAAAAGCGGTGATGAAATGTTTGTAATTTTTTATTCGCAGATAACAAGCCCTGATGTTTTTTTAGAACTTCTACAAAACGGTTTACAAATACCTGCTACAGCATAATTCATTTCAATAAAGAAAGTTTTGCAACTTCATGGAAAGGCATATTTTCTTTTGAACAAATAGAATTTAAAATTGAAAAAGATAAAATACTTAAAAGATAATTTTTTAAAACCAATTATTAAACATTAAAATGAACAAAATGAACAAAGTAAAACAGTTTTTTAACCTAAGTGCAACTCTTGTATTAACAACATGCTTTTTATTAACCGGATGCAAAAAAGGAAACACTGCTGATACAGCAAGTGAAACTACACGTTTTATAAATGGTACTTATGCTATTATGACTATGCAGAATCAAGGAGACTATAATTTAGTTGGCGGTCAGGACAGCAGTATGAAAGAACCTATAAAACAAATGCTGCAGCAATACTGGTCAATATCTGATTTAAATTCAGGAATGAAACAAGTTCAGGAACTTACATCTGAAAATGGAATGCACAGCAAAGAATTTGTTGACCAAGTAAAAG
This sequence comes from Flavobacterium sp. 22659, assembly GCF_052044235.1. Lineage (NCBI taxonomy): Bacteria > Pseudomonadati > Bacteroidota > Flavobacteriia > Flavobacteriales > Flavobacteriaceae > Flavobacterium > Flavobacterium sp. 22659. The sequence continues at coordinate 151,270 of NZ_JBQEMU010000010.1, forward strand.
AACTTGGTATTGATAAGATGAGTAAACAAGAGTTTGAAACTAAACTAGCTGCTATTACAGATCCTGAGCAAAAAATTCATTTACAATTATTATATGATGCTTATACTGATCTTGGCTATAATGCTATTTTAGGATGGGATCTTGGCAGAGCGAACTTCTTGTTAACTAGTTTTTATGTAGCTGGTTTTAATGATGAAAATACAGCTTTAGACAAAGCATTAGAAGTTTCAAAACGTATTCAAAAAACTTTTAAATCATGGGATGAATACAACAGAAGCTACATGTATGGCTATTTATACTGGAGTAACGAAAATCCTAAAGACAGCTCATCAAAATACGCTGAACGTCAAGGATTTATTTCTGAATTAAAAAAAGATACAAAAAGTCCGTTTCAGGTAAAATGGGATACGAAATTAGAAAAAGACTGGAAATAATCCTTTAATATTTACACACAAATAAAATGAGCAATACAGTTCATGGCGTAAGCCTACCAGAATATGCAGCCGCAATTGGTGCTTTGACAACTCAGTCAATTGATACTGATGCTGTACTTAAAGCCCTAAATATCACTTCTGAACAGTGGACAGAAGTATGTACTAAATATCAATTTGCTGCCTTGCAGGATATGGGCACATATATGCAGTATTACAGTAATCCGGCGTTATGTCCTAAATTCAATTATCTTGCTGGTAATGAACAAATAAACAGCAACGCTGAAGCTAATTCAAGCTTTACTCAGCTAATGAATAATTTTTCAGGATTATTTGGCGGTGGTGATGACGATGACGATGATGACGATTTCGAAAACATTGAACCTGTACCTGATGACAAAAAAGAACTGCTTTCTATTGGTTCAATAATATTGCACCAGCATCCTACAGATACATTTGAAATCAACGGTTATAAAAGTGATTTAAAAGAAATGCTTGAAAATGCCTGGAATATTACAGATCATGAAGATGCAGTTGAAATATTGGAATGGCTGAAAGATGAAGGTCACAGAGGAGAAGATGCAGAAATTGACGAAGATACTGAAGATGACATCAAAGAATATGAACAGGCACTGGCTCCCGCTCTAAAATTAAACATTGATGAAGACGGAAATCCAACTGACATTGATGCATGGGATATTGAGCGTATAGGTTCTGTAGCAAGATATTGCTATGCTGCCGGATATATAGATCAGCAAACTTGTTTACAATATTTGGAAACTGCCAGAAAAATGGCAAAAGAAAGATATAATAACTGGTCTGAGTATGCTGCTTCATTTATGACTGGCCGTGCATTTATGTACGGAGGCAGCCCTATAGACTTTGCAACCGTGATATTAGCAATGCTAAGCAGTAAAAAGAGCATTTGGAATACTTATCCATTAAAGTAGTTCTTATATTTCTTTTTACATGATTATTTTTTAGAGGGGCTTATAGTCCCTCTTTTTCCAACAGCTATATACTAGATTTTTTTACTGTATTAAAAGATAAATAATTGCATAATTTAAAAATACAATGAACAATAACAACATACAAGAAATCCTTTTACGAGAACATAATCGTGATAAAAAATTAACCTATTATGCTTTCGCTCTTTATGCAGTAATCGGCATTGTGGTTATAAGTGTTTTATCTAATGTTTTCCTGTCTCGCTTCAGTGGAAACGAAAGTACAACAAGTACTCCTATTTATTACAAATTGATCATACCTATCATTCTTATTGCATTTGGATTTTCAATATTTAAAAAAATAAAAATACTTAATAATCGTCATTTATTAATAGAAAAGCTTTTTAATGATTTAAACGCAGGAAAAAAAGCTGCTTCAATAACACAATTTGTTGATTACAAGATAACATTACCGTTAGGTAAAATCAGAGTCAGGGTGTATCCTATAAATTTCGTTTGTTTTTCAATACAAAATGAAGTGTACAATTTACCTGTACCTCCAGGTATAGAACCGGACTTTAAGGTTTTATTGAGCGGTGTAAATATTGATCATGTAAACAATCTTAAAGAAAATCTTAATAGTGATAAGGTTATTGAAACTATCGAATCTGTTCCCTTAAAAACAATTCCTGAATTTAAGAAGTATGCTGATGCTGAATTGGCTCCTGAACTGGAAAACCTTGAAAAAAGCCGAAAAAAAGGATTGAACCTTTATATCATTGGAATAATTTTTTGTGTTTTGGTTGTTGGTGGTTTTGCAGCTTTTAATTATATAACAGCAGCTAACATATCAAGTAATAGCAGTCCGGAAGAAGCCTCTTCTTATGCAAATTCATTGTTTACTAGTTATATAGTAGGATTTGGAGTTGTTTGTGCTCTAATTTATTTAGTATACATACCAATTATGAAAAAGAGATATAAGCAAATTGGAGATTCAGGAGAAAATTACACTTCATTTAAAGAGCAGATTTTCAAGAAAATGATTGCTTTTATCAATCCGTCTTTTCAATATGTAGAGCATGGCTATATTGGAGCAAGAGAATTACACGAACTAGATATATTTAGAGATAAAAATTATGATGTTACAGGAAATGATCAAATACTTGGCAGCTATAACGGGGTTCCATTTCAATATTGTGACTTGTATATGAGCCATACACCAACTTTTCGTTTACAAAACGAATCGCCTGAAGAAGTTTTTTCCGGACAATTTTTTATGGCCAAATTCAATAAAACATTTAGTACACAAATTGTAATTTCTCCAAAGGCCGGAATTTCAGAATTTATTATTGGTAATTCTTTTTCTTCTAATATAGTGAAGCCTTCTGCTAAGATAATGCTGGAAGATCCAGAGTTTGCAAAAATGTTTGATGTATATGCTAATGATCAGGTAGAAGCACGCTATATTTTAACTCCAACCACTATGCAGAACATTAAAGATATTGCACATAAAGCAAAAGGAAGTCTTTTCTTCTTTTTTATAAACAATAAAATAATTGCTGCAAACAATAATCGAATAAACAAATTTGAAACTGGAGTAACTACCAAATTAAATCCAGAATTACTTGTTTCCTTTTATGAAGATTTATACAAACAATTTTCAATTATTGATGATCTAAAACTGAATATCAATATTTGGAAACAACAAGCTAATTAAAACCATTTACATTATGACAGCAATAATTTTAGGCATCGTTGTAATTGCCATAATCATATTTATAATTTCTGTTTACAACTCACTAAATGTACGAAGTAATCAAATTCAAAATGCATTCTCATCTTTAGATGCTTTATTTATAAAACGAAGTGAGCTTATTCCTAATCTTGTAACAATTGTAAAACAATATACAAATTACGAAAAAGACGTATTAGAAAAAATTACACAATTACGTCAATTAAAAGCGGATACAACTGAATATAAAGCAGATAGTGAAGCCAGTCAAATGATGAAACAAATCATGCTGCAAGTAGAAAATTATCCTGATTTAAGAGCAAATACTCAATTTTTGAATTTGCAATATTCATGGACTGAATCTGAAGAACAAATAGCCGCCGGCCGTCGCTATTTAAGTGCATCTATTACTGATTATAATAATAGGCTTAGTACTTTTCCGGGGAATGTAATTGGCTCTAAATTTGGATTCAAAAAGCATGAATGGCAAATGGCAGCAGAAGCGCAACGCCAAAATGTAAATGCAGAAGAATTATTTAACAAATAATACATTCGAATAAAAAGAAACAGAAAACGAGATGTAAAGTATTTACATCTCGTTTTTTTTATGTCCAAAATCACAAAAAGCTTTTAAAAACAAATTTTATTCTACATTAAATTAATCCTTCTTGTATATATTCGCTGCCTCAATCGAATAGATGAAGATTTTCAAATTACTATTTATTTTAGGGCTTATAAGTCCTTTTTTATCGGCGCAGAATATAAAGAAAACAGATCAGCAGACACTGACCTGGATTCGGTATTATAATATTCTTCCTTTAAGCGAAAAATGGGCTTTGCATTCTGAATTTGATAATCGCAGTTTTGTAAATCCAGTTCATCAAAATCTATTTGTTATACGAGTACAAGGCCGATACCGAGCGACTGAAACTATCGATTTGGGCAGCGGTTTTGCATACTTTAACGTAAATACACAGGATCCAAATATTGATCCTGACTTTTCGATTCCAGAATATCGCACACAACAGGATATTACTTTTATAAACGATATTGCAAAAATTACTTTTCATAATCGATTTCAGATCGAAGAACGTTTTACACAAAAAGCAACACGAACAGAATTACTTGACGATTTCTCCTTTGCATTCCGGTTCCGTTATAGATTACAATCTACTTTTGATCTTTGGAAAAAAGAAAAACAGAGCCTAAAAGCAACAATTTCTGATGAAATTTTATTGAATTACGGAAAAGATAACAAACGAAATACATTTGATCAAAATCGTTTTTATACTGCGCTTCGCTATCACATTAATCCTAATATTGGTTTAGAATTAGGTTATTTAAAAAGTTTTCAAAGACGCGCAAGCGGTGTAGATTTTTATGACCGTGATATTATAAGGTTTACTTTTTACCATAAAATTGATCGCAGATTTTAATAAAAAATCCTAAATCAAATTTGCAATTTGATTTAGGATTTTTTTATTCTATTCCTTTGTCACTTTGAACCTTTGTCCCTTTGAACCTTTGTCCCTTTGAACCTTTGAACCTTTGTCCCTTTGAACCTCAAAGAAAACTAATCTCTCGGTCTTCTCTTTCCTCCTTTTTCAGATCCTGTAAAGTTTCCTATTTTATAAGCCAGAGAAAACATTACATAACGTCTTAAAACCGTATTTTCTTCATCGCGGATTGAAGTTGCCGAAATGGTTCTTGTAGCACTTAAATTTTGATTTAAAACATCATATACTTTTACTTTAGCATAGAGTGTTTTATTTAAAAATCCATACGACAAACTCGTATTCCATAAATAAAAATCTTTTTTAAAGTCGCCGGAAATATTTGAATTATAAGTATAACCAAAATCATTTCCGAAGATTAAATTTTCTGGCCAGTAAGTTGTAGTTTGTAAATTGATTCTGTGTACAACATTTGAAGTAGCATCTCTCGAATAATTTTCGTATTTCGACTGGTTGTACGATAAATTATAAGATGGTGCAATGGTCAGAACATCTCCATAATCGTATGATAAATATACTTTTGGCGTAATAGAAGTCGATTTTGCATTATACAAAACAGCATTTGTAAAACCTTTATCAAAAGTATAACCAGCATTTAATCCTAATCCGTAACGCAGTGTATGCGCGCCAGATTTTATAGACTGGTTCCAGTTTGCTCCAATCGAAGCATTGTAAACACCCGAAATATTTACATACGTTGTCGTTCTTTTTCCGCTTTCATCATAAATTGAAGTCGAAACAATATCATTATCATAATAATCTCCTTTTATGTACAAGCTATACCCAGAACGAGAACGAAAATCATAATTTCTGTAATTAAAATTAATACTGTTTTTTTCTACAGGATGCAGATCAGGATTTCCGATAATGGTATTCAATGGATTATTAAGATTTACAACCGGCATTAATTGTGCAGCCGATGGCAGAGTATTAGAATAATCGTATTTGAATGATAGATTTTTAGAACGGTCAAATTTATATCGCAGTACCGCTGTTGCAAATGGTAAAGCATATTTTTTACTTAAATCTGTCGCATTATTCAAATACAGTGAGTGATTATCAAAATTTACAATCGATGTTCGGCTGTCAAGGTTAAGCGTAAATTTATTTTTTTGAAGCGTAACTCCAACTTTTGGCGTAACCGAGTTTTGAATTGAACTTGTATAATTACTCAATGCTAAATTAAGATCGGTATATTCTTGTGTATCTGGATCAAAATTAAAAGTTCTTTCGTCGTTTGAAGTACTTTTCCAATCAAAATTAGATCCAAATCGTACTCGCAGCGAATCTGTTATAGGCTCAGTATATTCAATATCTGCCGAATAAGAATCACTGGTATTTTTCTTTTTTGTAGTTTGATTTCTTTCATCATTCGGCTGATTGTCCTGATAGAAAATTGTTTCCGAAAGATTCAACCCATCTGCCGTATTGTTAGTGTTGTTATTAGTAAATACAAAACTAAAATTTCGGGATTTCTTTTCGAAAGACTTATTAAAATTGATTGTGTTTCCAAAATTGGTATTATCACCTTCAGAATATGATTTTGAAGTACTTCTGTTCAACTCATTTCCATCTTCATCCTCAGAAAAACTAGACGAAGTCGAATTACTGTTGGTTCTCGATTGATTCAATTTTGGCGCTACAACCAATCGAATACTTGGACTGATTTTATACTCTAATTCAAAATTGACGTTATTTCCTGTACTTTCGTTTCTTGTTTTAGCTTCGGCCTCGGTTATAATATTTCCGGTTGGTAAAAAACTAAGCTGGTTTGATTTACTGTCGTTGTTATTAATGGTATTTGAGAAATTGTAACTTCCCATAGCCAGCAGTTTTTCAGTCCAGTCATCAGAGTAATTAACTCCCACTAGATTTGACTGCGTAATTCCTTTTCCACTAGAACCGGAGCTTGTACTTCCACCTCTTCCGCTGCTGTTTCTTCCGCCTCCCATATTATCAAAAACATCGTCCATTGAAAATCCGGTCGAATTGATATTGTTTGACGAAGCCAGTAAACTTATTTTCTGCTTGTTATTAAAATAATTCAGATTCACATTGGCTTCATAACGATCATCGGTACCGTAACCTCCCATTATTTTTCCAAAATATCCTTTGTTTTTCTTTTCATCAATAGTAATATTGATACTCGAAAAATCTGAAGTTGATTCTTGTTTAGAAAGCTCTTCTTTTTTGGTTTTAAAATCAGAAACCTGAATTTTTTTAATAATATCGGCCGGCAGATTTTTAATGGCAATAGCTCCATCTTTATCAAAAAACGTTTTTCCGTTTACCAAAACCTGATTCACTTCTCGTCCGTTCACCGTAATTTTTCCGTCATTATCGACATCAAATCCCGGCAGTTGTTTTAATAAAGTTTCAACATTAGAATCCGGACGGACTTTATAAGAAGCCGCGTTAAACTCTAAAGTATCTTTTTTGATAGTAATTGGCGCTGCTTCGGTTTTTATAACAACGTCATTCAGCGTATTTACATTTTCTATCATGTAAAGTTTTCCGAAATCTTTGTTTTCAGTAAGCCCCTTGTATTCTTCGTAATAGGTTTGATATCCCATATAACTCACCTTTAAAAAAACAGGCTTTTCATATTTTTTGATATCCATTCTAAAAGCACCATTTTTATCTGTAGTGGCGTATTCGATAACGGTAGAATCTTTTATAGTAGTAAAATAAACAGTTGCCATTTCCAGAGGCAATTGTGTGTTAACGTCTAAAACGGTTCCTCTAAGTGTAACGTCGTTTTGTGCATTGGCAGTCAAAACAAAAAGGAATAAAAACGATAAAAATGAATAAATCTTGGTCATAAAATTGGGTTAGTTAGATTAGTTAGACTACAGAAAAAACAAAAGGTTTAAAATTTTATTTTTTAATTGTAGTTTTTACATTTATTCAAATAACGTGCCATTAAAATTATCATATAAAAAAAGTCCCCTATTTTGGGGACTTTTTTTTATTATTTCTCTCTGATATAAATATCGATTGGCACTCCTGCAAAATCCCAATTATCACGAATTTTATTTTCCAGATATCTCTTATATGGTTCTTTTACATACTGCGGCAGATTGGCAAAAAATACAAACTGAGGAGTCTGCGTTGGCAATTGCATGCAATATTTAATTTTTACATATTTTCCTTTCATTGCCGGCGGCGGATATGCTTCGATAACTTTCAGCATATATTCGTTGAATTTTGAAGTAGAAATTCTTTGCTTTCTGTTTTCAAAAACCTGAACCGTAGCTTCTAATGCTTTTAATAAACGTTGTTTCGTTAAAGCCGAAACGAATAAAATAGGCACATCTGTAAAAGGCATTAATTCCTTGCGGATTTTCTCTTCGTAATCACGGCTTGACATGGTGTCTTTTTCAACTAAATCCCATTTGTTAACCAAGATTACAACACCTTTACGGTTTTTCTCTGCAAGCCAAAAAATACTCTGGTCCTGACCTTCAAAACCACGTGTTGCATCGATTACTAATATACAAACATCTGCATGCTCAATTGCTCTTACAGAACGCATTACAGAATAAAATTCTAAATCTTCTTTTACTTTTGCTTTACGACGGATTCCCGCAGTATCAACCAAATTGAATTCGAAACCAAAACGGTCAAATTTTGTATCGATCGCATCACGTGTTGTTCCGGCAATATCGGTTACGATATAACGATCCTGACCAATTAAGGCGTTGATAAAACTAGATTTTCCTGCATTTGGGCGTCCTACCACAGCAAAACGAGGTAATTCTTCTGCTGCCTCTGCTGGTTCTGGTTTTTCTGGAAATGCTTCAATTAAAGCATCTAATAAATCTCCTGTTCCGCTTCCTGAAATACTGGCGAAAGTATAATAATCTCCTAAACCAAGATTATAAAATTCTACAGCATCTTTTTCGCGCATGGCGTTATCTACTTTGTTTACAGCCAATAAAACAGGTTTTGTTACTTTACGAAGTAACTTTGCTACTGTTTCATCCATTGGTGTAATCCCTTCTTCAACATCAACCACAAAAATAATAACATCGGCTTCGTCGATAGCAAGTTCTACCTGTTTACGAATTTCACCTTCAAATACGTCATCAGATCCGCGAACGTATCCTCCAGTATCAATGACAGAAAACTCTTTTCCGTTCCACTCGCTTTTACCATAGTTTCTATCACGGGTAACCCCAGATACTGAATCTACAATAGCTTCTCTTCTTTGTATCAGCCTATTAAAAAGGGTCGATTTCCCTACATTAGGTCTTCCTACTATCGCAACAATGTTATTATTCATTTTTTTTGAATTTTAGACTTTAGACTTTAGATTTCAGATTTTTAGCTGCCTAAAAACCGGATCACTAAAACCCTAAATGCCTTATTTAAATTTTTTGCAAAGGTAGTCTTTTTTAGTTTGCAGTCACAGTTTTAAGTATTCAGTAAAAAAACTGGTAAAAATGTGGCTCTAAACTAAAAATGGACTACTTTTTTTAGCAGCTGTTTTCTTATTGATTTAGTTTTCAGTCCCGTTATCAGTATCAGATTGAGACTGAATACTGCGACTGTAAACTCTTTTATTGATTATACCCAAATCGTTTCAGCATATTGGCGTTGCTTCTCCAGTTTTTGTTCACTTTTACGTAAAGTTCAATGTGAATTTGTTTTCCGAAGAATTTCTCCAAATCAACGCGGGCATCTGTTCCTACTTTTTTCAAAGCTGCGCCTTTATGCCCAATAATGATTCCTTTTTGCGTATCGCGTTCTACCATAATTACAGAACGGATTCTGATAATCGTATCGGTTTCATGAAATTCTTCTGTTACGATTTCTACTGCGTATGGAATTTCTTTAGCGTAATTCAACAAGATTTTCTCACGAATCGTTTCGTTTACAAAGAAACGTTCCGGCTTGTCTGTTAACTGATCTTTAGGGTAATAAGCCGGAGATTCTGGCAGTAATTGAATAATTCTGTCAAAAACTTCCGGGACATTAAAATTTTGAAGTGCTGAAATTGGGAAAATTTCAGCATTTGGCACTTTTTCTTTCCAAAAAGCAACCTGCTCTTCTAATTGTTCCTGATTTGAGTTGTCGATTTTATTTAATAATAGTAAAACCGGGATTTTAGCATAAAAGATTTTTTTAAAGAAATCTTCGTCTTTTAAATTCTGCTCCCCTATTTCGACCATGTAAACTAAAATATCAGCATCTTCAAAAGCCGACTTTACGAAGTTCATCATCGACTCCTGCATTTCATAAGCCGGTTTTATAATTCCGGGAGTATCTGAAAGTACTATTTGAAAATCTTCGCCATTTACGATTCCTAAGATTCTATGGCGTGTTGTTTGTGCTTTTGAAGTTATGATTGATAATCTTTCTCCAACAAAGGCGTTCATTAGTGTCGATTTTCCAACATTTGGATTCCCGATGATGTTTACAAAACCTGCTTTATGTGACATTTGCATATTATTTATTTTGCAAAGGTAGTCATATCAAGTTAATACAGAAAATAAAACATTTTTTAAAGTTTTCGTTGGATTTCACAAAAATCGGCGTATCTTTGCACCCGAAACATCGCGGGATAGAGCAGTAGGCAGCTCGTCGGGCTCATAACCCGAAGGTCACAGGTTCGAGTCCTGTTCCCGCTACTAAGAAAAAGCTTCAGAGAAATCTGGAGCTTTTTTGTTTTTATCTTTCTGTTCTTTGCAAACACAGATTTCAAATCTGCGATATATGAGTGGTGATATTTCTGGCAATAGAAGCAATCCTTTTCAATTATGTTGCCACTGATATTTTTCAATATTCTTGTTGCACTTCTTATTCTTAAACTTTCTGTTATATTAAATTATGTTTCTATCAATAGAAGATAAGTGAAATTTAAAAACCACATTTTCAAGCGAACAAAAATGTGGTTTTTAACTTATATATGCATTTTAATTTATTCGACTATTATTTTTCTAACAACAGTAGATCCTTCGACTTCTAAATACAGATAATAAATCCCTTTTGAGAATCCTGATAAATTAATACTATTATGATTTGAACCAGTAGTAAACTTAGCAACTGTTACTAATTTTCCTAATGTATCGTACACACTTACTTTTTCAAGTACAATGTTGTCAATGTGTAATTCTTCTTTGGTCGGATTAGGGTAAACGGCGATTTTGTAAAAAACCATATCTTCGATTCCTAAAGTACAATTTGTTTTCGAATAAATTGCTGTTGCATCTTTGGCCGCTGACCAATAGGTATCAGCATAAGCAGCATCATCAACCACAATGCAGGATAGCTGCTTATTCGTTTTAAAATTGACATTAACCAGTTTGCCATTATTTCCATTACTTAAATTCAAAGAGGTCAATAGATTATTTGAACAATTTACATCTGTAAGAAGAGTATTCTTAGAAAGGTCTAAACTTACTATCTGATTGTTAGAACAACTCAATTTAATTAAAGATACGTTTTTAGAAACATCTAAAGCTGTTAGCTGGCTGACAGCATTGTTTTTGGCATTGATTTTATTAGTGCCTGTTACGATACCATCACAATACAATTCTGTAAGCTGGGCATTTTTAGAAACATCTAAAGTCGTTAATGGATTCTTGGAACAATCTAAATATTTCAGTGCAAGATTCGAAGACAAATTTATTGAAGTCAATAAATTTCCTTGACAATTTAATATTTCTAGGTTTTGAAAAGATTCGATTCCTGATAAACTGGTGATACCCGAATTGGATACGTTTAAACTGGTTACATTTGTTATACTCGCCAGCAAAACAGAACCATTTTTGCCATCTGTATCAATACCTAAAGCAATTAATTTGTCTTCAAACTCACTACTGACTACGACCACACCAGGACAGTAATCAGAATAACTTGCCGCAGCATCTTTCTTTGTAGCCCAATTGACATTAGAATAAGCAACATTATCTACCTGAATACAGCTTAGATTAGGGTTGTTTGTAAAATTAATGCCGCTTAATTTAACATTACTCCCGTTCTTTAAATTTAAACTTGTCAGTAAGTTATAACCACAATTTAAGCTTGTTAAAGCTTTATTATTGGAAACATTTAAATTAATTAATTGATTTTGACTGCAAGTTAAAACATCTAATTTAGTATTACTTGAAACATCTAAATTCGCTAATTGGTTTTTTTCACATCTTAAATCCAGTAAATTAATATTCCTAGAAACATCCAAATTTGTTAATGAATTTGAATAACAATATAAAGCTGACAAAACTGTATTCTTAGAAACATCCAAATTCGTTAATAAATTTGAACTGCAATCCAAATATCTTAAATCAGTATTCGCAGAAACATCCAAATTCGTTAGTTGACTATTATAAAAAGATATAGCTCGTAAAGCAGTATTCTTAGAAACATCTAAAGCAGTTAATTGGTTTTTTCCACAAAATAAAGATATTAGAGCAACATTCTTAGAAACATCTAAAGCCATTAATTGATTTTCGGAACAATATAATTCTTCTAGTACATTCTTAGAAACATCTAAACTCGTTAATTGATTCTCATAACATTTTAAAATCTTTAAAGCCGCAAAATCTTGAATTCCGGTTAAATCAGTAATTTTACTATACGTGACATCCAAAGAAGTCAATGAAGAGATACTCGCTGTTGACACTTTTCCGTTTGTACCATCGGTATCAATACCAAGAGCGATTAGTTTCTTTTCGAAATTCGCATCAGGAATAAGGGTGTATTGAACAACAGCTGAACAATCTGTACTATATCCAGTCGCAGGATCTTTTGAACTAGCCCAGTTAGCAGCAGAATAAGCAACATTATCTACCTGCATACAAGTTAAATCAGGGTTGTTTTTAAAGTTTCTGGTCGTTAAATAAGTATTTCTTCCATTCTTTAAATTCAAACTAGTTAATTGATTCGAACTACAATTTAGAGAATTTAAAGATTTATTCTTAGAAATATCTAAACTAGTTAATTTATTACCGCTGCAATTTAATGTATACAACCCTATAAAACTCTCAATACCAGTTAAATCAGAAATAGAACTATTGGATACATCCAAATCAGTTAATGTGTTTATTTTATAAGTCGGCACTTGTCCGTCAGCTACTCCGGAATCAATTCCTAAAGAGATTAACTTATTTTCAAAATTCACATCAGGAATAAGAATGGAAGATAAGCAGTCTTTACTGTAACTTGCCACAGCGTCTTTATATGATTTCCAGCTGTTAGTAGAGTAATAATCATTATCTACCTGAATACAGCTTAAATTAGGGTTGTTTTTAAAGTTGAAGCTAGTGAAATACTGATTATTTCCATTTTGCAGATTTAAACTCGTTAATTGATTTGAATTACAGTCTATATATCTTAAAACAGTATTCTTAGAAACATCTAAAGCCGTTAATTGATTCGAATAACAATATAATTCAATTAAAGCTGTATTTTTAGAAACATCTAAAGATGTCAGCTGATTAGAATAACAATATATTTTTTTTAAAACAGTACTCTTAGAAACATCAAAACTTGTTAATTTATTTGAGTAACATCTTACTTCTGTCAAAGCAGGATTGTTAGAAGCATCTAAACTTATTAATTGATTATTATAGCATTCTAAAGAGATTAAAGCAGGATTCTTAGAAACATCTAAAGCCGTTAATTCATTACCAGAACAATATAAATAGGTCAGCGCAGCATTTTTAGAAACATCTAAAGCTGGTAATTTATTAGAATAACACGTTAATTGTTCTAGAACTGTATTATTAGAAATATCTAATGCCGTTAATTGATTCGAATAACATACTAAAGATTTTAAAGCAGTATTCTTAGAAAAATCTAAAGTCGTTAATTGATTGCCACTGCAATTTAAAGACTGCAAAGCTGTAAAATCTTGAATTCCGGTTAAATTAGTAATAGAACCGCTGGAAATATTCAAAGAAGTTACTACTGAGACTTTAGAGGTCGGTACTTTTCCATCTGCTATACCGGAATCAATTCCTAAAGAGATTAATTTTTTCTCAAAATTCACATCAGGAATAAGGGTGTATTCAACAACAGCTGAGCAATCTAAACTGTAACTTGCCTCAGTATCTTTTGATTTCCAATTGGCATTAGCATAAGCCACATTATCTACCTGAATACAGCTTAAGTAATTGCCATCAAAGGAACTATTTATAGATAACTTAGTATTATTTCCGTTTTTCAAATTCAGTTCTACTAATTGATTGGAAGAACAATCTAAGTATGTTAAAGCAGGATTCTTAGAAAAATCTAAAAACTTTAATTGATTCTCATAACAATGTAAAATTGTTAAAGCAGTATTTTTGGAAACATCTAAAGATTTTAACTGATTGTGATAACAACGTAACTCTACTAAAGCAGTATTCTTGGACAGGTCTATAGTCGTTAAGTAATTGCTTCCAAAACTCAAGTATGTTAAAGCAGTATTCTTTGAAACATCTAAAGCCGTTAATCGATTCGTATCACAAAGTAAAGATTTTAAAGCAGTAAAATCCTGAATTCCTGTTAAATCGCTGATTAGACTTATCCCCCTAACATTCAAAGTAGTAAGAGTGTTTATTTTTGAAGTTAAAACTTTACCATCCGGTGTACCAGAATCAATTCCCTGACGGATTAGTTCTGCTTCAAAATACGGATCGGGGATCAGGGTGTATTGTTGGGCAAAAGATGATACGCTCGCAAAGAATAGTAAATAGAGTAGTTTTATTTTCATAGTAAATATTTTGTTAATATTAAGTCCCAAATATATAGAATATCAACTAACATCCTAATGCAGATTGTTAAAGAAGTTAAAAAAAGTTTGCACTTGAAATAATTTTTTCACCTGTGAGTATTATTCATCAAAAAATATCGCTAAAGGAGAGTATACATATATTTCAAATTGACATTCCATATTTAGATATAATATCTGACAAAAAGTATATTTTCGGGATATTTTTTTATCTTTGAAATTCAGGTTTTTTAATCGAAATGGCTTTATCTTTGAGCCTTCAGAAATCAAGATTCATTTATGGAACAGAAAATTCATCAGGGAAGAAACGTAAAACGTTTTAGAGAAATGCTCAACATAAAACAGGAAGCTTTGGCTTATGATTTGGGCGAAGACTGGAGCCAAAAAAAGATTTCTTTGCTGGAACAGAAAGAAGTAATTGAGGATAATCTGCTTAAACAAATCTCTTCAATATTGAAAATTCCTGTTGAAGCTTTTCAAAACTTTGATGAAGAACAGGCCGTAAATATTATTGCTAACACTTTTCATGAAGGATCTGTTGCTAACAATTCTGGATATATCAATTGCGCTATTAATCCAATTGATAAAATCGTACAACTACACGAAGAAAAAATTGCTTTGTACGAGCGCATGCTAAAAGAAAAAGATGAAATGATGGCAAGACTTGAAAAGCTATTAACGAATAAATGATTTTTAAAATACAGAAGAAAACATACAAGAATATTCCCTCAAAAGAATATTTTTTCACTTTTTTTAAAATTATTTTTTCTCAATAAAATTTTCTTCATTGGCTCTTCTAAAACTAAACAACAAATTATATATCAAATAAATACAAATTTATTAATCTTACTTATTAAAGAAAAACGATCATCAAAAATGATCTTTTAATAAAATTATTTAAAAAATTTTTATCAAAATCCTTTGTACATCTCAAAAATAGTTGCACTTTTGCACCCGCAATAACAAAGCAGGTCCGTTCGTCTATCGGTTAGGACGCCAGGTTTTCATCCTGGTAAGGGGGGTTCGATTCCCCCACGGACTACAAAAAGCTTCAGAGAAATCTGGAGCTTTTTTTGTTTAAAATAGTCTGCTCTAAATATCAGTTCTCAAAACTGAATTTTCAATCAATAAGTCTCTGAAAAAAAGCACAGAACATTTTTTTCAAAAACAGCACCATAACCCAACTTAGTTTATTTACCTTTGCACCCGCATTGGTTTAGCTGCAACTTTTCGAGGGCAGCTAACGAAGAGGGAATCAGGTGCAAATCCTGAACAAGCCCGTTACTGTAAGTTCCATGCAACATTTTGACAGACAAAAAAGCTTTTTGAGGCTTTTAAAATCTAATCTTTTGCCACTGCATTTTTCATCAAATGTGGGAAGGCGGTTCAAAATGGGAATAAGTCAGGAGACCTGCCACTGCAAATAAATTCAGGCTTTCGCGGACCAAAGCTTTGAACAAGCGCAATATCAAACTAACATTTGATTTCGATTTTTTCCGTTTAAAACTATTTGTTACAAATAGACCATTTTTTTATGCACGTATGTAAACAAAGGCCGTTAAGCCTAATACATTGTGGATTATGTTTTTTGCTTTGGATTTTGTTCTCGAATCCAATTTTGGCACAAAACCATCCCAAAGCTAAAGAAGTTGATTCTTTAAAACCGCTTCCATTAAACGAAGTTATTCTAACCGCAAGCAAACGCGAGTTCAGGATAGAGTCGCCTATGCCTGTCCAGATTTTATCTGGCAAACAGCTCGAAAACCTTAACAGTCTTTCTGTTGCCGATGCGGTTCGTTATTTTTCAGGCGTACAATTAAAAGATTACGGCGGAATTGGCGGTTTAAAAACCATTAACGTCCGCAGTTTAGGAAGCGCTCATACAGCAGTTTTTTACGATGGAATGACGGTTGGAAATGCTCAAAACGGACAGGTCGATTTAGGAAAATATTCGCTTGACAATATTGAAGCCATCGAACTTTATAACGGTCAAAAGTCTACTATTTTTCAGCCGGCACGCGGATTTTTCTCTTCTAATACTTTATTCCTAAAATCGAAAGTTCCCGTTTTTGAATCGGGTAAAAATGCAAATGTCAGGGCTTCTTTTAAAACCGGATCTTTCGGACTGGTGAATCCTTCTGTTCTTTATCAGCAAAAAATAACTTCTAAAATAGCTCTTTCATCAAATATTGAATGGATGAAAGCCGATGGAAAGTACAAATACAGGTATCAAAAAAAACACGGTTACGACACGACAGCTGTTCGTCAAAATGGAGATATAACCGCTCTTCGCGCTGAATTAAACCTAAACACAAAGTTTGGAACAAACGGACAAGCCAATCTTAAAGCCTATTATTACGATTCTGAAAGAGGTCTTCCTGGCGCTATTTTAGCCAATCGGTACGAATATGTACAGCGTCAATGGGATCGGAATTTCTTTATTCACGCTTCGGTACAAAATTCTTTTTTTGAAAAACACGAAATGCTGGCAAATGTAAAATTCAGCCGTGATTACAGCCGTTACATCGACCCGGATTATAAAACTCTTGAAGGGGCATTAGACAACAAATATTACCAAAACGAATTTTATGCTTCGATTGTTAATCTCTACAACATAAAAGACTGGTGGAAAATGTCTTTCGCAGCCGATCTTTCTATAAATACACTCGATGCTAATTTATACCATTTCCCCTATCCTACCCGATATTCTTATTTAGGAGCACTTTCAAGCGAAATGCATTGGAAACGTCTGGATATTCAGGCAAATTTATTGGGCGCTTATATCGATGAACAAGTCAAATATTACCAGCAGGGAGACAGTCAGCATGTTTTTTGTCCGGTTGTATCAGCTTCTTTTCAGCCATTTGATGTAAAGAATTTTAGAATCAGGGCATTTTATAAAGAATCTTTCCGAATGCCGACTTTTAATGATTTGTATTACACTTTTATCGGGAACAGCTTTTTGCGCCCGGAATTTACAACTCAATATGATTTTGGAACCACTTATCTTATCGAACCTAAAAAGTTTTTACAATCAGCTTCATTTCAGGCAGATGTTTACTACAACCGCGTAAAAGACAAAATTGTAGCAATGCCGTCTTCTAATCTTTTTAGATGGACGATGATGAATTTGGGAGAAGTTGATATTCGCGGTTTAGAAATCAATACCAATTTGGTTTTTAAATTTCCTGAACAAATATTTTTAGACTTAGGTCTTAGTTATACCTATCAGCAGGCAATCGATATTACACCAAAAGGCACTACTTATGCCGATCAAATTCCTTACACACCTAGAAACAGCGGTACTTTAACTTCTTCTATTAACTGGAAAAACTGGAATTTAAACTACAGTTTTATTTATACAGGCGAAAGATACAGCCAGAAAGCCAACATTCCTGTCAATTATGTAAAACCTTGGTACACGAGCGACATGGCGCTTATCTGGAACGGAAAAATTGAAAAACTTCCTGTAAAAATAAGCGGTGAGGTTAACAATTTATTTAATCAATACTATGATGTCGTACTCAATTTCCCTATGCCGGGAAGAAATTACCGATTAAGTATGTCTATAAATCTTTAAACTAAAACAGCATCAACAATTAAAATCTCAATAATGAAAACAAATTTCAAATTTTGGCTTTTACTCGTATTCGCAGCAATTGCCTTTCAGGGATGTCAGGAAGAAGATCCCATTATTCCTGAAGAAGTGGTGGTTTTACCTCCGGAAACGGTTACAACAGTACAAGGTTTTTACCTTCTTAACGAAGGAAATATGAACATGAACAAAGCTTCGTTAGATTATTACGACTACGAAACAGGAACTTACAAACGCAATGTGTACGGACAGGCAAATCCTGATGCAACTTTGGGCTTAGGAGATGTGGGCAACGACATTGGTATTTACGGCTCTAAACTTTATACAGTAATTAACAACTCAAACAAAGTTGAAGTTATGGATGTGGTTACTGCAAAACGTCTTAAAGTAATTGATGCCAAAAACTGCCGTTACATAACTTTTGCCAACGGAAAAGCTTATTTAAGCGCTTACGACGGTGAAGTACAATTGGGTGAGAATTCTCCAAATGGTTTCGTTGCCGAAATCGACACCACTTCTCTTGCCATTACAAGAACTGTAAAAGTAGGCCGCCAGCCTGAAGAAATGGCAATTGTAGGCAATAAACTTTATGTTGCCAATTCAGGAGGATATAGTCCGCCTGATTATGAAAAAACCGTTTCTGTAATTGACCTAAGCACTTTTACCAAAATAAAAGATATTGAAGTTGCCATAAATCTTCACAGAATTGAAGCCGATGAAGACGGAGATTTGTACGTAAGCTCACGCGGTGATTATTTCAACATTCGCCCTAAATTATTTGTAATCGACACTAAAACAGACAACATCAAAAAAACCTTTGATATTGCCTGTTCTAATATCACAATTGCCGGGGAGAAGGCCTACATTATAGGTTCTGAATTCAGTTATGCAACCGGCGACTGGGCCATTAATTATTCGATGATTAATGTAAAAACCGAAACCCTTCTTTCTGAAAGTTATCTGCCAAAAGCGGTAAGCGACGAAATTGTAATGCCTTACGGAATTGCGGTAGATCCGGTTTCTTTAAACGTTTATGTAACAGATGCAGGAGATTATGTTTCGCCCGGAAAATTGTACTGCATTGACAAAAACGGAAATACAAAGTTTACCGTTACCACAGGCGACATTCCGGCTCATTTTGCTTTTAAAACCAAAAAAACAATAATTAATCCATAACCTTAAATTTTTAAAAATGAAGAAAATTCTACTAGCATTGTCGGTTATCCTGCTTCTATCAGGATGTTACAAAGACGATATTAACGATCTTAAAAACGACGTCAATGACTTGAAAAACAGAATGGCACAATATGAAAACCTGCTTGATGTTCTTAATAAAAGATTGTACGTTGTAAGTTATGAAACTAAAGACGGAAGCTATGTTATTACAATGAGTGACGGATCAAAACTAACGGTTCGCAACACTTCATCTTTCATAAAAATTGGAGAAAACGGAAACTGGTGGATCGACGGTGTTGATACCGGAACATCTGCCAAAGGACAAAACGGAGACAAAGGTGAAGCAGTAAAAATTACTATTGGATCTAACGGAAACTGGATTATCGACGGGACTGATACGGGTGTTTCGGCATCTGGGCAAAAAGGAAAAGATGCTGCTGAAATCATTTCGGTTTCATTGGCAAACGGAATCATGACTTTTACTTTTGCAGACGGACGCACCATCAGCATTAATGCAAGCGCTCCCGAAATTACTCTACCAAATCCAGCAGGAGGTTTTACTGTTGATAAAATGCAGTGGTTTAAAGTTGAAGCAAAAACAGCAAATGCTTCTGGTGCTACTTACAAATGGCTGGTAAACGATCAGGAAGTTTCCTCAACTATTGATTTGTTTTATGTTTTTGCTAATGCAGGAACTTATAATGTTGAGTTTAGAGCTAAAAACGGTGTGGGCGAAAGTTCAAAAAATTTCACTTTAACTGTTGCCGAAAAAACATATTTAAACAGAATTACACGTGTTTTTGATTTCTTCCCGGCTCCAGGGCAATTTATCAATACACTGCCTGCTGCAACTGCTGCAGATACAGATGAAACAATGCGTGCAAAAGCAGAAACGGCCTTAACTACCGGAAGCATGGTAAGTTTAGGAGGATTTGGAGGTTATGTACAATTTGGTTTCGATCATACTATTGTTAATAAAGACGGAGCAGATTTTGTAGTTCTTGGAAATGCTTTTACAGATTGGTCTGAGCCAGGAATTGTAATGGTTTCTTATGATGCAAACGGAAATGGAATTGCTGACGACGAGTGGTTTGAAATTGCAGGCTCTGAACACAACAAACCAACTACAATTAAAAACTACGAGATTACCTACTACAAACCAGAAACTGAACCTGCGAATGCAAACGAACCAAACTACATTCGCTGGACAGATAATCAGGGACAAACCGGATATCTTGCGAAAAACCAATTTCACAGACAATCTTTCTATCCTTTATGGAAAGGAAATACAGTTACTTTAAAAGGAACTTTCCTAAAATCTAATATTTACGACAAATCAGGAACAGGAACAAACTGGGCAAATCCTGCTTACGAATGGGGTTATACAGACAACTGGGCTAATACAGATGCAAGAGGATATATCGATATCAGCTGGGCAGTAAATGCAAAAGGCGAATCGGTAAAACTAAAAGGAATTGACTTTATCAAAGTTTACAATTCAAATCGCGCTGAAGGCGGATGGTTAGGAGAAGTCTCAACCGAAGTTTCAGGATTTAAAGATCTAAATCTACCATAATTTAGAAATCATGTTTTTGGAAATTAAAGCCTCAGTTTTTCTGAGGCTTTTTTTAATTATCTCCTAACCCAAAAACAGTCAGCACTTTACCAGAAACATGCACAAATTGTGAATATCTATTTATTGATTTTCGGGATTTATTTTGCTGTAAAATCTATCTTTGGCATCCTTAAAAAATAGAAAAGATGAGCGCAATTTGGTACGAATGCAAAGTAAAATATAGAAAAACAGATGAAACTGGAGGCCAAAAAGTTTTAACAGAACCTTATTTGGTAGATGCTGTATCTTATACTGAAGCCGAAAAAAGAATTAATGAAGAAATGGGGGCTTATATTAGTGAAGAATTTAAAATCACAAATATAAAAGTGGCTAATTATGCCGAAATACATCCGTTTGAAAATGCCGATCGCTGGTTTAAATCAAAAGTTTCTTTAATTGCTTATGATGAAGAAAGCGGTAAAGAAAGAAAATCAAACATGTACATGCTGGTTCAGGCAAATGATGTTAGAGAAGCTTACGACAACACGATTCATGTAATGAAAAACACAATGGGAGAATATTCTATCCCTGCCATTTCAGAATCGCCAATTATGGACGTTTTCCCGTATTTCAGCGGTGAAGAAGAAGAAACCGAAATGCTGGAAAGATTCAATGCGCTAAAAGCTTCTAAACCTGCAAAACCAGATGCAGAAATAGTAGACCACATGGAATTTGAAACCGCAGAAGAAGAATAAATTTTCTTAAAAATCCAAAAAAATAAGCTTCAGAGAAATCTGGAGCTTTTTTATTTTCTAACGATAACCTGTAAGCATTTTTCAAATCAAAATAAACCCTATATTCGTTATACAAAACCATTTACTAAACCAAAAGCTCCATGAACAAAAAAACACTAATCTTAATTGGGTTTATTATTCTAAAATTTGTTCTTCAATATGTTTTAATAAGTCCCGAATATGATTTGCAGCGTGATGAGTATTTACATCTCGATCAGGCGCATCATCTCGCTTGGGGCTATTTATCTGTTCCGCCTGTTACTTCATGGTTTTCGTATCTTATTTTACTGCTTGGAAATTCTGTTTTCTGGGTTAAATTCTTCCCTGCCCTTTTTGGTGTTTTGACACTTATAATTGTCTGGAAAACTATTGAGCTTTTAAAAGGAAATCTTTACGCTTTGGTTTTAGGTGCAATGTGCATCGTATTTTCATCACTTTTAAGAATCAACATGCTTTATCAGCCCAACTCATTTGATGTTTTGTGCTGGACGGCATTTTATTATATTTTGATACAATATATTATTTCCGAAAAACCAAAATGGCTTTATATTGGAGCCGTTGTTTTTGCTTTTGGATTTTTAAATAAATACAACATTCTCTTTCTCCTTATCGGACTTTTGCCAGCACTTATTCTTTCTAAACAAAGAAAAATACTGGCTGAAAAAAAGCTATACTTCGCTTTATTTTTAGGATTAATTCTGATTCTGCCAAACTTATTATGGCAGTATAATAATCATTTTCCAATTGTGCATCACATGAAAGAATTGTCTGAAACACAATTGGTAAATGTCAATCGTGCCGATTTTTTAAAAGAACAGCTTTTGTTTTTTATAGGCTCATTTTTTGTAATCCTTGCTTCATTTTATGCTTTGTTATTTTACAAACCGTTTCAAAAATTTAAGTTCCTTTTTGCTTCAATAATTTTTACAATACTTGTGTTTTTATATTTTAAGGCAAAAGCCTATTATGCCATTGGTTTGTATCCTATATACATTGCTTTGGGTTCTGTTTTTCTTGCAGATATTTTAAACTCGGGATGGAAACGCTATTTAAAACCTGTTTTTATTGCGCTTCCGTTATTATTTTTTGTTCCGATGTATTACTTGGCTTTCCCAAACAGAAGTCCCGAAAAATTAGCTGCCGAAAAGCAGACACATCGTTGGGAAGACGGAAAAGAACACAACTTATCTCAGGATTTTGCCGATATGCTGGGCTGGAAAGAACTGGCCCGAAAAACAGATTCGGTTTATACTCTGTTTCCAAAATCAGAAAACACGTTGGTGCTTTGTGACAATTACGGACAAGCGGGCGCCATTAATTTTTATACCAAAAAAGGAATCAAAGCCGTTTCTTTTAATGCCGATTATGTAAACTGGTTCAATTTGAATGTGTATTACAAAAACTTAATTCGGGTTAAAACCTTTGAAGAAAACAGCAATGAATTTAAAGAAACAAGTCCGTTTTTTCAGTCGGCTTTTATAGCGGGCAAAATCACAAATAAATATGCCAGAGAATACGGAACAACCATTTTTGTTTTTACCAATGCCAAAGTCAATATCAACAAAAGACTTCAGCAGGAAATTGACGAAGAAAAAAATTACATCAAAGAATAACTAAATAATGTTAGATTTTTATCTCATAAAAGACGATCAAATTACTCCCGATTCACCAACAGAACTTGAATTTATTGGGCAACTTGACAGTAAAACATTTAAAAATTTAAAAACTAAGGGAATTATTGAAAACCATTATGAGTATAACTCAGACTTTAGATGGAAGAGTGAACAAATAAAGCAAATTTGCCAAAATAATATAGACCATAAACTACAAAACGATACTGATGTAAAACAATTATTTAAGATAATTGAAATCATTGAAAACACCAATAGTGGGATTATTGCTTTTGGAGATTGAAATATTTATCAGCTCTAAAAAATATCAAATAAAATTATACCTATTAATGATTGATTTTACCAATATAGAATATTTAAAAAACGGAAATCCCAGACAAATTCAAGCATATAAAACCCTGACTGAAAATAAGGTTTTAGAAATCCTGGCTGAATTTGATCCAATTCTGGCTGGCACAATTCCTATAAATATTGATATTGAAAACAGCGATCTGGATATTATTTGTTATTGGAAAACCAAAACTGAATTTATTACTAAAATCGCTTCTGCATTTGAAAACAAAACCGATTTTAAAATTTGGGAAGCCAATATAGACGAACACCAATCTGTAATTGCAAACTTTAAAATAGAGGGGTTTGAAATCGAAATTTTTGGGCAGAACGTTCCAACTCAAAATCAAAATGGTTACAAACATATGGTTATTGAGCACAAAATCCTGCAATCGAAAGACGAAAACTTTCGATTAGAAATTATAAAACTTAAACAAAACGGTTACAAAACCGAGCCTGCTTTTGGCAAATTATTGGGTTTAAAAAACAATCCTTACAAAGAATTACTTGATTATCAAGTCTAATTTCGTCAAGAACAAAAAGTAACCAACTACAAACCAAACCATTACAACAAAAACAAACTTAAATAAAAATATTTCACTAATTTCTTTGCATAACAGTATTTAGTGTGTATCTTTGCACCCGAAACATCGCGGGATAGAGCAGTAGG
>NZ_JBQEMU010000011.1:0-91513 GCF_052044235.1 Flavobacterium sp. 22659
GCAGTAAAAGAAGATTTAGGTCCTATTAACGGAACAATCGGCGGAACAACAACATCGCTTATTGGACTGGATAAACTAAACGGAGTTCAGGCCGTTATCGGATCAAATCCGGGACAAGTTACTTTAACAGCAACGGCACCGACAGGATTTACGATTAATGCAGACGGAACAATCACCGTAAGCGCAGGAGTTAAAAAAGGAAACTACGATATTGAATATACAATCTGCGACAATAATAATCCAGCGACAAACTGCTCAACAGCAACTTCAACAGTTGTGATAACTGCAGCAGATTTAGTTGCAAATTTAGATGCAGTTGGATCAGTAACGGGATCAAATACATCTCAAACCCTTATCAATGTTTTTGATAACGATACTAAAAACGGATCAAAACTAGATCCGTCAGATGTTAAATTGACACCGGGAACAGACCCGAAAGGTTACTTAACAATTGATGCCAATGGAAATGCAGTATTAGGAGCAAATGCGCCGGCAGGAAATTACGAGATTACGTATGAAATCTGCGAGCTTTTCAATCCATCAAACTGCAGTACAAACAAAGTTCAGGTTACGGTTACGGCACCGGTAATTGATGCTGTTGCAGAAAACTTAGGTTCAGTAAACGGAAGCACAGGCGGTACAACAACTGTTTCAGTAATTGTAAACGATAAATTAAACGGATCTCAGGCTGTTATCGGATCAAATCATGGAGAGGTTATTTTATCCAAAGTAAATCTTCCAACAGGTTTTGTATTAGAACCAGACGGACGTGTAACAGTTCCAGCCAAGACACCAATTGGAATTTACGAAATCGAATACAGTATTTGTGAAGTAACAAATACAGGAAACTGCGATACGGCAAAAAGTACTGTAGAAGTTACCGGAGGAGTGTTAGCAGCAAATCCTGACACTATTCTGTCAGTTGTTGGAATAAATCAGCCTCAGACAATTGTGAATGTTTTCGATAACGATACAAATAATGCATTACCGCTTGTACCAAGTGACGTAAAACTTTCTGTAGAAGTTGCAGATCCAAAAGGATTCTTAACATTAAATCCAGACGGAACAGTAACATTGGGAGCAAATGCACCAAGAGGAACTTATGAATTAACGTATCAGATTTGTGAAGTATTAAATCAATCAAATTGCAGTTCTGGTAAGGTAGAAGTTACAGTAGAAGAGCCAACAATAACCGTTACGGCTGAAAGTTTTTGCTCAAACAACGTTCCTTACGTAACGTATAAGGTTGTGGCAGATAATTTTACACCAACAAATTTAGTAACAATTAAATGGATTGACAGCGCAAACAATGTTGTAGCAACACAAATAGAGCAGCCATTAAGCGGTACTATTTTATGGCCGGGAGCGGTTATCGATGGAAACGGAAATGGAGTAGACTGGCCGGGCTGGTTATTAGCAAATGGGCAATGGACAGAAGGTGCTGACGGATTCGAAAACACCAGAACTGGAGTTATAATGCAATTCTCTCTAAACCCAACAGCAGCTATTCCGGTAAGTTATCCTGCTGCAACACCGCAGTGTAATGCAAGACCAACTTTTGTAATCATCGCAAATGATGACACAGCGGGTCCGGTAGATACAAGTAAAGGAACTAATACTGGCACTAATATTTTTGATAATGATAAACTAAACGGATTAACAGTTAATCCTGCTGATGTTATTTTAAGCACAACAGTTCCAAATGCTAATTTGACTTTAAACGCAAATGGTTCAGTAATTGTAAAAGCAGGAACGCCATCAGGAACGTACCAATTGACGTATCAAATATGCGATGCTTCAAATTCAAATAACTGCAGTCAGGCAGTTGTAAAAGTGGTGGTGTTAAATTCAGTTTCTCCTGTTAATCCGGTACAGCAGTTGGTTTTAACTGATGATGCTCTTGTAGCAGTTGATGGAATTAACGGTTCTCTTGAATTTGTAAATGTTTTAGATAATGACTTATTAAACGGACAGCCAATTAATCCAGTTGATGTAATTATTAAAAACCAGTCAGGAAATTCAAATTTCGAATTTAATGCAGACGGAACAGTAAATGTTAAACCAAATACGCCAGGCGGAACTTATGCAATTGTATATCAGGTCTGCGAAAAAGCAAACGATACAAATTGCAGTACAGCAACATTAAATGTATTTGTAGAAGTTCCGGCAATTGCATTGGTTAAAACAGCAGCATTTAATGATGAAAACAACAATACAATTGCAAATGCAGGAGAGACTATCAGTTATAGATTTACAGTGACCAATACAGGAAACGTACCGTTAAGCGGAATCACGATTACAGATCTTCTGCCGGGAGTTGTAGTTTCAGGACAAGCTTTAGATTTAAATGCTGGCGAGTCAAATGATACTAATTTCTCAGCTCTGTACAAAATAACACAAACAGATATTAATTCTGGAAAAGTAAGCAATCAGGCAAGTGTACAAGGGAAAAGTGCAAGAGGAGTAGTTGTAGAAGACAATTCCGATTACGAAAATATAGACGGAGACAAACCTACAGTATTAGACTTAAACGGATGTAAAATTAAAGTTCTCAATGCCTTTTCTCCAAACGGAGACCAGAAAAATGAACGATTCTACATTCAGGGATTAGAATGTTATCCTGAAAATACCGTAGAAATTTACAACCGTTGGGGAGTTCTGGTTTTTGATGTAGATCATTATAACAATGTCGACAGAGTGTTTAAAGGATATTCATTTGGACGTACAACCATGAAACAGTCAGAAGGACTTCCGGTAGGAACTTATTTCTATATCCTGAAATACAAAGACAGCGACTCAAATCCTCACGAAACATCAGGTTATTTATACATTAATAAATAAAAAATACAAACGGCTTACGATAAGATGAGTCGTTTTTTAAAATCTTTAAGATGAAAAAATTAGGTTTAATTTTTATGTTTTTTACCATTGTGTGTTCAGCGCAGCAAGATGCTCAGTTTACACAATACATGTACAACACTATCGGAATAAATCCGGCTTATGCAGGTTCGCGCGGCGTATTGAGCGTTTTTGGGTTATATCGTACACAATGGATTGGTCTTGACGGAGCGCCGGAAACAAGTACTTTTTCTGTAAACACACCTTTAACCAACAGCAATTTAGGATTAGGAGTTTCTTTGGTAAACGATAAAATCGGGCCAACGAACGAAAATACTTTATCTGCTGATTTGTCATACAGTATTCCAACATCAGAATCATTTAAACTTTCGTTTGGTATCAAGGCAACAGCAAATCTTTTCAATCTTGATGCTAGTAAATTGAGTTATGAAGATCAAAACGACGAATTATTTCAGGACATCAAAAATAAGTTTACACCCAATATTGGAGCCGGAATTTACTGGCATTCAGATCGTGCATATTTGGGATTATCAGTTCCTAATTTTATCGAAACCAATCGCTATGATAATAATGATACAGCTATTTTCAAAGAAAAAATAAACTACTACTTCATGGCAGGTTATGTATTTAATCTGGATCGTTTAGAATATATAAAATTCAAACCGGCGTTGTTAACAAAAATGGTAGAAGGAGCGCCTTTACAGGTAGATGTTTCGGGTAATTTCATGTTCAATGATAAGTTTGTTCTTGGGCTGGCTTATCGTTGGAGTGCTTCAGTGAGTGCAATGGCAGGTTTTCAGGTTACAAAGGGCATGTATATAGGATATGGTTACGATCACGAAACCACACAATTAAGAAAATACAATTCAGGATCGCATGAGATTTTCCTTCGTTTTGATTTCTTTAATAATTACAGCAAACTTACCTCACCAAGATTCTTTTAATTGATAAATTATGAAGCTTAAAAAAATACTTTTTCCCATTTTGTTGCTTTGCTTTTTTATGGCAGATGCCCAAACGGCCAGTATAAAAAATGCAGATAAAAAATACGATAGTTACGCTTACGCGGATGCTATAAAAGCCTATGAAAAATTAGTTGAAAAAGGAGTTAGAGAAGAAAGAATATTTCAAAGACTTGGAAATTCCTATTATTTCATAGGCGAATTAAAAGACGCCTTAAAATACTATCAGGAATTATTCAGTATTAATGAAAATCAGGAAGCAGACTATTTGTATAAATATGCTCAATGCTTAAAATCAGAAGGGAATTATACTAAAGCCGATGAAATTTTAGAGAAATTCTCCCAAAAAGCACCTTCAGATAAAAGAGCCGTTTTATTCTTAAAAAACAGAAATTATTTAGAAGATATTAAATCAAATTCAGGACGTTTTGATATTGCAGATGCCGGAATCAACTCAAAAGATTCAGATTACGGAAGCACTATTTTAGACAATAAATTAGTCTTTACATCGGCAAGAGATACAGGTTCTATTATCAAAAAGAATTTTAAATGGACAAATAAAGCCATTTCAACTTTATATGCTGTAGATTTAAATCCAGACGGGAGCATTGGAAAACCAATGTTGTTTCATAAACAAAATCTGCAGGTTAACTTCAATCAGTCTACTCCCGTTTTTACAAAAGATGGTAAAACCATGTATTTTACCAGAAATAACTCAGTAGACGGAAAAAGAAAACAAAATGAAAACAAGGTCACATTTTTAAAACTATACAAAGCCGTTTTAATTAATAACGAATGGAAAGAAGTACAAGAACTTCCGTTTAACAGTGACGAATACAGCGTAGCGCATCCAGCTTTAAGTGTAGACGAAAAAACATTATATTTTGCATCAGATATGCCGGGAACGTTAGGACTTTCGGATATCTATAAAGTAAGCATACTTTCTAACGGAGGTTTTGGTGCACCAGAAAATTTAGGTCCAGAAATTAATACCGAAGGAAGAGAAACTTTTCCTTTTATTTCAGATGAAAACGAACTTTATTTTGCCAGCGACGGAAGGCCAGGTTTAGGCGGACTGGATATTTTTGTTTCTAAAATTACCAAAGAAGGCACTTTTGATGAAGTACAAAATGTTGGTGAACCAATTAACAGTAAACAAGACGATTTTGCTTTTATCATTAACAGTAAAAACAGAAATGGTTTTTTCTCTTCAAACCGAGTAAACGGCCACGGACTTGACGATGTATACCGATTTACAGAAAACCGAAGATTAATTTGCGAACAACAGCTGTCAGGCACAATTACAGATCAGGAAACAAACGAAACACTTTCAAACGTTGCCTTGATTTTATTTGATGAAGCAGGTAAAACTGCCGTTGAAGCCAAATCAGATGCTAATG
This sequence comes from Flavobacterium sp. 22659, assembly GCF_052044235.1. Lineage (NCBI taxonomy): Bacteria > Pseudomonadati > Bacteroidota > Flavobacteriia > Flavobacteriales > Flavobacteriaceae > Flavobacterium > Flavobacterium sp. 22659. Next base: position 5,222 of record NZ_JBQEMU010000011.1, read on the forward strand.
GAAATTATGTTTTTTCAAACGTAAAATGCGGTAAGAAGTACTATATCAAAACAGCTAAAGAAGATTATTTGTTTAAAGAAGTTTCGATAACACTGAAAAAGGCAACAGGATCTGCTTCTCTGCCAATAGCTTTAGAAAAGAAACCAAAACCAATTACAGCAATTCCGGTTGTAATAAAAACCAATAATTCGATTAAACCAGTTAAAGTTACCATTGCAGTTGGAACCGATTTAGGGAAATTATTAAAAATCCCGATGAACTTTTTTGATTTAGGAAAAGCCACAATCAAAAAATCGTCTGAACCTCAATTGCAAAAAATGGTCGATATGTTAAACCAATATCCAACAATTAAAGTCGATATTCGTTCGCATACAGACAGCCGTTCATCTTCAGAAAGCAATCAGATTTTATCAGATAAAAGAGCGCAGTCTACCAAAGACTGGCTGGTAAGCAAAGGAATTAATGCAGACCGATTAACCGCAAAAGGATTTGGAGAAACACAATTAGTAAATAAATGTGCCGATGGTGTAAAATGTACAGAACAACAACATCAGCAAAACCGACGAAGCGAGTTTATAATCGTAAGTTTGTAATTTGATTAAATGAAAAAGGCTTTCTAGGAATTTATTTCAGAAAGCCTTTTTTAATTTGGCATATTGAAAGAGATATGCCGCTCCGCTGGAGCTTTTAGAAATGGGATTTTGTTTGCTATAAATATTCTGCTCCTCTGGAGCATAATGTCTCATTTGCAAGAGCTCCTGCGGAGCGATATATTTATAGGCTTTTGTTTGGTATAAATATTCTGCTCCTCTGGAGCATAGTGTCTTATTTGTAAGAGCTCCAGCGGAGCGATATATTTATAGCGGGGTGAAATATTTATAGATACAGATTGATATTAAAGATAATAAAGCTCCTGCGGAGCGATATATCTGTAGGATTTTGTTTGCTATAAATATTCTGTTCCTCTGGAGCATAGTGTCTTATTGGTAAGAGCTCCAGCGGAGCGATATATTTATAGCGGAGCGATATATTTATAGAAAAAACATTGGGGGCGACATATTTGTTATTCAACAATAACATCAGGGTTTGCAATAAACATTTGATAAATTTCGTCTAGTATTTCCATTTCATCCGTTGGAAACATTTCTAAGACCATTTCTAAAATAAGCGCTACATTAATTGGTGAAGTTTTAATAATATTCGAAGCTTTATGTGCATCGTAGTCCAGCGCAACAATACATAATTTTAAGATTTCGGCAATAACGCAGCCAAGCTCAGAATAATTTGAAAGTTTAATTTGAGCAACATTAGTATCTGATTTTGCATCTGTTGGCTTTAATGTGCTGAAATAAAGTGCGGATAATTTTTTTAGGCGTTCTAAATTTTTAATTTCATTGATTTCCATAGCATGATTTTTTTTCAAATATAAGATTTTATTTTAAAAGGACATATATGTCCTTTTGTTCTTTTCGCTAGTTTAATAGATTTGATTTGTGAAAAATGAAAAATATAAATTAGAGATTATTAGATTAGGATTGCTAATCAAAGTGCTTCGAGTAAAAGAAAAGATTACACAAGAACAATTGTCAATATTGTGCAATGTTGATGTAAGAACTATTCGACGTATTGAAAAAGGACAACAAAATATTACCATTAGTTTGCTTTTCACAATAGCTGATGCATTGAAAATAGAATCAAGTATTTTAATAAGTAAAATATTTTCTGAAAATCCATAATACTTCCAGATTTAAAATAATCTTTATATATAATCCCTAAGGGATATATTTGGGTGGATTTCCTTTTTCTACCAATATTTAATTTCTACGAAATACTCCGTCAGGAGTTAAACATTGGCAGCTCCCCAAAAAAATGCGTATTTTGTCCCATAGGGACTATACAATTTAATATTGTTTCATATCTCCCTACGGGAAATTATTGAATGAAATGATTTCATTTTACTGCTGCCAACCAGTTACTACTAATGGAGTATTCCATATAAATTATAACATTTGATTTTACTGATATTTTATTCTTAACAGAGTTCTACTATTGTATTTAATTTCTACAAAGTACTCCGTTAGGAGTAACTGGTTGGTAGCAAAAAAAATATCCGCGATGTATTTTGTCCCATAGGGACATTTGTTCGTAGATAAAAACATGGATATATAATGAGATTTATATTTTATTAGGCAGACATCAAAAAGTTAAAAAATCTAATTTTCCACAAAAAACGCCTGTAATTTTTTTCTTCCTTTAAAGTATAATTTTAAAAATTCTAAAAACAATGTATTTTGTTTAAAATGAGTTAGTTGTGTTTTTAAAAAATCGATTTCGCTGCATATTGTATTTGTTTTTATTATAACTTTATGAAAACTAAAATTTTTCAGATATGACTGTAGATCAAATACTAAACGCAAAAGGGAAAAATGTTTTTTCGGTACGTTCAACCACAACTGTTTATGAAGCTTTAAAAGTAATGGGCGATAAAAACATCGGCGCTATTCTCATCATAGACGGAACCGATTTAAAAGGAATTTTATCTGAAAGAGATTATGCTCGAAAAATTGTTTTAAAAGATAAATCCTCTAAAGAAACATTTGTACATGAAATTATGGAAAGCAATGTTTTTACAGTCCAGCTTTCAAATAATATTGACGATTGTATGGAACTTATGAGCTCAAAAAGAATACGACATCTGCCTGTTTTAGAAAACGGAACCGTTGTAGGAATAATTTCTATAAGCGATGTTGTAAAAGCAATTATTGAAATTCAAAAAGATACCATTCATCATCTAAACTCTTACATCTCACAGTAAAACTTCTATAAAATACTTTTTTGAAATAGTCCGGTTTAAATCGGGCTATTTTTTTTGATTTTACCATTTTGATATTTTAACAAAAGAAAGCAGTAAAAGCGTCCCATTTTAAACTAAGACTTATATCTTTGTAAGCTAGAATAAAAGCTAAAATAATGAACAAAGAGAGTAAAAAAAGAGAGGCATTACAGTACCACGCTGAGCCAACTCCAGGAAAAATTCAGGTAGTTCCAACAAAAAAATATGCAACCCAGAGAGACTTATCGCTTGCGTATTCGCCGGGAGTTGCTGAACCTTGTTTAGCAATTGCAGAAAACATTGAAGATGTTTATAAATATACAGCAAAAGGAAATTTAGTTGCCGTAATTTCAAACGGTACTGCTGTTTTAGGACTTGGAGATATAGGCCCGGAAGCAGGAAAACCAGTAATGGAAGGTAAAGGTTTATTGTTTAAAATATTCTCTGATATTGACGTTTTTGATATAGAAGTTGACACAAAAAATGTTGAAGAATTTATTCAGACTGTAAAAAATATTGCTCCAACTTTTGGAGGTATTAATCTTGAAGATATCAAAGCACCGGAATCTTTTGAAATTGAAAGAAGATTAATCGAAGAATTAGATATTCCGGTAATGCACGACGATCAGCACGGAACTGCAATTATCTCTTCGGCAGCTTTAATCAATGCACTTGAATTAGCAGGAAAAAAAGCAGAAGATGTAAAAGTAGTAGTTTCTGGAGCAGGATCTGCAGCAATTGCTTGTACTGACTTATATGTTTTATTAGGAGTAAAAGTTGAAAATGTTTTAATGTTTAATAGTAAAGGACTTTTAACAAAAGACAATCCAGCACTTTCAGAATTACAATTAAAATATGCAATAGACGGTCCTAAAATTGAGTTAGCAGAAGCGGTAAAAGGAGCAGATGTTTTCATCGGCTTATCATCTGGAGATATTTTATCGCCGGAAATGCTGTTAACAATGAAAGAAAATCCGATTGTTTTTGCAATGGCAAATCCAAATCCGGAAATCGATTATAATTTGGCTGTACAAACACGTATAGACGTGATTATGGCTACAGGCCGTTCAGATTTTCCTAATCAGGTAAATAACGTTCTTGGTTTTCCTTATATTTTTAGAGGAGCTCTAGACGTGCGTGCTACAAAAATTAACGAAGCTATGAAAATGGCTGCTGTAAAAGCATTGGCTATTTTAGCAAAAGAACCAGTTCCAGAACAGGTTAACGTAGCTTATGGAGCAATGAAATTAGGTTTCGGACAAGAATATATCATTCCTAAACCATTCGATCCTAGATTGATTACTGTTGTGGCTCCAGCGGTTGCAAAAGCAGCAATGGAATCTGGAGTAGCAAAAAATCCTATTACAGACTGGGCAGCTTATGAAGATAAGCTTCGCGAACGTATGGGTAACGATAATAAAATGGTGCGTTTAATTACAAACCGAGCAAAATTAGATCCTAAAAGAGTAGTTTTTGCTGAGGCAGACCAATTAAATGTATTAAAGGCTGCACAAATAGTACACGAAGACGGAATTGGTATTCCGGTTTTATTAGGAAACAGAGAAACTATTTTAGAATTAAAAGCTGAATTAGGTTTTGATGCTGAATTAGAAATCATCGATCCTAAAATAAACGAAGAAGAAGAAAGACGTAACAAATTTGCAAATTCATACTGGGAATCAAGAGAACGCAGAGGAGTTTCATTGCTTGATGCTCAAAAATTCATGCGCGAAAGAAACTATTTCGCTGCCATGATGGTAAACGAAGGAGAAGCAGATGCACTTGTTACAGGATATTCAAGAAGTTACCCAAGTGTTGTAAAACCAATGCTGCAATTAATTGAAAAAGCACACGGCGCTTCACTTGTTGCAACAGCAAACATGATGCTTACATCACGCGGACCAATGTTCTTGTCAGATACAGCAATCAATATCAATCCATCATCAGAAGATTTAGTAAATATTGCATTGATGACTGCTAAAACAGCAAAAATGTTCGGAATTGAACCCGTAATTGCAATGGTTTCTTATTCAAACTTTGGTTCATCAACACATCAAAATGCTTCAAAAGTAAGAGAAGCAGTGGCGTATTTACACAAAAATCACCCTGAGATGGTCGTAGATGGTGAGATTCAGGCAGACTTTGCTTTAAATTCTGAAATGCTTCAGGAAAAATTCCCATTCTCTAAACTGGCAGGTAAAAAAGTAAATACACTGGTATTCCCTAACTTAGAGTCGGCTAATATCACTTATAAATTGATGAAAGAACTGAATAAATCAGCTTCTATCGGGCCAATTATGATGGGAATGGATAAACCAGTTCACATTTTCCAATTAGGAGCAAGCGTTGAAGAAATGGTTAATATGGCAGCAATTGCGGTTATTGACGCTCAGGAAAAAGAAAACAAAAAGAACAAATTAGCAAAATAATTCACTAAAAAATAGGACAAAATAATATTGTCCTATTTTTATTGCATTTTTACTATATTTGGATTCTTACTAAATTATATTATGATAGCACATTTGCAGGGAAAATTAGTCGAAAAGAATCCCACAGAAGTTGTAATTGATTGCGGAGGAGTGGGATACCACGTAAATATTTCGTTACATACTTTTTCATTAATTCCAAATGCTGATTTTATAAAATTGTATACGCATCTTCAAATCAAAGAAGATGCGCATACTTTATATGGTTTTGTAGAAAAATCTGAACGTGAGATATTTAGAATGCTGTTGTCTGTTTCAGGAATTGGAGCCGGCATCGCACGAACAATGCTTTCGTCTATAGAACCCAGACAAATTATTAATGCCATTGCCTCAGGAGATGTTGGAGTTATCCAGTCTATAAAAGGTATTGGAAACAAAACAGCACAGCGAGTAATACTTGATTTAAAAGAAAAAGTGTTAAAGTTGTACGATTTAGACGAAGTTTCTGTTGTCCAAAACAATACAAATCGAGATGAAGCGTTATCTGCTTTGGAAGTTTTAGGATTCGTTCGTAAAACATCTGAAAAAGTAGTGGAAAAAATCGTCAAAGAAGATCCGGAAGCTACTGTTGAAACGATCATCAAAAAGGCTTTAAAAAGCTTATAAAATCAATTTTATATAACCAATTGTATGCGTAAAATTTGTATTTTTTTACTGGTTTTATTTTGTGGTAACGTTTTGCGGTCACAAGTAAAACCGGCGGTTCAAGATACAACAAAGACTCAATTTTCTGTTGGGAAAATGGAGTTAGAAAATCCTCCAAGCATACTCTCGGCCTATAAATATGATCCCATAACAGATAGATACATTTACACAACATCTGTTGATGGTTTCTCTATTGATTATCCTTTAGTTTTAACACCAAAAGAATACGAAGATTTACTTTTGAAAGAATCCAGAAGAGATTATTTCAGAAAAAAAATGGACGCTATTGATGGTAAAAAAACCGGAGCCGAAGCTGCCAAAAAAGATTTACTGCCAAGATATTACATTAATTCAAGTCTTTTTGAAAGCATATTTGGAAGTAACACTATCGATGTAAAACCTACAGGTTCTGTCGAAATGGACTTAGGAGTTCGATACACCAAACAAGACAACCCAGCATTTTCACCCCGAAACAGATCAAGTCTAACATTCGATTTTGATCAGCGAATCAGTATGAGTTTGATGGGGAAAATTGGAACCAGACTAGAAGTAAATGCCAATTATGATACCCAGTCTACTTTTGCCTTTCAGAATTTATTCAAACTTGCTTATACGCCATCAGAAGATGATATTATTCAAAAAGTAGAAGTTGGTAACGTAAGCATGCCTCTTAACAGTACGCTTATTCGTGGTGCGCAGAGTTTATTTGGGGTAAAAACACAATTACAATTCGGGAGAACAACCATTACAGGTGTTTTCTCTGAACAAAAATCGCAGACCAAAAGCGTTGTAGCAGAAAACGGAGGAACAGTTCAAAACTTTGATTTGTATGCTCTTGATTATGATAATGATCGTCACTTTTTCCTTTCTCAGTATTTTAGAAACAAATACGACGTTTCATTAAAAAATTACCCATTTATAGACAGCCGTGTACAAATTACAAGATTAGAAGTCTGGGTAACTAACAAACAAAATCGTGTAACAACAACTGGCGGCGGAAATAACTTAAGAAACATTATAGCACTTCAGGATTTAGGAGAAGCGCAGGTAAGCGGTGTTCCGGATAATGAAGTTGTAGTTATCAGCTCAACAGCTGGATTTTTCAACAATCCAATTGACAGCCCTACGAGTAATACCAACAACAAATACGATCCGGCAACAATTGGTCAGGCAGGTTCATTTTTAAACTCAAACATTAGAGAAATTGTAACGGCAAAATCCGGTTTCAATAATACAAATGTGAGCGAAGCTACAGATTATTCTGTATTAGAAAACGCAAGAAAACTAACAACAAACGAATATACTTTTAACCCGCAATTAGGTTACATCTCTTTACAGCAGCGTTTGGCAAATGACGAAATTCTTGCCGTTGCGTTTGAATATACTGTAGGAGGAAAAGTGTATCAGGTAGGGGAATTTGGAAGCGATGGTGTAGATGCTACTGTAGTTACAGGAAATAACAGCTCAAATCAGGCAATTATTACCCAGAGTTTAGTTTTAAAAATGCTGAAAAGTAATTTGACAAACGTTAAAAATCCGGTTTGGAACCTGATGATGAAAAACGTTTATCAAATTCCTCAGGCATATCAAATTAAACAAGACGATTTCAGATTAAATATCCTTTACACAGATCCGTCTCCTATTAACTATATTACACCAGTTCAGGGATCATCATTCCCTCCAAATCCAGCTCCTGATAGTAAAGTTGAGCAGACACCTTTATTAAACGTTTTCAACTTAGACCGTTTAAATTACAATAACGATCCACAGGCAGGCGGAGATGGTTTCTTTGATTATATTCCGGGAGTAACAGTAGATGTACAAAACGGCCGTGTAATTTTTACAACAAAAGAGCCTTTTGGAGAGTTAATATTCAATAAACTGCAAACCGGTGCAGGAGAGAGCTATAACGATCCAACAACATACAACGCGAATCAGCAGAAATATGTATTTAGAAACATGTATCGAAATACACAGGCTGGTGCTTTGCAGGATAGTGATAAAAACAAATTCTTATTAAGAGGAAAATACAAATCATCTGGAAGCAACGGGATTCCAATTGGAGCCTTTAATGTACCGCAAGGTTCTGTAGTAGTTACAGCCGCAGGACGTGTTTTGGTAGAAGGAATAGATTACAGCGTAGATTATCAATTAGGAAGAGTTCAAATTCTAGATCCTTCGCTGCAGGCTTCAAACACGCCAATTGAAGTTTCGTTAGAAAACAACTCAATCTTTGGGCAGCAGACACGAAGATTTATGGGATTCAATATCGAACATAAAATCTCAGATAAATTTGTAATTGGCGGTACTTATTTAAAAATGACCGAAAGACCTTTTACACAAAAATCAACTTATGGTCAGGAATCTGTAAACAATACGATTTTTGGATTTAATGGAAATTATTCAACAGAAGTTCCATTTTTGACACGTTTGGCTAACAAGCTTCCAAACATTGATACAGATGTCCCTTCAAACCTTTCTATTCGTGGAGAAGTTGCCTTTTTAAGACCAGATGCTCCAAAAGCAAGTGATTTTCAAGGAGAAGCTACTATTTATGTAGACGATTTCGAAGGTTCGCAGTCAACAATAGATATGCGCTCTGCTTATGCCTGGAGTTTAGCTTCAACACCATTTATTACTTCTATCAATGACAATACTTTTAATGCCAATTCTAATACTTTAGAATATGGTTTTAAAAGAGCGAAATTATCGTGGTATACAATTGACCCTGTGTTTTATTCTTCAAAACCATCGGGTATTTCAAACGATGATTTATCATTAAACACGACCAGAAGAATTTACAGCAGAGAGTTATATCCAAACACAGATATTGCGCAAGGACAGATTCAGGTGGTTAATACACTCGATTTAACCTACTATCCAGGAGAGAGAGGACCATATAATAACAATCCAAGTTTTGGGGCAAGCAATCCTTCTGCAAACTTTGGAGGGATTATGCGAGCTTTAAATTCAACTAATTTTGAGCAGGGAAATGTTGAGTATATTCAATTTTGGGTACTTGACCCATATGTTGGAAATGGTGAATCTCCAGCTACAAATGCAGGTAAAATATATTTCAATTTAGGTGAAATCTCAGAAGACGTTTTAAAAGACGGAAGAAAGCAATATGAAAACGGATTAGGACCAGATCAGGTTATGGTAAATCCGCAACCGCTTTGGGGAGATGTTCCGGCATCACAATCTTTAATTTATGCTTTTGATACCAATCCAGATAACAGAAAAAATCAAGACGTTGGTTTAGATGGTCTGCCAAGTTCAAGAGAAGGTTCAATTTATACCAATTATGCGGGAGAAGCAGATCCTGCGGGAGACGACTATACGTATTATCTAAATGCTGATGGAGGCGTTTTAGAGCGTTATAAAAACTACAATGGTACAGAAGGAAACTCAGCAGTAAGCATCAATGACCCTAATCGTGGTTCTACGACACTTCCTGATGTTGAGGATATTAACCGTGATAATACCATGAGTACTATTAATGCCTATTATGAGTATAGCATTGATGTAAAACCTGGAATGCAGGTTGGTGAAAATTACATTACAGATATTAGAGAAGTTACAAATGTTGATCTTCCAAACGGAGGAACAACAAACGCAAGATGGATTCAGTTTAAAATTCCGGTTTCACAGCCTCAAAATACAATTGGAAACATTACAGACTTTAGATCTATTCGTTTCATGCGTATGTTTATGACTGGATTTAATTCTCAGATGACAGTTCGTTTTGGAGCTTTAGATTTAGTAAGAGGAGAGTGGAGAAGATACACAGGAACATTAGATGCAAATGACCAAAATCCAGATGATGACGGAGTAGAATTTGATGTTGCTGCAGTTAATATTCAGGAAAACGGAACAAAATGTCCTGTAAACTATGTAATGCCTCCAGGCGTACAAAGAGAACAATTATATAACAACAATACTGTTATTAATCAAAACGAACAGGCATTAGCGGTTAGAATTGGCGGTGCAGGTTTACAATATCAAGATTCCAGAGCAGTTTTCAAAAACGTAAGTGTCGATATGCGACAGTACAAAAAACTGAAAATGTTTTTACACGCAGAATCATTGCCAAATCAACCAACATTGGAAGATGATGAAATGGTTGGTTTTATCCGTTTTGGAAATGACTTTACGCAAAACTTTTATCAGGTAGAGATTCCTTTAAAAGTTACCAAAACAGGAGGGTCTTGTTCAATAAGCCCAGATTTGGTTTGGATGGATGATAACAGTATAGATTTAGCTCTTGATTTATTAACAAGAATGAAAATCAAAGCTATGAGTATTGATATTAACTCATCGAAAAGAGATGTCAATGGTATTTATTATCCAGATAATGATCCGGATTTAGAAGGAGGAGATGGTGATGGTAAATTAACTTTAGGTATTAAAGGAAATCCTAACTTTGGTTTAGTCCGAAACTTAATGGTTGGGGTAAAAAGCCGTGCCGATCATAAAGACATAAAAGGAGAAGTTTGGTTTAATGAGCTTCGTTTAGCTGATTTAGAAAACAAAGGCGGTATGGCAGCAATATTAAATGTTGATACCAATATGGCCGATTTTGCTACTGTTTCTGCAACTGGTAGAAAAAGCACCATTGGGTTTGGTTCTTTAGAACAAGGAGCAAATGAGCGTGATCGTGAAGATGTACAGCAATATAATATTGTTACAAACCTGAATTTAGGAAAACTGCTTCCTAAAAAATGGGGAATAAACCTGCCGTTTAATTATGCAATTGGCGAAGAAGTAATTACACCAGAGTACGATCCGTTTAATCAGGATATTAAATTAGACCAATTAATTAGAGAAACTACAGATCAGGCCGAAAAAGATAATATTAGGACTCGTGCTATTGACTATACAAAACGAAAAAGTATTAATTTCATTGGGGTAAGAAAAGACAGAGCACCTGAGCAGAAACCTCATGTGTACGATATTGAGAATTTTACCTTCTCGCAATCATACAATCAGGTAGAACGTCATGATTATGAAGTTGCAGATTATGAAGATGAGCAGTCTAATTCGGCTGTAAATTATGCTTATACGTTCCAGCCAAAAGAGGTTGTGCCGTTTAAGAGTACTAAATTCATGAAGAAAAGTGAATATTGGAAATTGTTGAGCGATTTCAACTTTAATTATCTGCCGTCAAACATATCTTTTAATACCAATATTTTAAGACAAAGCAACCGTCAGCAGTTTAGAGAAGTTGAGGTTGAAGGAATTGGTCTTGATCCGCTTTACAGAAGAAATTTTGCGTTTAATTACCAATACGGATTTGGTTTTAACTTAACTAAATCTTTAAAGCTAAATTATTCAGCAACATCAAATAACATTGTTCGAAACTTCTTGAACGATGACAATTCTCCAAAAGAAGATTTTAATATCTGGGATGATTATTTAGACATTGGAACACCAAATCAGCATGCGCAGCAGTTGGTTTTAAATTATGATATTCCAATTAACAAAATTCCAATTTTTGGTTTTGTAAAAGCGAGTTATTCATATACGGCAGATTATATGTGGCAGCGTTCTTCGACAGCATTTTCAGAATACGAAGATCCAAACGGTACCGTTTATGATTTAGGAAATACAATTCAGAATTCAAATTCAAATACACTTACAACAACTTTGAATATGAATACGCTGTATAAATATCTTGGTTTAACACCGGGTGCTAAAAAAACAGCTAAATCTAAAACGGCTGCACCGCCAAAACCAGGTGAAAAAATTGTTAATACAGCAAAACCAGTAGTAAGTTCAAGTCCGTTTTATGATGGTTTAATTGGGGTTTTGACAAGTATTAAAAACGTTCAGATTAACTATACCAAAAACAGCGGAACCGTTTTACCTGGTTATACGCCAAGTGTTGGGTTTTTAGGAACTTCTAAACCAAGTTTAGGATTCGTATTTGGAAGTCAGGATGATGTGCGTTATGAAGCTGCAAAAAGAGGATGGCTTACAACATATCAGGATTTCAACCAGAGTTTTACACAGGTTTCAAACAAACTTTTAAAAGTTACGGCAAACATTGATTTACTGCCGGATTTAAAAGTTGATTTATCAATGGATCGTTCTTATTCTGAAAATACCTCAGAACAGTACAGTGTAGATCCATCAACAAATGAATATAAGCCGTTATCGCCTTATACTTATGGAATGTTTTCTATCTCGACTGTAATGATTAAAACTGCATTCTCGCCAAGTGATGAAACACAATCAGCAGCATTTGATGATTTTAGAAGCAATCGTTTAATAATTGCAAATCGTCTGGCAGAAGGTCATTATGGTTCTGGAGTTGCAATTCCAAGATATGGTGACGCAAACAATCCTATTCCGGCTGAAACAGATCCAAATTATGCGGTATATACAGCAAATCAAGGATACCCAATTGGATATACAAAAAGTAATCAGGCTGTTTTATTGCCGGCTTTCTTAGCAGCATATACAGGTTCAGATGCTTCAAGTTCTTCTACGAATATTTTTAGAAGTTTTCCAATTCCAAACTGGAGTATTAAGTATAATGGGTTAATGCGCTATAAGTACTTTAAAGATAAATTTAAACGTTTTTCATTACAGCACAATTATAGAGCATCCTATACTATAAACCAGTTTAGATCAAATTTTGATTACAACAGTTCGCCAAAGGTACAGGATGTAAATACTAATTTCTATAACGAAATTATAATGTCGAATGTCAATTTAGTAGAACAATTTAGTCCGTTAATTAGAATGGATTTTGAGTTGAAAAGCTCTTTAAGAGTTCTTTCTGAAATTAAAAAAGACAGAGCTTTATCGATGAGTTTCGATAATAATTTATTGACAGAAGTAAAAGGGATGGAATATATTATTGGTTTAGGATATCGCTTTAAAGATGTTATTTTCTCATCAAGACTAGCAGATAATCCAACCGGAATCATCAAAAGTGACATTAACATAAAGGCCGATTTTTCTTTAAGAAATAATGAAACTTTAGTACGTTACTTAGATTACGATAACAATCAGCTGGCAGCGGGTCAAAATATTTGGTCTCTTAAATTAACGGCAGATTACTCGTTTAGTAAAAACCTGACTGCAATATTTTATTATGATCATTCGTTTTCAAAAGCAGTTATTTCGACGTCATTCCCGTTAACAAACATAAGATCGGGCTTTACACTTAGATATAATTTCGGAAATTAAATTTGGGTTTCTAAACCATTATTATTAGAAGATTATTACATTTGTTGCAGAATTATTAAAATATCAATTTTCAAACATACTATTATGAGCATACCAGCAAATTTAAAGTACACAAAAGATCACGAATGGGTTAGCATCGAAGGCGATGTTGCGACTGTAGGAATTACTCATTTTGCACAAAAAGAGTTAGGGGATATCGTGTATGTTGAAGTAGAAACTTTAGATCAGACACTTGATAAAGATGAGGTTTTTGGAACAGTTGAAGCTGTAAAAACAGTTTCAGATTTGTTTTTGCCTTTAACAGGAGAAATTATTGCTTTTAATGAAGATTTAGAAAGTGCGCCGGAAACAGTAAATTCTGATCCTTATGGAGCTGGATGGATGATTAAAGTTAAAATTGCTAATCCTTCAGAAATAGATTCTTTATTATCTGACGAAGCTTATAAACAATTAATCGGTGCCTAAACAATTATTGTTAATCTGGGCAATGTTATGCTCAGGAATTATTGCTTATTTTTGTTTAACAGACTCGAGTAATCTTCCTGCAGTAAGTTTTCCCAGCATTGACAAAATAGTGCATTTTTGCTTTCATTTTGGTTTTACCATTTCCTGGATTGTGTTTTTCAAAAAAGAACTGAAAGGAAAAGATGTTAATGATTATAAAGCCTACTTTGTTTCGTTTATATTTTCGGTTTTTTTCGGAATAACGATCGAAATACTGCAAGGTGTTTTAACAGTAACAAGATCATCAGATGTAACAGATGTTTTAGCAAATGCGCTCGGAGCCCTTGTGGCAGTTTTTACAGCGATAGCTTTAAAAAAACAAATCGATAAAATATAAGAATATAATTACCCACTTCGGTGGGTTTTTTATTGGCAGAAAATCAGCTTTATAAAACAGTATTTTTTATGAATTATAATGTACTTTTGCGCCATTCGATCTAACTTCTATATTATGAATGTTAAGCAGTACTTAGATTCAACTTATTTAAAAACAGCTTCTCAGGCCGGAATTTCGGAAGAGGAAAATGTTGTTGTAGTTAAAAATGCAATCGAAGAAGCGATTACAGAAAGTTTTAAGCTGATTATGATCAGGCCGGAATATGTGAGTCTGGCAAAAGACATGATCTTAAAGGCAAATTCGACTTTATTGGTTGGTACAGTAATAGATTTCCCAGAAGGGAAGTCAAGTTTAGAAACTAAAATTAAAGAAGCAAACGAAGCAATAGAAAACGGAGCTGATGATTTAGATTTTGTTTGTAATTACGAAGCCTTTAAAAACGGAGATGTAGATTTAATAAAACAAGAAATCTTAATTGGAACTCAAATAGGACTGGCGAACAACAAAACAGTAAAATGGATTATTGAAGTCGCAGCATTAACAGATAAAGAAATTATACAACTGTGTGCTTTAATAAAAAATGTTGTTATATCGAACTTTAAAGAAGAAGATTATGCTTCGGTTTTTGTAAAATCATCTACAGGTTTTTATAAAACCGAAAACAATCTGCCAAATGGAGCAACAATTCCTACTATAATTATAATGCTGGAAAATGCGTCGCCTTTGCCAGTTAAGGCTGCAGGCGGAGTTCGTTCTTATGAAGACGCAGTAGAAATGATTCGTTTAGGAGTTAAGCGAATTGGAACTTCGGCAGCAAAAGCAATTGCAAACGGAGAAAATACCACAAATCAATATTAAATAAAAGCCCCAAATTTACGTGAATAAGTTATTTTTATCTTTTATCATTTTACCATTATTTGTTTTTTCTCAGGAAACAAATATAAAACAAGGTTTTACTTCAGAGCAATTTCCAATTTTTCCAAGTTGTGAAAATCTTCAGGCAAAAAAACTAGAAAATTGTTTTTATAAAGAAGTACAGGATTTTGTGTATGCTAATTTTGAAATTCCAGCTGATTTAAAACAAAACAATTACAAAGGAGAAGTAAAAGTTCTTTTTGAGGTTGATGCTAATGGTGAATTTAAAGTGATTTACGTAAATGCGGCAAATGACGCTCTTGTGGAAGAGGCAAAACGAGTTTTTGGAAGATTCCCAAAAATCAAACCTTCTACTTATAATGGAAAACCGACTTATTCAAAATATACCATTTCAATTGATATACCTTTAAAAAATGCAGATCAGATTGCTGCAGAAGCTTTGGCTGCATCACAAATTTTAAAGCCAGTTGAAAAACCCATGACAGAATTGGATAGTATCGTGTATAAAAAATACAATATGCCAGAATTTGAAAGTCATTTAAATATTCCATTTTCTCATAGTTACTATGCGCAGTTTGATGGTGCAATGAATCAGGTTGGAAGTAATAATCACACAGCTTCAAAGCCATACACGTATGCCGAGGTTTCGAAATATTACAATTTAAAAGCAGTAAATCAATCGTTGCAAAAGAATGTTTCAAGCTGGTTAGGAAGAAAATGGTGGAACGAAAACATGGTGCAGATTCAGGGAGAAGATTATTGGCTGGCCCTAAATCCGATTGTAGATTTACAGATGGGAAAAGCTTCAGATCTTGATGCTTCTTATTCTTATGTAAATACTCGTGCCTTAAACTTTAGAGGAGGTTTAGGAAAACAGATTAATTTTACTACTACCGTTTTTGAAAGTCAGGGTCGATTTGCAGGGTATTATAATGATTATGCCGAAACTTTAAAGCCTTCTGGAGGAAATCCGGCAATTATTCCGGGAATGGGAATCGCCAAAAGATTTAAAACTGATGCTTACGATTTTCCTTTAGCAGAAGCTAATATTACTTTTGCGCCAGGAAAAATATTCGATTTTCAATTAGGTTATGGCAGAAACTTTATTGGAGACGGTTATAGATCTTTACTTGAAAGTGATGGAGCAAGTCCGTATCCGTATTTTAAAATCAATACAAACTTCTGGAAAATAAAGTACACAAATACTTATATGTGGCTTAAAGATGTACGTCCTGATGTAACAGTAGAAAAAACGTATGCTACTAAATTTATGGCAAATCATTATTTGAGCTGGAACGTTTCAAATAGATTGAACTTAGGTTTCTTTGAATCTGTAGTTTGGACAGATACCAACAATAGAGGTTTTGATGTGAATTTCGTGAACCCAATTATTTTCTATCGTTCAGTTGAATTTTCATCTTCATCAAGAAGCGGAAATGCGCTTTTAGGTGCGACGGCTAAATACAAATGGAATAACAATGTAAATTTATATGCTCAATTTTTGCTTGATGAATTCTCAGTAAGTGATATGGGAGCGGGAGAACAAAGCTGGAAAAATAAATTTGGTTACCAATTGGGAGCGAAATATTACAATGCTTTTAAAGTTAAAGATCTTCTTTTACAGTTAGAATACAATCACGTTCGTCCTTATGTTTATTCACACAGTGCTGTAATTACCAATTATGGGCATAACAATCAAAGTATTGGGCATCAATGGGGAGGGAATTTTGAAGAACTTGTTGCAATTGGGCGCTATCATAAAGGACGTCTTTTTGCCGATGCTAAATTTACGGTTGGCACAAGAGGTTTAGATTTTGATACTGCAGAAGATGGTTATAATTATGGAGGAAATATTTATAAAAGTTATGATGTAGATCGTCCGTATGATAAAGGTGTTAAAATAGGACAGGGAAATAAAACAAGTATTTTTATTGCTGATATTCAGGGAGGATATTTAATAAATCCGATAACAAACCTAAAATTGTTTGGAAGCTTTATTTACAGAAACTTTGACCCGACTCAGGAAACGGCAACAACTTTTAAACAAAGTACAACCTGGTTTACAATCGGATTACGTTCTGATATCTTTAACTGGTATTTTGATTACTAGGATTTTTAATAAGATTTTTCGAAATAATACTGTTAAAGATTGGCAAGTTCTTATTCTGTAAAGGTTTTATTGAAAAAAATCTAATTTTATAGGTCTCAATTCTACAATCTAATTTGTACATTTGCAGCACTCAAAAAAAATATACAAAGACTACGGTATTGAACGCTGCTAAAAATACATTATCAATAAAATCAATATTTCTGGATTTCAAAGAGATTACTAAAGCTGGTTTGGCTATTAGTGTTTTGTTCTCTTCGATAGCAGGATATTTGTTAGGAGTTAATGACGAACATCCTTTTAAATGGAGTGTTTTAATTGTTTTAGCAATTGGAGGGTATTGTATGGTTGGAGCATCTAATGCTTATAATCAGGTAATCGAGAAAGATATCGATTCATTAATGGATCGAACAAAAAATCGCCCTGTTGCTTCTGGGCGTATGTCAAAAGTAACAGCCTTAATAGTGGCAAGTCTGCTTACTATAATTGGTATTGTCCTTTTGTATACAATCAATGCTAAGTCGGCAATGTTTGCTGCAATTTCAATATTTTTATATACCAGTATATATACACCATTAAAAACCGTAACTTCATTGTCGGTTTTTGTTGGTGCTTTCCCGGGCGCAATTCCTTTTATGTTAGGATGGGTTGCGGCAACAGGAGAATTTGGTATTGAAGCCGGAACGCTTTTTTTAATTCAGTTTTTCTGGCAGTTTCCTCATTTTTGGTCAATAGGATGGTTCTTATATGACGATTATGCAAAAGCAGGAATCTTTATGCTTCCAACCGAAAATAAAGACAGAAAAACCGCTTTGCAGGTTATTTTATATACGATTTGGTTAATAATAGCTTCGTTGTTACCAGTTTTAGGGTATACAGGACAGTTGTTTATTTCGCCGGTCGCAGCAGTTTTAGTGTTTTTATTAGGTTTGTGGATGCTGTTTTATGCAGTTCGTTTATACCAGCTGCGAACACCAAAAGCAGCCAGAACATTAATGTTAGTGAGTGTATCGTACATTTCATTACTGCAGATTGTGTTTATAGTAGATAAATTTTTAAGATAGTTATGGAAATGACATTAACAACAAGTGATGAGCAGGTAAGAAAATCAAAATCGGCAAAGCTGATTTTGTTGTTCGCAATGGTTAGTATGACCATGATGTTTGCTGGACTTACGAGTGCATTTGTAGTAAGTAAATCAAGAGCAGACTGGCTGCAGAATTTTCAAATACCAAGTGCTTTTTATTTTAGCACAGCTGTAATTATAGGGTGCAGTATTACCTTTTTTCTGGCGAAAAAAGCAATTCAGAATGGCAATAGAACTTCAACTACAGCGTTTCTTTTAGGAACATTAGTTTTGGGTGTTTTATTTGTTGTATTACAGTTTAGAGGTTTTGGGCAAATTATAGAAAGTGGTTATTATATGACAGGTCAGGGCAGCTCGATTACTACAACTTTCCTTTATGTAATCGCGCTTATGCACTTATTGCACCTTGCAGGCGGGCTTATTTCACTTTTAATTATAATTTATAATCATTTTAAACAAAAATACAATCCGAGTCAAACTCTTGGAATAGAACTAGGTGCGATGTATTGGCACTTTTTAGACCTATTGTGGGTATTATTATTTTTATTTTTATATTTCTTTAAATAAGAAAAAAACGTAAATTTGGGAACTTTTTAACGAATATCTTTTATGGAAGCGACAGTTACTACTGCAAATAACGACGAAAAAACTTGGGGAGGCGGTCATGAAATCCAGCCGTTAGGATCAAGTTATGGTAAAATGATGATGTGGTTTTTTATCGTATCGGATGCCTTAACATTTTCTGGATTCTTAGGGGCTTATGGTTTTTCTAGATTTAAATTTATTGAAACTTGGCCATTGGCTGATGAAGTGTTTACTCACTTTCCTTTTATGCATGGTGTTTCGGCTCCTATGTATTATGTAGCCTTAATGACTTTTATCTTGATTTTCTCATCTGTAACAATGGTATTAGCTGTTGATGCAGGTCACCAATTAAAGAAAACAAAAGTTGCTGTTTACATGTTCTTAACTATTATTGGAGGTTTAATTTTCGTAGGCTCACAAGCTTGGGAGTGGAAAAACTTCATTAAAGGAGAATATGGTGCGGTTGAAACACATGGCGGAAGTTTATTGCAGTTTGTTAAGGCAGATGGAACAAGAGTTGCTCTTGCAGATTTCGCAGTAAAATTACCAGAACAAAGAGAAGCTTTAACAAGAAGCAAAACTACTTGGTTCATGGAAGATGCTCAGTCTTTGCCAACTTATTCTGTAGCGGAAATTCAGGCAGGATTTAAAGCACATCCAGATTTACTAGTAAGAACAGAAACTCTTACTAAAGATAAAAAGAAAACAGTTTTGTCAAGACAAGAGTCTGAGACTCGTCTTGCAGAAGCTAAATATGTTGTAGAAGGTGCAAACTTAATTAGAAACGAATACGGTAATAAATTATTTGCTGATTTCTTCTTCTTCATCACAGGATTCCACGGATTCCACGTATTTTCTGGAGTTATCATTAATATCATTATTTTCTTTAATGTATTATTAGGAACTTACGAGAAAAGAAGAAGCTACGAAATGGTAGAGAAAGTTGGTTTATACTGGCACTTCGTAGATTTAGTTTGGGTATTTGTATTTACAGTTTTCTACCTAGTTTAATTTTAGAATTTAATTATTATGTCACACGAGCACGTATCAAATACAAAAAGAATCTGGTTTGTTTTCGCATTACTTTCAGTAGTAACTACAGTAGAAGTTATTTTGGGTATCTACAAACCAAAATCATTAGAGTTTACACATTTTATCGGTTTGAATTTGTTAAACTGGATATTCTATATCCTTACAGTATTCAAAGCTTATTATATTGTATGGGCATTTATGCACATGGAAGGTGAAAAAAGCAGCCTTAGATGGTCTGTTGTGTCACCAGTTATTTTCCTAGTATTATATTTATTGTTCATCCTGTTAACAGAAGGACACTATATTTATGGGGTTTTTAAAGATTCTACTATTAAATGGAATTTTTAACATGATATTAATTCGAAAAGAAGCTCCGTTTAACGGAGCTTTTTTTATTTTTGTACCTCAATAACTTCCGTTAAAACAATGAAAAAAAATATAGTTCTTTTTGTGCTTTTTGTTTTACCAATTGTAGCCTATTTGTTTTTTGCTTCAGGTGTAAATAGTTTTACAAAACTTCCCATAATTACTCCAAAAATTGCCGATTTTGGAAACTGGAAATCTCTCGACGGCAAGAAAGTCTCTCTCGATAAAAAAATTACGGTTTTAGGTTTTTCTGGTTCTGATATTTTAAGCAGCAGAGGAAACTACTTTAATCTTAATGAAAAAATCTACAAACGTTATCATGGTTTCGAAGATCTTCAGTTTGTTGTAGTTTGTCCGCTTGGTACAGAAAAAGAAGCTCAAAAACTGGTTGATGCACTAAAACCTTTTACAGATGTTTCTGGATGGAATTTTGTTTTTGCTTCTCCAGAAGAAATACAAGCATTTTACAATCAATTGCAGTTAAAAGGAAAACTAGATGAGAAACTTGGGACTTCTAATGTTTTTATTGTAGATAAAGAACGAAATTTAAGAGGACGTAAAGGAGAAAGTAAAGACAAAAAAGATGAATATAAAGAAGGATATGATACTTTTCATCCGTCTGAGCTGAGTAATGAAATGCTGGATGACTTTAAAATCATTTTGTATGAATACCGTGCTGCCCTAAAAAAGAACCATAATGCCACAAAACAACTTTAAAACTTACGAATAATGTTCAAAAATAAATCTTACATCGGGATTTCGTTTATTATTTTGATTTTCGGAATCTATGCAGTGCCAAAAATTGTTGATAGAATTAAAAATGGTGATGTTGTAAAAGGAAATCGATTAGATAATGTAGGTTCTAAAAGTTCTAAAGATGCAAAATTATTAACGATTGGTCCGGCTCCAAAATTTGAATTAACAAATCAGGATAACGTTAAAATATCTAATGAAACGTATAAAGGAAAAGTGTATGTTTTAGAATTTTTCTTTACAACCTGCCCATCAATCTGTCCAAAGATGAATATGAGTATGCTGGAAATTGAAAAAACATTCTTTGGTAATCCAAATTTTGGTATTGTTTCAATTACAATTGATCCGGTTCATGATACACCTCAGGTTTTAAAAGATCATGCAAAACTATTGGGAGTAAAATCTGCTTCATGGAATTTCCTAACAGGAGACAAAGCAACTATTATGGATTTGTCAAATAAAGGTTTTAATCTATATGCCGGCGAAAATTCAAAAGTAAGCGGAGGTTTTGAGCACTCAGGATTATTTGCTTTAATTGATAAAGACGGAAATATTCGCTGTAGAAAAGATGAATTTGGAAACCCAAATATCTACTACGACGGTTTAGATAAAAAAGGAGTTAGAGATATTCAACAAGACATTAAAATACTATTAGAAGAATAAAAATGGAAGATCATTCATTAGAAAAAAAATACAATAAATTTATTGTTGCGGTTTCAATTATTATCCCGGTTGTTGTAGCAATCCTTTTTGGAATTAAATTAAAAGATTTCGGAATTAACGTTGAACCGCTTTCATTTCTGCCTCCAATTTATGCAACTACAAATGGTATTACAGCCATTGTTTTAGTATGGGCTGTAATTGCTGTTAAAAACGGAAAACTTAAATTACACGAACGATTAATGACTTTTGCGATTGCATTGTCTGTGGCGTTTTTAGTAATGTACGTTGCGTATCACATGACTTCAGATTCGACTAAATTTGGCGGTGAAGGAATTATACGTTATGTGTATTTCTTTATTTTATTAACTCATATTTTATTGTCTATAGCAATTATCCCATTAGTATTGATTACTTATGTTAGAGCACTTGCGCAAAGATTCGACAGACATAAAAAAATAGCTAAAATTACTTTTCCGCTTTGGTTGTATGTTGCGGTTACAGGAGTTGTGGTTTATTTAATGATTTCTCCTTACTATGTATACTAAAAGTAAAATATCAAATTTTCAAGCTCTAAATTCCAAATTGAAAAAATTGGTTTTTGGAATTTGTATTTTCTTAATTGGAATTTCAGCAAATGCTCAGTGTGCAATGTGCCGTGCTGCGCTTGCAGGAGATTCAAACGTTAAAAAAGCAGAAGCAGTAAACGATGGAATCGTTTTTTTAATGATAATCCCATATTTGCTGGTAGCGATAATTGGGTATCTAATTTATAGAATGTACCAATCGAAAAAGAAAAAGGCAGAATAATTATTCTGCCTTTTTTTATTTTAATCCGTTTACAGAAACATTTACAGTTCCATTTATTTTGATAAAAGCTATAATCGCCTGATTGGTTAACTGAATTTTGTCAAACTGAATATCTTCCATTTTTCCGTTTACAAAAACACCTGGCATTGGCGAATAGTTTTTAAGATAAGATGCCATGCTTTTTTTGCCTTCTTCTAAATTAGGCTGGATAGAATAGCGGCAGCTTTCTTCCATTTTTCTTAAAACATAACCTTGTGCAAGCCAGTTTGCAGTTCGCATTAATTTGCTTTTGGTGTCAAGAACATAGTCGAGTTTGTCAAAATAAATTTCTTTTGTCTGCGCATTATACTGCGGAATTCCGTTTAAATACAATGTTCCGTTTATAGATCCTAAAACATCAAGAGCAATAATCATTTTTCCGTTTTTATGCCAGATTGAAACATTTTTTACGGTCACTTTTTTACTTCCTGATCCAAATTCCTGTCCGGCAAAATTCTTAGTCATGATTTTTGAAGCGTCAACATAACTTGAAATGGCGGCAATATTGGCAGAAATCTGATTTGGAATTTTAGTAACAGGTTTAAGAATAATTTTATTAGAATTGAATTTAGATTCCGGTTGTTTGCCAACTATAGTTTCCATGTTGCATTTCATTCCCATTTCAAGTAAGAATGAATCATTTTTGAGCTTTGCATTTGTCGAATAAATTTCAACAGGAACAATTCTCAGCCAGCTTTCATAAGTGTCGCTCATTTGAAACGGCGTGCAGATTTTTTCTAAAGCCGATAAAACATTTGGTTTAAAATCCATTGATTTTTCAATTGCTTCATCAATTTTATGTTCCAGTTTCGATTTAAAAATTGAAATTGCGGGATTAATCAAATATGTAATCGGCATGTTTTTTCCAAAAACAGTCATTGTTGGACTTTCGCTCCAGTCTAAAGATTTGAATTCCGTTTTAGTATTTAATTTCCAATTGGTTAAAGCCACATCGCTGGATAATGTAATAACTCCGTTTAAGTTAAACTCGCGGGTGTCGTAAAGTTCAACTCCAAGTTTTTTCGTGCCAATTCGGTATTTAATATTAGCTTTTAAAGGAAGAATCGTTTTGATTTTTTTATCTGGATTAGCCGGATCATTTTGGATTTTTATAGGTGCCTGTTTCCAGATTTTCATTTGAATATCGTCATCTTCAATATCGTTATCCTCATAAATCAATCCGTTTAGAATTGCATTGGTTTGATTTTCAATGTCATTTAATTTAACTGTAATAGGCAGATTAATAAATGACGGGCTTGCGTCGTAAACTAAAGGACTTGCATCATCTGGCTCTGGCTTAAGTGTTTCTAACTTTTGTGTTGTTGAACAGCTTAATAACACCGCAGATACCGCAAACATTGAGATTTTCGAAAAAAACTTCATAATTATGATTTTTTTAAAGTCAAGCAAAATTAAGAAAACAATTAAATTATTCTCATAAAGTGTAACATTTGATAATAACCACCGTCTTATTTAAAAACTATGATAAAATTATTAACGTTTTGTTATCATAATTTACTTATAAAAAATATTATTATTGTTTTAAAAATTTAACAATATCATGATCGAAATCAAAGATTTGCACAAATCCTATAAAATGGGAAGTTCGGAGCTGCATGTGTTGAAAGGAATAAATTTTAATATTGCCGAAGGTGAATTAGTAGCCATTATGGGATCATCGGGATCTGGAAAATCTACGCTTCTTAACATTTTAGGAATTCTTGATGAGGCCGATTCTGGTAGTTATATTTTAGATAAAACCCCAATTAAAAAACTGAACGAAACTTTAGCTTCAAAATACAGAAACAAATTTCTGGGTTTTGTTTTTCAGTCTTTCAATTTAATAAATTATAAATCTGCATTAGACAACGTTGCAATGCCTTTGTATTATCAAGGTGTAAAGAGAAAAGAACGTTATGAAATTGCAATGAAATATCTTGAAAAAGTAGGTTTAGGATCGCATTCTCATCACTTGCCTAACGAACTTTCTGGAGGGCAGAAACAACGTGTGGCGATTGCAAGAGCATTGGCATCTAATCCAAAAGTTTTGCTTGCAGATGAGCCTACAGGAGCCTTAGATACAAAAACTTCTTATGAGGTTATGGAACTTATTCAAGGAATTAATGACGAAGGCAAAACGATTTTAATCGTTACACACGAACCAGATATTGCCGCAATGTGCAAGAGAAATGTTGTCCTGAAAGATGGATTAATCATCGATGATAAATTAGTAGAACAAGTTAGAGCTTCATCTTATGTTTAATATTGAGCGCTGGCAGGAAATATTTGAAGCCATTTCTAAAAACCGACTGCGAACATTTCTAACAGGAATTTCGGTAGCATCGGGGATTTTTATTTTGGTGATTTTGCTTGGAGCCGGAAAAGGGCTTCAAAATGGTATTGAAAAACAATTTGAGAGAGATGCTGCCGGAATTATCGAAGTCTGGTCTGGTACAACTACAAAAGAATATAAAGGATTGAATCCAGGAAGACAGGTTCAGTTTCGAAATAGTGATTACAATCAGTCTACTCAAAAATTTGAAGATAAATTAGATTTAAGAGCTTCAACACAAAATTATTGGGGGCAATCTTTTTCTTATGGAAAAGAATCAGGAAGTTATCAGTTTAGAGGTGTAGATCCTGATTATGGAGGCATCGAAAACCTAACAATAGTTCAGGGGCGTTATGTAAATAGTAAAGATTTGCAGAACAACGAGAAGGTTGCGGTTATTGGAATGAAATTAAAGAATGATTTGCTTAAAGATAAAGATGCGATAGGCGAAGAAATTTTAATTAACAATATCAGTTTTAAAGTCATTGGTGTTTTTACAGATCCGGGAGGAGAAAGAGAAGAAACCAGAGCGTACCTGCCTTTAACAACAGTGCAGAGAACTTTTGGAGGCGGAGATAAAATCAGCAATTTGTTTTTTACTTTAAAAAAGACAAGCAATTATGATGAAGCTTTGGCTCAATCAGAAAAATTTACACAGGATTTAAAAGATCTATTAAAGAGCAAAAATATGGTTGCTCCTGATGATGATGGCGGAGTAGGAGTTTATAATTCTGTTAAAGATGCAAAGCAGTTTTATGATTTAAATCTTTACATCAGGTTATTTTTCTGGTGGGTTGGTATTTGTACCATTATTGCCGGAGTTGTTGGTGTAAGTAACATCATGCTGATTATTGTAAAAGAAAGAACAAAAGAAATTGGAATTCGTAAAGCTCTAGGAGCTTCTCCATTTTCGATTATTGCTATGATACTTCACGAATCAATTTTTATTACCACCATAGCAGGATTTGTCGGGCTTTTGGCAAGTCTGCTGTTATTAGAATTTGTTGGACCGATGGTTCAGAGTGAATATTTTAGAAATCCAGAAGTAGATTTCAGCGTGGCATTAACAACACTATTTTTACTTGTGTTTGCAGGTGCTCTTGCGGGATTTTTCCCAGCATACAGAGCTGCCAAAATTAAACCTATTGTAGCACTTAGAGACGAATAATTATGTTTAAAAAAGATAATTGGGACGAGATTTTACAGGCCTTAACGGCTAACCCATTCAGAACTATTCTGACGGCTTTTGGTGTTTTTTGGGGAATTTTCATTTTGGTGATATTACTTGCAGCAGGTAATGGTCTGGAAAATGGTATTAAAAAAGGATTTGACGGTATTGCCACAAACACTATGTTTATGTGGAGCCAGACAACATCAAAAGCTTATAAAGGACTTCCTAAAACCCGTCGTTACGATTTTAGAAACAGTGATGTTACAGCATTAAAAGCAGCAATACCAGATTTGTTATATGTTTCGCCAAGAAACCAATTGGGCGATTTTAACGGAACAAATAATGTAGTTCGAGGCACAAAAACTTCGGCTTTTACGATTTATGGAGATTATCCGGAGCTGATTAAGCAGCAGCCAATGGATATTATAAAAGGACGTTTTGTAAATCAGCAGGATATTCTGGAAAAACGAAAAGTTGCCGTAATTGGTAAAGGAGTTATCAGTGAATTGTATGGAAAAGAAGAAGAATCTGTCGGCACTTATATTAAAATCAACGGTATAAATTTTATGGTTGTCGGGGTTTACAAATCCAAACAGCAGGGCGGAAATGCAGAACAGGAACAAAAAAATATTTTTATTCCGTTTACCACTTTTCAGCAGGCATTTAATTATGGTGATAAAGTAGGGTGGATGGCGCTTACAGCTAGAGATGAAACTTCGATAACAGAATTGAAACCGAAGATTTTAGAAATTATAAAAGCACTGCATTCTGTAAATCCTACAGATGACAGAGCGGTTGGAAATTTTGACTTGTACGAACAGTTCAATAAAGTACAGAGTTTGTTTAATATTCTAAAAATCATTGCTTACTTCGTAGGAACATTAGTTTTGATTTCTGGAGTAATCGGAATTTCAAACATTATGCTGATTGTAGTAAAAGAGCGTACCAAAGAAATTGGAATTAGAAGAGCTTTGGGAGCGACACCGGCTGCAATTAGAGGACAGATTTTATCTGAATCTATTTTCTTAACAATCATTTCAGGAATGTTAGGAATTGCTGTAGCAACCGGAATCATTGCGATTTTAAATATGGTATTGGACTCAATGCCGCCAGGAAACGATACCATGTTTGCCAATCCAAGTGTTGATTTGGGAGTTGTATTTGTAGCCTTAATAATATTAGTAGGATCAGGTTTGCTCGCAGGATTTATTCCGGCGCAGACCGCAATTAATGTGAAGCCTGTAGATGCTTTGCGAACAGAATAAATTATCAATCAAAAAAATAATCGATTAAACCGAAAACAAAATGAAAAAAGGAGTAACCGTAACCATTTTAATTTTAATTGCTGTAGTGTTTTTTGGCGCACTTTACTATTTGTATGCGAAGAATCAGGAATCACCAATTGTTTTTAAAACGGAGAAAGCAGAAATCAAAACAATAGTAAAAAATACAATTGCTACTGGTAATATTCAGCCTGATGAAGAGGTACTAATCAAACCGAACATTTCAGGTATTATTGAGCAGGTTTACATTAAAGCCGGAGAAAAAATCAAAGCCGGTGATATGATTGCTAAAATTAGAGTTGTAGCCAATGTATCTAATGTAAGCAGTACTCAAAATCAAGTACAAACTGCTAAAATTGCTTTAGACAATCAGGAGAAAATTTATCAAAGACAAAAAACACTTTTTGAAAAAGATGTAATTTCTGCCAATGATTTTGATGCAGCTCAATTAGCTTACAAACAAGCCAAACAAAACTATGCATCAGCATTACAAAGTTTAGATATTGTAAAAACAGGAACAACTTCCTCTTTAGGAAGTTATGCGAATACTTTGATTCGTTCTACAGTAAACGGAATGGTTTTACAGGTTCCGGTAAAAGTAGGAAATCAGGTTATTGAGAGTAATAACTTTAATGAAGGAACTACAATAGCAAGCGTTGCCGATGTGGGAAGAATGATTTTTATTGGAAAAATTGACGAATCTGAAGTGGGGAAAATCAAAGAAAAAATGCCAATTGAAATTACTGTCGGAGCTATCGAAAACAAAAAATTTGAAGCAGTTCTTACTGATATTGCACCAAAAGGAGTTACAGAAAACGGAGCAATTCAGTTTGAAATAAAAGCTAGATTAGAAAATAGAGACGAAACATTTATTAGAGCCGGATTAAGTGCAAATGCTTCTATTATTCTTGAAAAAGCTGATAAAGTTATGGCTATAAAAGAATCATTAGTGCAATTTGACAAAAAAACTCAAAAACCGTATGTAGAAGTTGAAACTACACCTCAGAAATTTGAAAGAAGAGATCTAGTTTTAGGTGTAAGCGACGGAATCTACGTTCAAGTAAAAAGCGGGATCAAAAACACAGATAAAATTAAAATCTGGAATCAGGGTTTGATCGATGAAAAAGAGAAAAAATAATTGAAATCTTAAAGAGTTTTTTGGTTTTAAAAAATGTTAAATTTGCGCAGTATCGACTGCGCCATCAATCAAAATATATGAAAATAAATAAATATAATAGTCTTGTTTTTGCCATGCTGTTCGGTTTTGGATTATCGGGCCAGGCACAAACAAAACAATGGACTTTAGAAGAATGTGTGAGATACGCATTAGATAACAATATCACAATTAAGCTGTCTGAACTTGATGTAAAAACAGCAGATATCGATAAAAGAGGTGCTTTGGGAAGTTATCTGCCAACAGTAAACGGAAATGCTTCGCACTCTTGGAATATTGGTTTGAACGTTAACCCGGTTACCAACATTGCGACTACACAAACCACGCAGTATTCTTCATTAGGTGTAAATGCTAATGTTGATATTTACAAAGGTCTGCAAAATCAAAATGCATATAGAAGAGCTTCACTTTCTATTGTAGCGTCAAAATATCAATTGTTGAAAATGCAGGAAGATATTTCTCTGAACGTAGCCAACGCTTTCCTGCAGATTTTATCTAACAAAGAAAATTTAAAAGTAAGAATAGAACAATTAGCTATTGACGAAAAACGTCTTGCACGTTCTGAGGAAATGGTTAATGCCGGAACAATTCCCCGTGGTGATTTATTTGATTTAAAAGCTACTGTTGCAACAGATAAGCAAAATATCACAGTTTCTGAAAACAATTTACTGATTTCAAAATTGAGTTTAGCACAGCTTTTACAATTAAAAGAGTTTGCTGATTTTGATGTAGTAGATGATACAAATGCCAAGGATGAAAATAATATCATGGCACAATCGCCAATTGATATTTACAATAAAGCAAAGGAAATTAGAACGGAATTGAAATTAGCACAGACTAATTTGGAAATTGCCGAAAAAAATGTTTCAATTGCAAAAGGAGCTTATCAGCCAACTTTAAGAGGATTCTATTCTTTCAGCACAAGTGCAAGTTACAGTGACCGACTAATTGGAGCTGATCCAGCAGGAAATCCAATTTACGTTGGTCCAGATCCAGTTTTAACTCAGTTTAGTGATAATAAAGGACACAATTTCGGATTTCAGTTAAGTGTGCCAATCTTTAATGGTTTCTCTGCCAGAAACAATGTTGAAAGAAACAAAGTAAGTTTGGAAAAATCTAAAATAGATTTGGAACAAAAAAGCTTAGATTTGCAGCGTAACGTTTATACTGCTTTTACAGATGCAAAAGGTGCTTTAAATACCTATGAATCTGCAACAGTTTCTTTAGAAGCAAGACAGCAGGCCTATAATTATGCTAAAGAAAAGTACGATGTTGGTTTAATGAATTCATTTGATTTTACACAAGCACAAACTTTGCTTACAAATGCACAATCAGACGTTATTAGAACGAAATACGATTACATGTTTAAAATTAAAATACTTGAATTCTATTTCGGAATTCCAATTGTTCCAGTTATTACAAAATAATTTATTATGTCAAAAAAAATAGTTTACTTCTCAGTTGGCGGGGCATTAGTTCTAATTGCATTATTAGTAAGTCTTTCTAAGGCAGGAGTAATAGGAAACAAAGATGAAGGAAAAGAAGTAGAAACTTCAAAAGTAACAGCTTCTACAATCGTTGAAACTGTATCGGCGACTGGAAAAATCCAGCCGGAAATAGAAGTAAAACTTTCATCAATGGTTTCCGGTGAAATTATTGCGTTAAATGTAAAAGAAGGGCAGGTTGTAAAAAAAGGAGATTTATTAGTAAAAATAAATCCTGATTTATATACTTCAGGACTAGAAAGATCTGTAGCAAATTTATCTGGAACAAAAGCCGGATTAGTACAATCTGAAGCCAGTTTTAAAGAAGCTAAAGCCAATTACGAACGTAATAAAACATTATACGACAAAGGAGTAATTTCAAAGTCAGACTGGGATAAAGCTATTTCGACATACGAAGTTGCCAAAGCAACAAAACAAAATGCGTACTATAATGTTCAAAGTGCTTCGGCATCTGTAACAGAAGCCAGAGATAATTTAGGACGTACCACAATTTATGCTCCTGCCGATGGTACTATTTCTGTATTGAATGTAGAATTAGGAGAGCGTGTTTTAGGAACACAGCAAATGGCCGGAACAGAACTTTTAAGAGTTGCCAATCTTAACAACATGGAAGTTGAAGTTGATGTTAATGAAAATGATATCGTAAAAATTAAAATTGGAGACGAAGCAAATGTTGAAGTTGATGCTTACCTTAAAAAGAAATTTAAAGGAGTAGTAACCAGTATTTCTAATTCTGCCAGCACAACCTTAACATCAGATCAGGTTACAAACTTTAAAGTTAAAGTTCGTATTTTAAAAGAATCGTATCAGGATTTATTAGAAGGAAAACCAGATGCTTATTCGCCTTTTAGACCTGGAATGACAGCAACAGTAGATATTATTACCACAACTAAAAACAATGTTTTGGCAGTACCAATTAGTTCTGTAGTTGTAAAATCTGATACAACAGCTGTTAAAGATTTTAAAGTTGACGATCCAAACGAGAAAAAAACAACTCCAAAAAGCGATAAGAAATTTGAGTGTGTTTTTGTAAAAGTAGGTGATAAAGCTAAAATCAGAATTATTAAAACCGGAATTCAGGATGATACGAATATCGAAGTAATGTCTGGATTAAAATCTGGAGATGTAGTAATTACAGGACCTTATACAACCGTTTCTAAAGAACTAAATTCTGGAGATAAAGTTAAACTTAAAAAAGCTGACGCTCCTAAAAAATAAATAAGATATATTTGTCAGGCTGAGCAGAATCAAGTTTTCTCTCAGCCTGAAATAATTAATTTTAAAATCATACACATTGTCTTTTATTCTCAATATCGAAACAGCAACCAAAAATTGTTCAGTATCAATTGCAAAAAATGGAGAAACTATTCTTTGTAAAGAAATTGCAGAAGAAGGATATTCGCACGCCGAAAAACTTCATGTTTTTATTGAAGAAGCTATTGCAGAATCCGGAGTTTCAATTCAGGATTTAAATGCAGTTGCAGTAAGCCAGGGGCCAGGTTCTTATACCGGGTTACGAATTGGCGTTTCGGCAGCAAAAGGATTGTGTTATGCATTAAATATCCCTTTAATTGCGGTAGATACTTTGCAGACTCTGGCCTCTAAAGCTAAAATTTCTGAAGGAAAAATTATTCCGATGCTTGATGCCAGAAGGATGGAAGTTTACAGCGAAATTTTTAATGCAGATTTAGAAGTAGAAAGAACAATTCAGGCAGAAATTATTACAGAAGATTCTTTTGCAGCATATAAAGAAACACTTTATTTCGTAGGAGATTGTGCCGAGAAATGCAAACCTGTTTTGACTAAAGATAACTTAGTGTTTTTAGAAGAAATCAAATACCCTTCGGCAAATGAAATGAGTAAAATCAGTTACGATAAGTATCAAAAAAGCGACACTGTTGATGTCGCTTACTTTGAACCTTATTATTTAAAAGATTTTATGATGACACTGCCTAAAAAGCAGTAATCCATTTTTATTTTTGAAGTGTAAAAGGCTGAACAGAAATTCCTGCCTGATCTAAAGCTGTTTTACAATCTTCGAGCGTTTCAGAAAAAACAGCTCCATAATTAGCATTCTTCGCCCACGGACGTACTGCAAAATCTACAGAACTTGCCGATAAATTTTTAACAAAAACTTCCGGAGCAGGCTTTTGAAGCACTTTTGGATTTTTGTTTAAAACCTCCAAAAGAATATCTTTTGCTTTTTTAATATCAGAATCATAAGAAACTGAAAAAGTTAAATCAGCTCTTCTTTCTCCCTGCATAGAGTAATTAATAATTGTTCCGTTTGACAAAGCTCCATTTGGCACAAAAACGGTCTGATTGTTTCCGGTAAGCATTTTGGTAACAAAAATTTGAATTTCCAGCACCGTTGCTATAACGCCTTGAGCTTCGATCGTATCGCCAACTTTAAAAGGCTTAAAAACGATAATTAACATACCGCCGGCAAAATTAGAAAGCGATCCCTGCAGTGATAAACCAACTGCAAGACCCATAGCACCTAAAATGGCTACGAATGAAGAAGTCTCGATTCCGAGGTTTGAAATAAAGGTTACAAATAATAAAATTCGTAAAGCCCATAGTAAAATATCAGCAAGAAATTTGGTCAATGTTGGATCCAGATTTCTCTTTTCCATTATTTTTCTAATAATTCTGTTGATGAATTTTATGGCATATAAACCAACAAATAAAACTAGAAATGCTGAGATTAATTTTGGCGAATAATCAATTAAAAGATTAATAAATTTCGCCGCGTAACTGCTTAATTGTTCAGGATTGATGTACATTATTTTAATTAAAAAAACCTTCTCAATAGAGAAGGTGTATTGATTGCTGCAAATATAAAATAATTATCTTTTAAATCAGAAACTACTTATTTTTCTGACTCTTCAGAATCAAAATCGGTTACAGCATCTTCGCTTACGTCTACAACAGTTTCTGTAACAAGTTCATAATCAGAATTGGTGTTTTCTGACAGGACTTCTTTTATAGAATCAAATACATCGCTGATTAAATCGGCAGCATTTTCAAGTATAGGTTCTGCTGCGTCTTTAATTTCTTCAACAGTAGTTTCTGCCTGTGCAGCAAAATCGGTAGTTTTTTCTTTTGCAGAGCCAAATAAATTGGTAAAAAATGAAGTTAATCCCATCGTTTTGATTTGGTTGGTTTAGAATACAATATTAATTGTTTTTCGAGAATTACAATTAAATTTTAGAATAATTAATTGATAGCGAATTAGTTTGGTTTAATTTTAAACACATAGAAACAAAGGCTTCAGCGGAGCATAATATTTATAGCATAATTTATTTCCATGCATGAAAAGCTCCAGAGGAGCGGCATATTTTAAATAATACATGTTTCGCTCGCTCCGCTGGAGCATTTATTGCTAAATAGTCTTGATGTCTCTATGTGTTAATACCTTTCAATAATTATTCCTAAATAAAAAAGCGCCTCGATTGAGACGCTTTCTATAATGTATTAAATGTTTTATGCATTCAAAGCTTCAACTTTAATAGCTTCATCATTCAGCATACTTTTCAGCATATTTTCGATTCCGCTTTTTAAAGTAAATGTTGATGA
Organism: Flavobacterium sp. 22659; assembly: GCF_052044235.1. Lineage (NCBI taxonomy): Bacteria > Pseudomonadati > Bacteroidota > Flavobacteriia > Flavobacteriales > Flavobacteriaceae > Flavobacterium > Flavobacterium sp. 22659. The sequence goes on from NZ_JBQEMU010000011.1 coordinate 38,583, forward strand.
AGGACAACCGCTGCAAGCTCCTTGTAAAATCACTTTTACGGTTTTGTCATCTTCATTATAAGAATCAAATGCAATATTTCCTCCATCAGCCGCAACTGCTGGTTTTACATATTCTTCTAATATGTTGATAATCTGCTGAGAAGTTACATCCAGTTTGTCAAAAGCTTCGTCTTTTGTAACATCATTTTTAGTTGCAGTCTGAATTAAGCTTTCATCTAAAACAGTTCCTCCGTTTTCAATAAATTGTTTTATGAATGTTCTTAATTCTAAGGTAATTTCCTGCCAGTCGTTGATTTCGTATTTGGTTACAGAAATATAATTTTCATCAATAAATACTTCTTTTACATAAGGAAATTTAAATAATTCCTGAGCCAATGGAGAAGAAGCAGTCTGATCGATATTTTTGTATTCAACCGCATTTCTGGTCAACATTCTGCTTACTACAAATTTTAAAGCCGCAGGGTTTGGAGTTGTTTCTCCATAAACTGTAATAGGCTGTTTTTTAGCTTTATTTTCGTCAACTTTTATAATAACGCCGCCTTTGTCTACAAATGATGTAATTTGTTCTGCAACGGCATCTTTTACATCGTCCCAGTCTACAATGCTGTATCTTTCGATTGCAATGAAGTTTCCTGAAATATAAACTGTTTTTACAAACGGAAGATAGAACAATTGCTGTGCTAAAGGAGATGCTTGTGCTTCGTCAATGTTTTTAAATTCAAAGCTTTGATTTTGAGTGATAAAATCTTCAAATTCGAACTTTAATATCGTTGGATTTTGAGTTTCTTTTATAGTGATTTTTGTCATGGCAGTAATTTTTTGCAAATTTACTAAAGTTATTTTCTACTTATGGCTATATTTGATTTTTTAATAAAATAATTAAGACTCTTTTCAAATAATTCGTACGAAATTAATAAGAGAGCAAAAATTATATAAACTAACTAACCATCATGAAATTAAAAATCAAGTTTTTATTTGTTTTTTTAATTACTTCGTTCTTTACCTATTCACAAGAAGGAATTCCTGTTTATTCAGATTATTTATCGGACAACTATTACTTAATTCACCCTTCAATGGCGGGTGCCGCTAACTGTGCAAAAATCAGGTTAACAGCAAGAAAACAATGGTTTGGGCAGGAAGATGCACCGTCGCTTCAAACTTTAAGTTTTAATGGTAGAGTAGGAGAGCGTTCTGGTGCCGGAATTATTGTTTTTAATGATAAAAACGGTTACCATTCAGAAAAAGGAGTAAAGCTTACGTATGCTCATCATATTATGTTTTCGAGAGACGAACTCGATTTAAATCAGCTTTCTTTTGGTATCAGCGGGGGATTGATTCAGAGTCAGTTAGATGAAACTAAATTCGGAAATGTTTTCGATCCTATTGTTTTTGGTTCCATTCAAAAAGATTCTTATTTCAATTTAGATATTGGAGCATCGTATAATTTTCTTGATTTTTATGCACATGCCACGGTTCAGGGAGTTCTTGAAACAAGAAGAGAGCTGTATACAGATTATGAAAGTGACAATTTGAGAAAGTTTCTTTTTAGTGCCGGATATGTGTTTGGAAAAAGAGATAAAATTACCTGGGAACCTTCAATTTTATTTCAATATTTTGATCAGACCAAACAAAAGTCTATCGACTTGAATTTAAAAGCGTACAAGAATATGGATTTTGGAAGTTTGTGGGCTGCATTATCGTATAGAAGAAGTTTTGATGGAGCACAGTATAGTTCAGGGAGCGGTGTTTCGTCTCAAAAATTGCAATACATTACGCCAATAGTAGGCGTTAATTTTAAAAACTTTATGTTTGCCTATACTTATTCTCAAGTTACTGGAGATGTAAAATTTGATACTGGCGGTTATCACCAGATTACTTTAGGAATTAATTTATTTTGCAGGAAAGAGCGTTACGATTGTAATTGCCCTGCAGTTAATTAAAAAAATATTATGGTTATAAAATCTGTAAACGGAAAAGCACCTTCTATACCAGAAGATTGCTATGTTGCTGAAAATGCAACAATTGTCGGCGATGTTTCTTTTGGAGATTCTTGCAGCGTGTGGTTTAATGCTGTGGTTCGCGGAGATGTTCACTTTATTAAGATAGGAAACAAAGTAAACATTCAGGATGGAGCCGTAATTCATTGCACTTATCAAAAACACCCAACTATTATAGGAAACAATGTTTCAATTGGTCATAATGCGATTGTTCACGGATGCACGATTCATGACAATGTATTGATAGGAATGGGCGCTATTGTAATGGATAACTGCGTTGTTGAAAGTAATTCGATTATTGCAGCCGGAGCAGTTTTAACTCAAAATACTGTTGTTCCTTCGGGGACTATTTTTGCAGGTGTTCCAGCTAAAAAAGTAAAAGACATTGACCAATCTGATTTTGCAGGTGAAATCGAACGTATTTCGAACAATTATGTAATGTATTCAGGATGGTTTAAAAACGAAGAATAAAATACAAATTCCAAATTCCAATAGTATTAATGCTTTATTGGAATTTGGTTCCGATAGCTATCGGGATTATTTTGAAGTTTTTATAAACTTATAAATTGATTTTCTCGAAGAAAGCATTTTTATAGCTTTCGCTTATTGGAATTCGTTTGTCGCTGATTAAAACTTTATTTTTTTGAATTGATTTTACATGTTTTATATTGATGATGTAAGACCTGTGAATTCGCGAAAATCCTTTGTTTGAAAGCAGATTTTCCAGTTTTATTAAGCTGATTAAAGTCAGTGTAAATTTATTGTCTGTAGTGTATATTTTTACGTAATCTTTTAAACCTTCGATAAATAATATATCCGAAAAATTCATTTTTACATTTTCATATTCCGCTCTAACAAACATAAAATCCTGTTCAACTTCTGGAGTCGGAACATTTTCTGAAACGGCCTGAACAGGAGCAGCGGGATTATTAATTTGCTGCGCTCGCACAACCGATTTTAAAAAGCGATGAAACGGAATTGGTTTTACTAAATAATCAACAGCACCCAAATTAAAGCCTTCTACAGCATAATCAGAATAAGCAGTTGTAAAGATTACTAAAGGCTTTTTTTCGATAGTATTTATAAACTCAATTCCAGAAAAATGAGGCATTTGGATATCCAGAAAAATCAAATCAATATTGTTCTGATTGATAAATGAAACGGCATCAATAGCGTTATTAAAAGTATTGACTAATTCGAGTGAATCTACTTTTTTGACAAAATCTTCTAATAGTTCAACTGCTAAAGGTTCATCATCTATAATTACACATTTCATCTGTTGGAAATTAAGTTTTAAATTGTTTTGGCAGTCAAAAGTAGTTTTAAACCAGTAAATTAAGTTTTAAAATTATCATAAAATACTGGTTGTTTCTAAAATTAACCGTTTACCGTAATGGTTTTGGTTAATGTATATCCGTCAGTTAAATTTCCAGTCAGTGTTGCCAATTCACTTGAAAGACTGTCTGAGAAAACATTATCTTTTGTGTTCGAAGTATCAGCTTGACCATGAGCTGCATAATTAGTGCTCGAATATACTTCGCTGGAAATGTTTTCAGGAAAAGCAATCTGAGTTACTAATAAAGACGAACCGCTGCTTGATAAAACTTCAACATGCACGTGAGGAGCTCTGCCTTGATACCAGCCAGGGTAAATAGATATAAATGAAACTTCGCCGCTTGCATTTGTAGTTTGTCTTCCTCTTAAAAAATGAACCGAAGTATAATCAGTCTGCTGCATTTGTGTACCGCCGTATTCAGAATAATTTCCATCTTTATCACAATGCCATACATCTACTAAAACATTAGAAAGAGGTGCACAATCATTGTTTTTATTTTCAATTTTTAAATTGATAAGAAGCGCAACTCCCACGCGGTCTGATTTTATATTTTCTAAGACCAGCTGACTTGGTGTTTTGATAGGAAATGGACCTTTTGTTTCTGCGGGAGAAACAACACAGCTTCCGTCTCCAGACGAATTTGTGTCTGAGTCATCATTGTCGCTTTTAGAACAGGATTCTAATAATTTAGAAGCACCTGCCAAAGCAGTAATGCCTAAAAGACCATTTCGGATAAATTTTTTTCTGTCCATAATCACATTTGTTTAATTTACTGCGGTTTGAATTTTATCTAATTTTAGATTTAAATGCACTCGGTAAAATTGATTATCCTGGTTAATAGTTAGTTCGTGTGCGTTTGGATAAAGTAAATCAAGTCGGTTTTGAATGTTTACCAGTCCAATTCCTGAATTGTCAGGATCTTTTACATAGTTTTCAATCGTATTTTCAATCCAGAAATCAAGATCATTTTCAGAAATGAAAATTTTGATTTTAACATGCGCGGCGCCTTTATAGTCGGTTCCGTACTTAAAAGCATTTTCAACAAAAGATATCAATAGCAATGGTTCGATAAATTTGTTTTTAGTATCGCCATGTACATTTATATAAATGTCTTCGATGTTATTAAGCCGCAGTTTTTGTAAATCAATATAATTCTGGATATAATTGATTTCTTTTTCTAAAGCCACCGTTTTATTATCTGTTTCATACAGCATATAGCGCATTAGTTCAGACAATGTCACGATGGCATCAGGGACCAAATCAGATTTCTTGTGCGCCAGAGAATAAATACTGTTTAATGAATTGAATAAAAAATGCGGATTGGTTTGTTTACGCAGGTATATTAATTCGGTACTCGTTCTGTGTGTTTCGGCGATTAATTTATTTTGCTGATTATTATAGAACTCTGTCAGGGTTCTGATAATAGCACTTATTGTAAGGATTAAAATGTAAAAAAATGAAGGACCAATTTTAAAAAACAACGGCTGTCTCATTTCTACTCTAAAATGTTTTCCTTCTGGTAAAAAATGAGGATCTCTGGGGATCATTCTTGCCGGAGCAATATTATCTGGTCTTAAATGTCTAAATTCAGGAATAAAATAATTTATTCTAATGACCATAAAAATGACAATAATACCCAATGCAAATACAAAATACTGCCAGTATTTTTTTTGCAAAAGCAGAGCGGGAACCAAATAAAAATAGTTCAAATAAAACAGTAAAATACCGCTTATCCATTGTGCATAAAAATCATTATTGATCCTAAATGGACTTTCGTAAAACTGAATTAAAGAAGTCAGGATAAAGAAAAGCCAAATCATAAAATGGAATAAGATTTTATTTGAATTCGTATTTTTAATGGTATCTATCGTCATTATAATTTTATTTTTAATAAAATTAATTCATTTTTGGTTACCGATGGGGATAAGTTTTGTTTGAGTTTTGAAACAACTAAACCAGCGGTTTTTAAAGCATCTTCTTGTGTCGAAAAACTTTTGTTTTCATTTATAACCGGAATAATCGACTGCTTAATAATGATTTTTTCTTTATAAGAAATCGAATATCCCCAGCCGGTATCAGTTTTAAATGTTTCGGTTTTTAGTACTTCTTTTTTTGTACAGGAAACAATTGATAAAACAAGAAACAAAAGCACTAAATTCTTCTGGATTTTACGCCAGAAGAATTGTGTAATAGTATTAATTGTCATCGTCACTTTGTTCGTCTTGCGGTTTAAATTCCCAAACATCATCAAAGTAAGATGAACCTACTCTTCCTAATAAATAGAACCCGCGATTGTTAATTGCAAAACCAACAGCATCAGTTCTCGTTGCGCCTTCCATAGCCGTTCTCTCTGTCCAAAGATCTGTAGAAGGATTATATTCCCAGGCAGTTTTAATGTTTTCACCACCTACAACATATCCTAATCCATTCATTGAGAAACCAGAAGCATTTGATCGAGTAATTGCATAATCATCATTCCAAGAGTAATCATCATCTGTATCTTTATCAATATCTCTTTTTCTTGTCCAGGTATTAGCAGCCGGGTCAAACTCCCAAAAATCTTCCTGATATACGCCATTGTTTATTCCTGTAACCAGATAAGCTTTGTCTGAAATTACAAATACAGTTGCATTACGTCTTTTATTACCGCCAAATCCATTTACAAGAGTCCAGGTATTTGCTGTGTCATCATACTGATAGAAATCTTTAAGATAATTTCCGTCATAACCAGTTCCAAAGAAAGCTTTGCCAGCTGCCTGAAAACCTACTGCACCATAACGTGCTGTTCCTTCAAAATCAGCTTTTTGAGTCCAGCTGTTGTTTGTCGGATCGTATTGGTAAAAGTCTTTTAATCTGTTAGTTCCGTCATAACCAAGACCAATATATCCTTTTCCGTTTAGTGTAAAAGCAGAAGCAGAACTTCTTCCAACACCTGTAAAATTGGCTTTTTGTTCCCAATAATCCCCATTTGAATCATAAACCCAAAGGTCTTTTAAATATTCATCTCCCGTGTAGCCTGTTGCTACATAAGCATAATCTCCAATTACAAAACTTGTCGCACTAGATCTTGCCGGACCGTCAAACGCTGATTTTTTAATCCAGTTTCCTACCCAATCATCATCGTCATTATCGTTGCTGCAGCTTACAAAAAACAGGCCCGAAAACAGGGCGGCGAATAATATTCCTTTTTTTAAATTATTCATAGTGTTTAAAATTTATTTTATTGTTTGTATTTGATCCCTATTCCTAAAACATATCCATTGCCAATATTATAATCATGAACGGTATGGTCTTTACTGTCAGTAAGTTTATATTTTTTGTCAAAATCATATCCGGCTTTGAAATTCAAAAACCAGTTTTTTTCGACATTTCTTTCATATTCAAATGATGTCGTCATTTGCGAAAGCACTGCTTTTGCAGCATTGTTATTTATATTGTTCTGAACATCTAAATTGTAAAAGTTCCCATTAAAACTATTGTTCAGGCTAAACTTGTTTCGGATGTTATTTGAATATGAAATTTTTGAATCTGGAAAACCAACCAGCAAATTTGCATTTTCGTTTATTTTATAATTTAATGAAGCCACAGGCAGGAATTTCGGATTACCAAAAACTGCCGTTCTTGAGGCTCCTATATTTAAAGTCGTTTTTGAATTCAGCTGTCTGCTGATTTCAAAACTTCCTAAAAGCGACAAATCAGAAAAATCTAAATTGTGCTGAAAATTTGCTGTTGGCGTAAGCGAAAAAATTAGTTTTACGGCATTTAGTATTTCATGAGAAAATTCAAACTTATCCTGAATCTGGCGTAACTGGTCTATACTTTTAAAGCTGTCTTTATCATAACTCAAATTCAGATTAGTATACGATAATGTATTTTTTATACTGCTTTTAGAACTTATTGTTCGGCTAAAAAACACTCCCGCATTAGTTTTATTAAAATCAATTTTATCAGTAGGTTCTGTTTTTAAATCGATATTAACCGAAAACTTTTCCTGAGCTTTCATACTTAATATTGACATTAAAAAAACGGAACAAATTATAAACCTTATTTTCATTACTTATTTATTGGCTCAAAAGTAGGCTGACGAAGGTTTTAAAAAAAAGAAGATATATGTATGACGCTTTTTGATAGACTAAATCCCGTTTTTTAAGGCTGAATCTAATATTGAAAGCAGTTAATGTACTGTAGATGTTTTACCGCCATTTATAGTCGAAATATGCTTGCCTGTATATGTTATAGTGAACTGCAGAATAGTGCCTTTTATATTTGCCAAAAAAATTGATTATGGGCAAGTTTTTATTAATGCTGTTTTTTGCGTTTACTATATTTTCATGCGGTACAGATACTGATGCCGGCGAGTTTGTTGTTGGATCAGATTATCTTGCTCTCAATAATAAAGTTGTAATGGTTGATACCGTTACGGTTGAAATGTCTACAATAAATTTTGATTCGCTTGTAACTTCAAGTCAGAGCCGAATTTTAGTTGGAAATTACGATGATCCAATTTTTGGGAAAATAAAATCGAACAGCTATTTTCAAATTTCCGGCAGTTCGTATTCGTTGAGTAATTCAGGGTCAGATACGGAAGCGGTTAATTTTGTTTTTGATTCGATTTCAATGATTTTAAAATACGATAACTATTATTATGGTGATACAACTCAGGTTCAAAAATTCGACATCCATCGTTTAACTCAAAAAGTAAAACCAAACGTAGACGATAAAAGTTTTTATAATAATTCTACTTTGACTTACAGTGATGAAGTTCTGGGAACAATTTCATATAAACCCAGACCAACAGAGAAGGATTCGATAAATATTAGAATGAGCGACGCGTTTGGACAAGATATTTTTCAGAAAATCAAAAAAAGAGAAATTACAGGTTTTGACAATTTTACAGAGTATCTAAAAGGACTTGTATTAGTGCCGTCCGGAACTAACTCATCAAGTGCAATTGGGTTTAATGTTTCAACGAGCAAAGTGAGGTTGTACTATTCTAAATATCAAGCCGATAATGATGATGATTCGCTTATTTTAGATTTTACTATTGCAGATGTCTCTAAACAGTTTAATTCTGTCTCGCTGGATAAAACCGGAACAATAATTCAAAATTTGCCCATTTCTACCCAAAGGCTTTCGAGTTCGCAGACCAATAGGCAGGGATTTATTCAATCTGGCACTGGAGTAGCCTGCAGGATCGATTTCCCAAATATAAAGCAGCTTAAATATATTTCTGCTAATGGCGCAATTGTCGATGCACAGCTGTTCTTAAAACCGGTTAATAATTCGTATTCAGATAAATATCCGCTGTCTGATTCCTTAAAGGTTTATGTGGGAGATAATTTAAACAGAATCAGCAGTCCTTTGCTCAATGCTGCAGGAAATTCTGTTTATGGAATTTTAAATAAAAAAAGCGATGAGTTCAATGAAAATATTGGATATACAATACCGTTAGGGAATTTTCTACAGAAAGAAATGCTGAAAGCTTCTGATTCCAGGTCTGCATTAATTTTAACCTTACCAGGAATATCTAAATCAGTTGACAGACTTGTTTTAGGAGATCAAAAGCATTCGCAAAATAAAATTCAAATTAAGGTTTATTACATCTCATATTAAATGAAAAATAAAATAGTTTTTTTTAGCTGCTTCATTTTAATGTCGCTTACTTCGTTTTCACAAAGTATATTAAGTTCTCCATATTCATTATATGGTGTGGGAAGTTTATACGATTCTGATTTTGGTTCAATTCCTTCAATTGGATCATCTGGAATTGCACTGCCATCCAATAATTTTATTAATAACCTCAATCCGGCTTCATTAGGATCAATGCCTCTTAATCATTTTATGCTGGATGTTGGTGGAAAAGCCATTGCGACAACCTATCAAAATAATTCCCGAAGCGAGAAGCGTAATAATTTTCAGTTTTCGCATCTTGCTTTTGCATTTCCTATTACTAAAAGATCAGCATTCAGCGTTGCACTGCGTCCATATTCAAGCGCATCATACAAGATTTCAAATTTGAAACTGCCTATAGCTGATAGTAATGAATCGTATTATTTAACGGCGGGAGGCTCAGGCGGATTGAATAATTTTGATTTTTCATACGGATATCGTGTAACTGAAAAACTATCGGTAGGAGCTTCTGCAGCTTTGCTGTTTGGGAATGTTGTGGATGACCGAACATTTTCGATTTTAAATTCAATTACAAATGTTCATAAAAAGACAGATTATAACGGTCTTCGCGCTACTCTAGGAATGCAGTATAAAATTGATTCAACGCTTACTATTGGGGCAACGTTTAAACTTCCGGCACAAATTAAGAGTTCAAAAATACAAACTGTTGAAACGATTACTGATGATGTTTACAATGCTATTGAAACTGATGTGGCATCAGATGTTGATGATTATTATCTGCCTTCAGAAATAGGAGTGGGGATTAGTAAAAAGTTTAAAAAAGTCCTGACTACGACATTCGACTATCAGAAGAGTTTATGGAAAGACACCAAACAGTCTGATTTATACGGAGAGTTTGTCAATCAGGACAGATTTGCCTTTGGTCTTACTTATTTTAATGAAAAGAGAAATTTCCGAAAATATTGGGACAGGGTGCAATATTCTGCAGGAGCTAATTTTGATACTGGTTATCTGGAAGTTGATGGTAAAAGAGTTAACGATGCGTCAATTTCTATTGGAATCAGACTGCCAATTGAAAACACTTTTTCAGCTTTAAATATTTCGTATTCTTACGGACAAAAAGGAAGAATTGCGAATGATTTGATTAAAGAAAATTATCACAAGTTATCTATCAATTTGTCTTTAGACGGAATTTGGTTTGTAAAACGAAAATTTGAATAATCTTAAAAATCTTTTTCTATTACAGGATATTTGTTTTCTAAAATTGATTTTAATACTGCTGGATTTGAATTTACATAAAACACAGGATCGCTGTTGTTTTTACCATCAGTAAATCCAGCTTTTTCGCGTAATACATTTTGAGTCTGTCTTGCTACTGCTTCTCCAGAATCTATAATCTGAATGTGGTCCGGAAGAATCTTTTTTATCTGCGGAATCAGATAGGGATAATGACTGCATCCTAAAACAAGATAGTCGATATTAGCGTCAATCATTGGCTGTAAATAAGATTCAAGTAATTGAGTCATTTCTGGTGAATTTAAATTCCCATCTTCAATTAACTGGACTAATCCATAACCCACCTGCTCAATAATTGTAGTATGCTGAAACATTTCGGCAGTTTTATTAAAAAGCTCGCTGTTAAGAGTTCCTTTTGTAGCCAGAATTCCAATAACCTGTGTTCTCGAATTAGTAGCGGCAGGTTTTATAGCAGGTTCAATTCCAATAAACGGAATGTCATAATCATTGCGCAGTTCTCTAATAGCGTTTGTTGTGGCAGTATTACAAGCTACAACAATGAGCTTGCAATTGTTTTCTAATAAAAACTCTACATTTTTTTTGCTTAGTGCAACAATTTCTTCTTTGGTTTTTTGACCATAAGGAGCATTTTTGCTGTCTGCTAAATATATTGTTTTTTCGTTTGGAAGTAAATCGTGAATAGCACTCCAAATGGAGGTTCCTCCAATTCCAGAGTCAAAAACGCCTATAGGATTATTGTTTGTCATATTACAAAATTAGTATTTTTTACTTTCTCTGCAATTTGGTTTTTTTTAAATAAAAAGATATTTTATTGTAAATAAAATACTATATTTATGCTTCGCCCAAAAAACAATAACACTATGAAAATTATTGAAAATTTGTCATCTGAAAAGCTGACTAAAGAAGAGCTTAAAAAAATTAATGGAGGAAATGCTCCAGAGTGCTACGGTATCGCTTGTATCGTGGGATTTGATGAAATCCACAAACCTATTTGGGAATGTTTTCCATCAGGAACTAAATGTCCGCCAAAAAATTAATACACTTTTGTGTGTTGAAGAAAAGGAGCCTTATTTCAGACTTCTTTTTTTTTAATTTAATAAGCCTTATCACTTTACAGAGAAATACCTTAAAATAAAACGGCTCAAACTTTTTAAGTTTGAGCCGTTTTTTAATTTATCAGAATCGTTTTTCTTAGAATCCTAAATCTTTTTTCACATCAGCAGTGATGTTTGGACCATCAGCTAATAAAAGAGTAGAACCATCTAATACGTATTGGAAACCTTTAGCTTTTCCAATTTTTTGGATAGAAGCTCTTACTTTTTCCATTAATGGTTTTACGATATCAGTTTCTTTTTGTTGTAGTTCTTTTTGTGCATTGTCTCTGTAATCAACAATTCTTTTTTGCATATCTTGAACTTCTTTAGAACGATCTCCGTTTACAGCTTCAGTTACTGTAGCAGCTTCTGCTTCGTACTTTTTGATTTTAGTTTGGTATTCGTCAACCATTTTTTTGTATTCAGCATCATATGTCCCACTTAATTTTTGCAGTTGATTTTGAGCATCAAGCATCGCAGGCATTTTCGACATAATCTCGCTAACATCAACATGGGCAACCTTAGCCTGTGCGTTCATTGTGTTACTTGCTCCTAAAACTAGTATTGCAGCAATTAGTAAAGTTTTGATTTGTTTCATCATTTTTAAAATATTAATTAATTATTGGTCGTATTTGTTTTTTGTGTTTCGGCCTCTTTTGCTTTTTTAGCCGCTTCTCGTTCTTCGAGTATTTTTTTCCTTCTTTCTTCTAATTCTTTTTTGCGCTGCTCATAAAGCTTTTGTCTTTCTTCTGCTTTACTGGCTGCGGTTTCTGCCGGAGTTGTAGTTGTTTCAGTTGTCGATGCAGGTTTTGCAGTCGCATCTGTTTTTACAGCCTCGGTTGTTTTTGCCGCTTCCGTTGTTTTTGCAGTTTCAGAAACCGTGCCATTTTTTTTCGCATCTCTTTCGGCCTGCATCGCTTTACGTCTGTCGTCGTATTCTTTTTTCTTCGCTTCCTGTTCTAATCTTCTGTCTTCAATAAGCTTTTCTCTCGCGGCTCTTCTTTCATCTAATGCTTTTTGACGATCAGCCATTGCCGGATTTTCATCAATTTCATTTTCACGATTTTCTTTTGCTTCTTGTTCTTTCAATTGTTTTTTATTCAATTGCTCTCTTTTATCAGTTCTGTTTAAAATACGAATCACCTGATCGCTGATGTCGAATCTTTTATTACTGAAAAGCATTGTCAAATCTGATGATTTATCAAAAATAAAATCATAATTCTTAGCCTCTGCAATATCCTGAACAGCGGTGAAAACCTGATCCTGAATCGGCTTTGCTAAAGCTGCTTTCTGTCTCATTAAATTTCCGTCGGCCCCAAATTGCTTTTGCTGATAATCCAGCATTTCATTTTCCTGAAATTTAATTTCAGTTTCTCTTTCTTCGATTAATTCTTTCGTCAATAAAGCTTTTTCAGTTTTAAGACCTTCTTTAAGAGAATTTATATTTAATTTTTTGGCTTCTATTTCTTGTTTCCACTTTTGGGCTTTAAGCTCCAATTGTGATTTTGCTTCTTTATAATCAGAAACATTTTCCAGAATATACTCCATATCAATGTAGCCAATTCTAGTTGTCTTGCCTTGTGCCTGACTTGTATTAGCTACAATCAAGGCTAAAAATATAAATAAAAATTGTTTTCTCATAACATTACTTTATTTGTCGATTTTTAACCAAACGTATAATTTCTAAAATTGTTGTCCTATGATAAAGTGTGTTTCCCAGCCATTTGCTTTATTAGTAGTAGATCCTGGAAGAGCATCAAATCCATAACCAAAATCAATACCTAATAATCCAAATGCAGGCATGAATACACGTAAACCGGCACCAGCAGAACGATTCAAGTCAAACGGATTGTAATCCTTGAACGTTGGATATGATGAACCTGCCTCTAAAAACGTCAATGCATAAATAGATGCAGATGATTTTAATGTAATTGGGTAACGTAATTCCATAGAGAATTTGTTATAAATTGTTGCTCCAATCTGCTGTCCGTATCTAGAACTATTTCTGTCTTCAATAATTGGTGTTAATGAGTTATTAGGATAACCTCTTAACTGTATCGTTTCTCTACCGTCCATTGAGTATTGCGCCATTCCATCTCCTCCTAAATAGAAACGCTCAAACGGTACAACTCCTCTTGACTGATCGTAAGCTCCTAAGAAACCAAACTCAGTTAAAGTTCTTAAGACTAACTTACCATATATTTTCGTATACCAGTCAGCTTTAAATTTAACTTTATAATATTCTAACCAGTTGTATTTTTTTTGATCGACTTTTCCAACATCTGTATCTGCACTTTTATAATCAGAACCAACACTTACAGTTCCTGACTGGCCATTTACTGTTTCAGTTTTAGTGTAATCACCTGGGTTTATTGCCTGTCCGTCAATACCAGTTGTGGTTGTTGTTCCTGTATATTGTGTTTTATATTCTTTTTGGTTTTGTAAATCCCCATAGTTTATATTGTTAAACAGAGAGTATGGAGGTGTTACTTTTGCAGAAATACTAAATTCTGAACCATACGTTGGGAATATTGGGTTAACCCCTTTATTACTTCTTGAAAGTCCAATAGTATATGCTAAGTTTCTTGACGCTCCGTTACCAAATGTAAATAATCCTGTAAAGTAATTATTTAAATCATAATGCTGGTAACTTACAGACTGTGAAAGTACAAAATAATCATCAGGAACTGTAAGACGTTTCGCTAAACCAACTTGTACTGTAAAAATATTAAAACTTTGGCTTCTGTTTACGTCTCTTGATGAATAATTGTAATTAAACTGCTTACTATAAGAGATAGATGAACTGAATTGTACTGGTTTTTTACCTCCAAACCAAGGTTCAGAGAATGATAAACTATAGGTTTGGAAATATGTACTTCCTTGTAAACGAAGTGCTACTTTTTGACCGTCTCCCATTGGAAGAGGTTTGTAAGCATCTTTGTCAAATAATTTTCTTGCAGAGAAGTTGTTGAACGATAAACCTAAGGTTCCAATGAAACCACCGCCGCCGTAACCTCCTTGAAGCTCAACCTGGCTTGATCCTTTTTCTACTAATTGATATTCGATATCAACAGTTCCTGCAGCTGGGTCAACGTTTCTAAATTCTGGTTTGATAGACTCAGGATCGAAGAATCCTAACTGACCAATTTCACGAATTGTTCTTACTAATTCTTCTTTACTGTATTTGTTTCCTGGTTTAGTTCTTAACTCACGATAAATTACGTGGTCATTTGTTTTATCATTTCCTGTTACATATATCTTGTTGAAATATGCAATTGGACCTTCGGTAATTCTAATCTCAAAATCAATTGTGTCGTTTACTGTTTTTACCTCTACAGCATTGATTTTAGAGAATAAATAACCATTATTTTGATATAAGTTTGTAATGTCTTCTCCGTCTGGTTTTGTATTATCAGCAATTCTTTTTTCTAATAATACACCATTGTAAGTTTCACCTTTTTTAATACCTAAATAACGGTTTAACTGCTGGTCAGAATATACAGTGTTACCTAAGAATTTAATGTTACCAAAGTAGTATTTGTTTCCTTCTTCAACATCAATTTTGATGGCAAGCATATTTTTCTTTTTGTTGTAAATAACAGAATCGTAAATAATGCGGGCATCACGGTATCCTTTTTCTTTATAAGAAGCGATAACCTTTTCTAAATCAGTTTTATATTTTTCAGGAATGAATTTTGAAGCTTTAAAAACGCGCAGTACATTTTTTTGTTTTGTATCTTTCATTGCAGCTCTAAGTTTGCTGTCTGAAAGCTGTTTGTTTCCGGTAAAGTCAATACTGCTGATTTTTACTTTATCACCTTTATCAACCCTTACAAGCATGTTTACCTGATTTCCTGCAGTAGTGTCAGGAGTGGTTGTAATAACAACTTTTGTGTTGTAAAAACCATCTTTTTTATACTTGTTTTCGATGTAGTTTTTTGTTGTCGTGATTAAGTTTTCGTTGACAATTTTATTTTTGGTTAAATTGTTGTCTTTAATTAATCCTTCAATCTTACTTTTCTTAACACCAGTTATTTTAACTTCGTTTAATTTAGGAAGTTCGACAATATTTAAGTCTAAATAAATACTATCGTTTTCTACCTTATTAATATAAAAGGCAATTTCGTCAAAAAGACCAAGTTTACCTAATTTTTTAATTGCACTTGTGATTTCTTCACCGGGTACGGTGATTTCCTGACCTTTTTGCAGTCCCGAAAAGGTTACTACAGTTTGTTCATTGAAGCTTATTTTACCAACTACAGATACTTTAGCCAGAGTATATTTTTTCCCTTGATCAAAAGGAACTCTATCTTGAGCTTTTATTTGTGAAAAACTACCCAATAATAAAAGGGTACAGATTATTTGTGGTATTCTTTTTTGTAACACTAAAAAATTATTTAATTTGTTCACTGGTTTTTCCAAATCTACGTTCTCTTTTTTGATAACTAATAATAGCCTCATATAAATCTTGATCTTTAAAGTCTGGCCACAAGACATTAGTAAAATACAATTCAGCATAGGCAATCTGCCACAGCAGGAAATTACTTATTCTATGTTCTCCACTTGTTCGTATTAATAAATCTACGTCAGGTAAATTTTGCGTGTAAAGATGCTCATTTATAATTGAATCGTCAATAGTGTCTATTGAAATTATATTATTTTTAACTTTATCGCTTATTGCTCTAACGGCGTTTACCAATTCCTCTCTGGATCCGTAACTTAAAGCAAGAGTCAGGGTTAGTCTGGTATTGTTTTTCGTTTTGTCGATAACATCTAAAAGTTCCTTTTGTGCAGTTTTTGGCAATTTTTCAAGATTTCCAATTGCATTAAGCCTAATATTGTTTTCCTGAAGTGTAACGAGCTCTTTTTTTAAAGAGTTGATCAATATTTTCATCAATGCTTCAACTTCCAATTTTGGACGATTCCAGTTTTCTGTAGAAAAAGCGTATAGTGTTAAATACTCGATACCAAGTTTGGCGCAGGTTGTGATTGTTTTTTTTACAGATTTTGTACCATTTTCATGGCCAAAAGCTCTTAAAAAGCCTTGTTGTTTGGCCCAGCGTCCGTTTCCGTCCATGATAATGGCCAGGTGCTTTGGTAAGTTTGATTGATCTATTGAGTCTAGTAAATTCATTTTATTATTCTGCGCAGTAGCAAGGTTTTTGTCCAAAGGTATATGTTAGAGTAATACCCGAAAAGACATACCAGTCATTATTATTTAAATTTCCAAATTTTAGAATGTTTGCGTTGCTGGTATTAGGATTACTTCCATCGATATTATCTGTAAAAGTATATCGAGCCCCAACTTCGGCTCCTATAACAAAATGCGGTGTTACATTTGATTTTATACCCAAAATCATAGGTATGGCAAATGAGTTTGAGTTAACACTTTGTATGTTATTAGGGTTTGATGAATATCGATACAACCCGTCGTATAGAAAAAAGCTTAAACCCGAATATATATAAGGAGTAACTTTTGTATGGTAATCGTGCAGATTAAAATCGAAAAAATTGAATTCTAAACCAGCTGAAAATTCTTTTACATTGTTCTTAAAACGATAACCTCTTTTGTTTCTGCCTGTTTCATCAGAGTCAAAGTCGTTTGCTGCAATCGTAGATTGTGTATAAGAAAAACGATAAGAATGTCTTGGGCTTCTATTCCATTTGTATAAAATACCAATAGCCGGCTTATCAGGGTTAATGTAAGTTGTACTTCCTACATCACCAACAAAGTTACTTCCGCCAATAAAAACACCAAGCTCGTTTATTTGAGCATGCAGTGTTATAAAAGGGAAAAAACATAACAATAAATTAAAAATTTTCTTCATTTAATTCAGAATTGCGTGCAAATATAATAATTATCGATACGAATCAACGTTCCTTTAGTTAAATGTGCTTTTTTTTCAATTTACGATATGATTTTGAGACATTTAATGATGATTCACTACATGCAGAACGAGAAAATATAGTAATATCGTATAGTTGGAACAAGAAAAGAGTTTAATTTCTCTTGTCTTCTCCCCAGAGCAATTTGTTTCTTAATGTTTTTAAGAAAGTTTCGCCTGGTATTTCAACCATTTTGATTTTATAATCGGTTTTTTTGATTTTAAGAACAGATTCGTTTTTTACTGAAGAAATTCTTGAATCCAGAGAAACTAAATACTGGTCTTCACGGCCTGTTACGCGAAGCATAATTTCGGTGTCGTCTGGAATAACAAGTGGTCTGGCGGTTAAATTATGTGGTGCAATTGGCGTAATTACTAAACTTTTTACATCTGGCGTCAAGATAGGTCCGCCGCAGCTTAATGAATATCCTGTTGAACCTGTAGGTGTTGAAATAATTAAACCATCTGCCCAATACGAGTTTAGATACTCATTGTTTAAATAGGTTTCTACCGTTATCATCGAAGTTGTGTCTTTTCTGCTCACTGTAACTTCGTTCATGGCAAAATTAAGTTCTTTAAAAGCTTCATTATAAGGTTCACATGTTAAGCCCAATAAAGTTCTTTCTGAAGTTGTATAATTTTGGTTAATAACATATTGCAGTAAAATGTCGATGTTTTCCTTTTGAACCTTCGCAAGAAAACCCAATCGGCCGGCATTTATTCCTAACAACGGAACACCTGAATTACGAACAAAAGCTGCGGCTCTTAAAATAGTTCCGTCGCCGCCAATACTTATAAGCATTTCAAAACTGTTGTCTAAAGCAGAGTTCGACGGAAAAGTTTTGTAATCCTTTTTTACAAGCTGCTTTTCGTAGAGCATATTAAGGAAATTTTCTTCGATCACCATTTCCACATTATTGGAATTGAAAAACGCGAAAATGTCTTTTATAATAGGTTCTGTACTGTTTTGGTAATATTGTCCGTAAATGGCTATTTTCATTCTTTCTAATTAGATAATGAGAAAATGTGTCAATTTGATAATTTCATTAAGTGAAATAATTTTCTCATTGACAAATTTTCTAATTTAAATATTAAGGTACTTGTCTAAATAATCAGAGCGTTCTTTTAAGCTGTTAATATAGTTGTCTTCCTGATGTTCAGAAATAATTTCATAACCATATCGTCTATAAGTTTGAATAATTTCATTTATAGCACCTAAGCCTATTTTTATCGTGATCTGAACATTTTCAACATCAGCTTCAGAAATAAAACAGCCCAGAATTTTACCATTATTGCTTTCTACAATCTGCGTTACCTCACTCATAGAGTAATCTAAAAGTCCCTTTTGAACAATAATAATACCGCCTTGTTCTTTTAAAAATGGAGTTTCCTGAAAAAATTTCATAATATCCTCTATCTCATAATAACCTATATAATTATTATTCTCATCTAGAATAGGAATTATGTTAGTGTGGTTTTTAGCGAAAACTTCCAGAACATCAAGCCAGATCATCGATTTTCTGGCAAAAAAACGTTCTAAAGTATATTTATAGTCAATTGCTTTTTTATCTGTGTCAAAAGTTTCGACATCGTCAGAAGAGATGCTTCCAATAAAAATCCCATCTTCTAAAACCGGAAAATGAGAAAAATTTACATCAATAAAAAAATCCTGAACCGAGGCTATCGTTTCCTGACTATCAATCGCTCTGAAATCGTTTGTGATATAGTTTGTAATTTCTGTCATAAATCAATCGAAGATATTTGATGCAAAATAATCAAAAAATACCAAAAACTGCTGCGTTTTACTTTGTATTTTTGTCGTAACAAATATAGTGTTACTTGAATTAATTATCTATTTATATGACAAAGTTAAGTGTTAATATCAATAAAATTGCAACGCTGAGAAATGCTCGAGGCGGAAATGTTCCAGATTTATTAAAGGTCGCTGCCGATATTCAGCGTTTTGGAGGGCAGGGAATTACGATTCACCCGCGTCCGGATGAGCGTCATATTCGTTATCAGGATGCACGCGATTTAAAAGCAATTGTTACTACAGAATATAATATTGAAGGAAATCCGCAGCATAATTTTATTGATTTGGTTTTAGAATGTAAACCGGATCAGGTTACTCTTGTTCCGGATGCAATTGGTGCTATTACATCTTCTGCCGGCTGGGATACTATTAAAAACCAAGAGTATTTAAAAGAAGTAATTCAGGAATTTCAAAGAAACGGAATCAGAACATCGATTTTTGTTGATCCTGTTTTAGAAATGATCGAAGGTGCAAAAAAAACAGGTACAGACCGAATTGAATTGTATACCGAAGCTTTTGCACATCAATATGATTTGGGAAATAAAAACGGAATCGACCCGTATGTAAAAGCAGCTGAATTGGCAAACGAATTAGGTTTAGGAATTAATGCCGGCCACGATTTAAGTTTAGATAATATTCAGTTCTTTAAGCAGAACATTCCGGGATTATTAGAAGTTTCTATTGGACACGCATTGATTTCTGAGGCACTTTACCTAGGTTTGGATAATGTGGTTAATATGTATTTGAATAAATTGAAATAAGATTAAAACTAAACAATTATAACCTGATGTATTTGGGTTATAATTGTTTACTTTCGCACTTTTCTTATTAAAATTTACGTGTCAAAATCTGTTATACTCTTTTTTTTATTCTGTTTTTCAAACATTTTTGCGCAGTCAAATATAAAGATCACAGGAAATGTAAAATCTTCTGACAACCAGACTCTTGCAGGTGTCCATGTTTTATTTGAAATAAATCAAAAACAAAAACATGCAGTTACCGACACTTTAGGTAACTTTTTTGAAAGTATTCCTGCGGGGGATATGGCTTTAACGATTAATCAGTTAGGTTTTACTTCAAAAACAATTTACTGCAGTGTTCAAAAGGACACCATGTTTTCTATTATTTTAGAAAAAGATATTGCTCAGTTAAAAGAAGTAATTATTTCAAATGATAAGAAAAACGGAATTAAAACCTTGTCAGGCGGAAAACTTTCTTTTAATCTAAAAGACCTAAACTCCGTTCCAACGCTTTTAGGAACAACAGATGTTATAAAACTTTTACAGCTAACGCCCGGAGTGCAAAATTCAGGCGATGCAAATGGTTATTTATATGTTAGGGGCGGCGATCCCGGACACAACGCGATTTTGTATAATGAAACGCCAATTTATGGAATGTCGCATTTACTGGGAATATTTCCTTTCTACAATACAGATCATATTAAAGATATAGAATTTGATAAATCAAGCTCAAATGCAAAATACGGCGGACGTTTGAGTTCTACAACGCTTTTAAATACCAATAAAAAAATACCTTCTGAGTTCTCAATTCAGGGAAATGCCGGAATTTTGGCTTCGCAATTAACATTAGCAGTTCCGATTAACGATAAAAATGGTTTCTATATTTCTGGCAGAAAAACGTATATTGATGAAGTTGTGGGGCCGTTATTAAAATCAGATTCAGAAAACGATGTTCAGGATATGAAATATGGTTTTTCTGATGCAAACTTTACTTTTTTATCTCAAATTTCTACAAAGAATTTATTTTCATTTGATGCTTTTTATAGTGGAGATAAATTGAAAGTTAAAGATGGAGATCTGGCACTTCAAACCAATTTAAAATGGAATAACTTTACAGTATCACCATCTTTAACGACGACATTTTCTCCTAAAGTAAGCATGTCTAATTCTGTTTATTTTAGTCATTATTCTAATGATTTAGATATGGAACAGGCAGCGATTCATTTTGGGGTTTCTTCTTATGTAAAGGATTTTGGGTTTGCAAATGCAGTTCGATTTTCGATTCATAATATCCCATTTGAATCAGGATTACAATATGTTTATCACAATTTACAGCCTCAAAAAGTAAATGTAGAAAACCTGACAACGATTGATAATAATTCGCAAAGAGTGATTAATGCCAATGAAGCAGCAATTTTTGCAAACGCAAAACCCAAATTGTTTGAAAATGTAACCGCAGATTTAGGTCTTCGAATTAATTATTACAATTCTGGAGCAAATTCGTATCTGCATTTTCAGCCGAGAGCGGTGTTGAATTATTATGCAAACGAAAAATATTCGTTTTATGCTTCTTACAATAGACAGTATCAATATTTGAGTTTAATTACAACTTCAAGCGTAGGTATCCCGACTGATTTTTGGATTGCAAGTTCGGATGGTATTAAGCCGCAATCTTCAAATGAATTTTCAATTGGATCAAACCAAAATATTACCAGAAATTTTTCTTCTTCTTTTGGAGGATTTTACCGTTCGATGAAAAATCTGCTCGAATACCCTTATGGAATAACGCAGTTTAATGAAACTACAACTTTAAAAAATGATTTGTATGTGGGCGAAGGGAAAGCGTATGGATTTGAAATGATGCTCAAAAAAAGCAACGGAAAATTTACGGGCTGGCTTAGTTATACCTTAAGCTGGTCTGAGCGAAATTTTGATGAATTAAATAACGGAAAAACATATTTTGCAAAGTATGACAGGCGGCATAGTCTTTCTGTAGTAGGAATGTATGATTTAAACGCAAAGTGGAATTTTGGAGTAACCCAGATATTTGGTTCTGGAAATCGATTTACAATGCCGACTTCCTGGTATTTTATAAACAATAATCCGGTGAAGGAATATTCAGGATATAATAATGCTCAAATGCCAAATTATATTAGAACAGACATCTCTGCCAATTATTATTTTATAAAAACAGCAAAAAAAGAAAGCGCATTAAATTTCTCTATTTACAATACTTTCAATATATCAAATCCTATTTATGTGGTTTTAAATGTTAGAACTACTGATAATAAAAATGAAATATTAGTTACACAGGATAAAAAGGTTTTATATCGAATTTTGCCTTCAATAAGCTGGCGATTTAAATTTTAAATTATGAAAAAATATATCATTTTGTTTTTTTCTTTTTTGCTCTTGAGTTGTTCTAATGATGATGTAAGCGTTCAAAAAAGCAAAGAATCTAAAATAGTGGTTGAAGGCTGGATTGAAGAGGGTGATTTTGCCAATGTTTTACTGTCGAGCAGTATTCCGGTTACAGATGTTGTAGACACCACAAATGTTTTACAGCACGTTATCAGGTCTGCAAAAATCACAATTTCTGACGGTCAGAATTCAGAAGTTTTAAGAGTAAAAAATGATAAAAACAGAATTCCGCCATTTGTTTATTTTGGAAATACATTAAAAGGCGAAGCTGGAAAAGATTATTCTATTAAAATTGAATATTTGAACCGCGTAGTAGAAGCAGTTACTACAATTCCAAAATCGGTGCCTCTTATTAGTGCTGAATATGTAAAAGAAAAACCTACGGATACTACAGGTTATATTTTTGTAAAATTTGATGATCCTCTTAATGAAAAAAACTACTATCAGATAGCAACAAAAATTGAAGGGGAAGAGCCCATTTTTGTCCCTTCATTTTATGGTAATCTGGATGATAAGAATTTTGAAAGTCCTTCGGTTGCATTAAAAATTAACAGGGGAGTAATATTATTTCCAGAAACACAACTCAAACCTTATTTTAATGATGGAAGTGTGATTCATGTAAAACTACGAACGCAGACAAAAGAAGCGTTAGATTTCTGGAATAGCTGGCAAAACGAAATCGTAAACAGCAAAAATCCTATTTATCCATCAAACACAAGTTTGAAATCGAATATAAAAGGAGGAATTGGCATTTGGGCAGGATATGGGCAAAGCACCATAATTGTAAAAACACCTGCTAAAAAATAAGCCGATCTGAATAACTCAAATCGGCTTTGTTTTTTATTTTAAAGATATATTACTTTTGAAAACTTGCAGCAAAATCATTAAACTTAGTATAGAAAGTGTCAAATCCTTTTGAGAAATAAACACCCATTTCTACTTCAGTTTTATCGTTGAATTTTAAATAATTCACAGCATTATAGTATTCAATGTCAGAATTATAACCATTATCCTCTTTTTCTGCATGCTGTACAATATCGGCGATTTTAGTTCCATCTTTTTTAGAAACTAAGATTAATTTGATATTCTTGTTGAAATTAGCTGCTTTACCTTCAGCGATTTTTCTATTGTAAGTACTCATATTAGAAGCGTAATTATCAGAGCTGTAAGCAGGATGCGGAACATTTTTATCCAATGCGATACGATCAGCCGCGTCTTGCGAAAGATTCATGTCAGCAATAATAACAAAATTATCCAATAATGTAACTAAACCATTTGCTTTACCTCTGTACTGGCCAAGTTCATCATTGCCAATTAATTTATCAACTTCAGTACTGCTTCCGCCAGTAAATGAAATTAGGTTTTTACCATTGTAAGTAAGAGTTGATTTTGCAGTGTTTTGTACTGCTTTTGTACTGCTCATTTCCCAAGTATAACCATCATTTAGAGTTACTTTGTAAGCAAGATCAGTTGGAACTTGTTTACCATCAGCATATTTTGCAGTAAGTGTAAAAATAGCAGCTTGTGTATTATCGATAGTTAAAACTGCATCTCCAGATGTTGGTAAATAGAACCAGTCATTTAAATCTGGTTTAACTTGTGTATAGTTACCCGCAGCAGAATTCCATGCCCATTCTCCATAAGTATCGATAGTTAAATACTTAATATCAGAAGAAGTACTTTTTACAGTAAAAATTGCGTTGTTGGTAGTTTGTGCTTTTTTAGCAGGAAAAACAAATTTTAATTCAGTAGATGAAGCTGTTTTTACCCAGATTTTTTGAGTACTGTTCCAAGTGTATACGCCATAAGCACCTGATACCGTTAAGGCTTCTTCAATACCATTGTTACTTTTTCCATTAAAAATATCAACAGGGCTTTCGTTAAGCAGGTTAGTTAGATTTTCAATAGTTTCAAGAGCACTTAATTTCTTTGTTTTGTCTAATTGAACAAGCATTTCATTAGCTTCTGCTTCTAATTTTGTTTTTTGCTGATCAGGAGTTAGTTCAGAATAAGGTTTTTTTAGAAGTTCAGCAATCTGCTCTTCTAAGGTTTTTTCTGGTTCTGGTTTTTCTGGAACAACTACTTCTGGTTCAGTTTCTGGTGTAGTTTCGTCACTAGAACATGAAACCATAAGCTGCGATAAAACTAATGATGCTAAAAGGAATTTTTTAATCATGATTTGTGTTTAATTAAATGAAATTATTGGCTTTGTTTTTTGGGGCGCAAGATAGCTTTTAAAATCTTCTAAACTTTACGGAAACACGTAAAAAAGTAAACTTTTTTCTGTTAATCTTTTTCATAAAAAATATTTTGAGAATATATTCTACAAGTGTTTAATAGATAAGTTTTTTACATTTGTAGAAGAATTTTAAAGACAAAATAAATGTTATACTCAAAAATAGAAGGCGAAGGAAAACCTTTTATCATCATGCACGGATTTCTCGGCATGTCTGATAACTGGAAAACCTTAGCAGGACAATATGTAGAAGCCGGATTTCAGGTTCATATTTTAGATTTAAGAAACCACGGGCGCAGTTTTCATTCAGATGAATGGAGTTATGAAGCCATGGTTCAGGATGTTTTTGAGTATTGTCAGGCAAACCAATTAACCAGAATTGATATTCTGGGACATTCGATGGGCGGAAAAGT
This sequence comes from Flavobacterium sp. 22659, assembly GCF_052044235.1. Taxonomy (NCBI): domain Bacteria; kingdom Pseudomonadati; phylum Bacteroidota; class Flavobacteriia; order Flavobacteriales; family Flavobacteriaceae; genus Flavobacterium; species Flavobacterium sp. 22659. The sequence goes on from NZ_JBQEMU010000011.1 coordinate 63,406, forward strand.
GGCTATGCTTTTTGCAGCACTGCATCCTGAAATTGTAGACAAATTGATCGTGGCAGATATTGGCCCTAGATTCTATAAACAGCATCATCAGGATATTTTGGCAGGTCTAAATGCGGTCGATTTTTCGGTAAAACCTAGTAGAAATGATGTCGAAGAAATCGTATCTCAATACGTTTCTGATTTTGGGACACGCCAGTTTTTATTGAAAAATTTATATTGGAAAGAACCCGGGCAATTAGCATTTAGGTTCAATTTAGAAGCATTTAATAATAATCTCGATGCTATTGGAAAACCTTTGGCAGAAAACCTGAAATTTGATAAATCAACCTTATTTATAAGAGGAGGAAATTCAGGTTATATTCAGGATTCAGATTTGGATGCTATTAAAACGCAGTTCCCAAATTTTAAATTAGAAACTATTCCAAATGCAGGACATTGGCTTCATGCCGAAAATCCAAAGATGTTTTTTGAATTGACAACAGCATTTTTGAAAGAGTAATAATTTTTAATCTGCGGTTAAAAAAATAAGATTTCGGTCGTTGAACAATATAAAAATCATTATTTTTAAATAAATTTTAAACCTGAATAACTATGAAATTATTACTTAGACTCCTTGTTACTGCTGCCTTGGTTTTATTATTGTCTAACCTTTTGTCAGGAGTTCGTGTTGCTAGTTTTGGTACGGCTGTAATTGTTGCAGTAGTTTTAGGATTGCTGAATATTTTTATTAAACCAATTTTAGTTCTTTTAACTCTGCCGGTTACACTTGTTACACTGGGCTTATTTTTATTAGTTATCAATGCAGTAATTATTTTGTTGTGTACTAATATTGTGGACGGTTTTGCAGTCGATTCGTTTTGGACGGCGTTAATTTTCAGTGTTATTTTGTCTGTTCTGCAGTCTATAACTTATAAAATACTGGGAGACGATAAATAAAAAACAAATGGAGCCATTAAAACTGCTTCAAATACAATAGATTAAAAACTTGGTTGGGTTGCAAAAATTTTATAATTTTGCAACCCAATTTTATTACGTAAATTAAAGAACGAAGATGGATATTAAAAGAGTAGCAATAGACGCTGTTAACGAGACAATTGTTATGAACGTTGTTCATATGGATTATAAAGGTCAAGTAGCAAAAAGAATTAACGAAAAAATGCCTTTAGCGCAAGTAAAAGGATTTAGAAAAGGGGCTGTGCCTAAAGATCTTGTTGAAAAACAATACGGAAAAGCTATTAAGCAGGAAGAGATCAAAAAAGTAGTTGATTTGGCTTTAGAGCGTTATATTCAATCTGAAAGACTAAATCTTTTAGGAACTCCTCTTGCTAAAGTAAACGAAAACTTTAACTGGGATGCTGAAGAATTAACTTTCGAATACGAAATTGGTTTAGTGCCAAACTTCGAAATTGATCTTGAAGCTAAAAATAATATCGTAAAATATATCGTTACTGCTGACGATAAATTAATCGACGGACAAGTTGAGCGTATCCAAAAACAATTTGGAAAAGCAATTCCACAAGATAAAGCTGAAGCTGATTCAGATTTAACCGGAACTTTCTCTAGTGAAGCAAACGGAATCAATAATACAACTACAATCTCAGTTGGTGCTTTCAGTAAAAAAGCTCAAAAACAATTCGTAGGTAAAAAAGTTGGAGATGTTGTTACAGTAAGCACAAAAGGTTTATTTGATGACGATCACCAATTAATGGATTATTTAAAAGTTGGTCACGAAGGTGTTCACGGTTTAGATGTTGAAGTAAACTTTACTATCGAAGCTATCAATGGTTCTGAGCCAGCTGAATTAAACCAGGAATTATTTGATAAACTTTTTGGTGAAGGAAATGTTGCTTCTTTAGAAGATTTAAAAGCTAAAATTAAAGAAGATGCTGAAGCACAATTTGCACAGCAGGCTGACCAAAAATTATTATTAGATGTTCAGGATTTCTTAATCGAAAATACAAAATTTGATTTACCAGCTGAATTCTTGAAAAAATGGTTACAAACTGTTGGAGAGAAAAAACTTTCTGCAGAAGAAGCTGAAATTGAATACGCAAGATCTGAAAAAGGGCTGCGTTTCCAATTAATCGAAGGAAAAGCATTAGCTCAAAGTAATATCCAAATTACATTTGATGATTTAAAAGAGTTTACATCAAACGCAATTAGACAGCAAATGGCTCAATTTGGACAAGTTAACCCATCAGATGAAGAAGTTCAAGGAATCGTGGCTAGAGTTTTATCTAACCAGGACGAAGTGAAAAGACTTTCTGAGCAGGTTGTAGCGGCTAAGATGTTAGATATCTTCAAAGAAAAAGCTAACCCAACAACTAAAGAGGTTACTTACGATGAATTTATTGCTGCTTCTTACGGAGAATAAATTTAAGTCTGAAAGTCAAAAGTTATAAAGTCAAAATTTAAGATTTTATTACAGAAACTGAAAGATAAAAAAAGGTTATATTTGAGCGTCAAAAGATATTTTTGACGCTCTTTTTTTTGTTTTAAAACTTCTTGTTTTTGAATTATTATTTCTTAAATTTCAAATACGAAACTTCTATTATAAAAAGAAGACAAATTGGCATCCTTTATAAAAAGGTATGAACTTTGTTTAATTCGTTTAAGTCACTTTGACTTTAGACTTTTCAACTTTAAACTAAAAATATGAACTACGGTAAAGAATTTAAAAATTTTGCTACAAAGCACCACGGAGTAAATGCCATGTATTATGACAAAATCATCAGCGCTATGACGCCGACGAATTTAACTCCAAATATTATTGAAGAACGTCAATTAAATGTTTCTATTCTAGACGTTTTCTCAAGATTAATGATGGACAGAATTATCTTTTTAGGAACAGGTATCGATGACCAGATTGCAAATGTTGTACAAGCGCAGTTATTATTCTTAGAAAGTGCCGATGCATCAAAAGATATCCAAATCTATTTAAATTCTCCAGGAGGAAGCGTTTATGCAGGTCTTGGGATTTATGATACAATGCAGTATATCAAGCCAGACGTTGCAACAATTTGTACAGGAATGGCAGCTTCTATGGGAGCAGTTTTATTATGTGCAGGAGCAGCAGGAAAACGTTCGGCTCTGCCACATTCAAGAGTTATGATCCACCAGCCGTCTGGAGGTGCACAAGGTGTAGCAACAGACATGGAAATTAACTTACGTGAAATGTTGAAATTGAAAGATGAATTATATCACATTATTTCACAACATTCAGGTCAGTCTTTCGAAAGAGTTCATAAAGATAGTGAGCGTGATTACTGGATGATTGCTGATGAAGCAAAAGAATACGGAATGATCGACGAAGTATTAAGAAGAGGATAATTTTATCAAAGCTTAAAATGTTTCACGTTACAGGTTTCAAGATGTCTAAGCAGCTTGGAACCTGCAGCTTGAAATTTGAAACAAAAAATAAATATTAAGCTGTAAAGGTGTTAAGTTTTAAAGTTTTAAAATCAAAAAGCTTAGAAACTTAGTATCTTTGCAGCTTAGTAACTAAATATAGAATGGCAAAAGTAGTATTAGAATGTTCGTTTTGTGGAAGAAAAAAGCCAGAAACTAATTTATTAATTGCCGGTATAAATGCACATATTTGTGATAAGTGTATTGAGCAGGCGCACGGAATTGTTTTAGAAGAATTAAAATCAAGCGGAAGTGCAAAACTTGTAGGTGATTTAATTCTAAAAAAGCCAAAAGAAATCAGAGCTTTTCTAGACCAATACGTTATTGGTCAGGATCAGACAAAAAAAGTAATGTCAGTAGCTGTTTACAATCACTACAAACGTTTAATGCAGCAGCAATTAGACGACGAAGTAGAGATTGAAAAAAGTAACATTATTATGGTAGGACAAACCGGAACAGGAAAAACATTGGTTGCAAAAACTATTGCAAAAATGTTAGATGTTCCTTTGGCTATTGTTGATGCAACTGTACTTACAGAAGCAGGTTACGTAGGAGAAGATGTTGAAAGTATTTTAACCCGACTTTTACAAGCTGCAGATTATGATGTAACCAAAGCAGAAAGAGGAATCGTATTTATTGACGAAATAGATAAAATCGCCCGCAAAAGCGACAATCCGTCTATAACACGTGACGTTTCTGGAGAAGGTGTTCAGCAAGCTTTGTTAAAATTATTAGAAGGAACAGTTGTTAACGTACCGCCAAAAGGAGGACGTAAACACCCAGACCAGAAATTTGTTGAAGTAAATACTCAAAATATCCTGTTTATTGCAGGAGGAGCATTTGATGGAGTAGAACGTATTATTTCAAAACGTTTAAACCGTCAGGCAGTTGGATATTCGACTTCAAAAAATGCAGACAATATCGATAAAGACAATTTATTGCAGTATATTATTCCAAAAGACATTAAAGATTTTGGATTAATTCCTGAGATAATTGGCCGTTTACCAGTTTTAACGCACATGGATCCTTTAGATAAGGAAACCTTACGTGCGATTTTAACACAGCCGAAAAATGCATTAGTAAAACAATATCAGAAGTTATTTTTAATGGATGAAGTTGAATTTACTATTACAGATGAAGCTTTAGATTTTATTGTAGATAAAGCTTTAGAATATAAATTAGGAGCCCGTGGATTACGTTCGCTTTGTGAAGCTATCTTAACAGATGCGATGTATGAATTACCAAGTTCTGATGATAAAATTTTATCAATCGATAAAGATTATGCAGAACATACTTTGAGTAAAAACTTATTGAAGCGCATGGAAATTGCTTCGTAAAATCTCTAGATAACTTTGTCGAAATTTTAAACTTTTACAAAGTTTCACTTTTAAACCTGTTCATTTATTTGAACAGGTTTTTTTATACTTTTAAAGTAAGATTTCCGTTTTGGATTTTGGGTAAATTGTAAACATGAAAAATATGATTTTTGTAATTGGTATGGTCTTGATTCTCTCTTGCTGCCAAAAAGATAATAAAGAGATTTTAGTTTCTAAAAATGAAAACAAAACAGAAATAATTGCAGAACAGACACCCAGAATTGAAATTGATTACGGTAAATATTATGCAGAAGCAAAAGGATACGCTCTGCAAAATAATTTAAATACAGATAAATTTATTCTCATTGATTTAGGATTGCATTCTGGTTACAAGAGATTCTTTGTGTACGATTTTAAAGAGAATACTATTTCAAAATCTTATATGGTAAGTCATGGTTGCGGCGATAGTCCCTGGGGAGGAACCTATTCTAAAGACAAGCCGAAAATAAGCAACGAATTTGATTCGCATTGTTCGTCACTGGGTAAATACGTCATTTTAGATCGCGGTGTAAGCCAGTGGGGAATAAAAGTCAATTATGTTTTGCAAGGAAAAGAAAAAAGTAATTCTAATGCCCGAAAACGAGCTATTGTACTGCATTCATGGGAAGCCGTTCCAAAAGATGAGGTTTACCCATACGGAACCCCTGAAGGCTGGGGCTGTCCTGCTGTATCAAACGAAAGCATGAAAGAAATTGATGAACTTTTGAAAACAAATAAAAATGTTCTGATGTGGATCATTAAATCGTAAGTTTTCAAAAATATTTTTCTTTCTAATGAAAATAAAAATGACTGCTTAAAAAAACTATTGAACCCTGAATTTCTCTCTATACTCAATAGGTTTCATACCCACCATTTTATAAAAAACTTTCCTAAATGCTTTAGGATCATTGTAACCGGTTTTTTCAATGATTTCTGAAATCGAAAGCTGTGTTTGTTCCAGATATTTTTTTGAACTTTCTACTCTAATATTCTGCAGATATTCAATTGGCGGAATTCCCGTTACTTGTTTAAAACGACGTGTCATATTTCGGGCGCTGGTTGGAATATCTTTCGTAATTTCTTCCAGTTTTTCAATGCTGTGGTACTGGCTTTCAATTTTTTGCTGTAACATGGCAACCAAAGTATCATTGTGTAAATGATTGGGTCTGAAAGTGCTGAAATAACTTTGTTTGTAACGATTTAAGTCAATAGAGAAAATTTTTGCAATTTGTACTGCAATTTCATTCCCGCAATATTTTTGAACCAAAAGAATCAGTAAATGAAAAGTTGAGGTTGAGCCTCCGCTGGTATACAGACTTCCGTCTGCTGTTAAAGTTTCTTCCGGTTTTAGTTTCACCATCGGGAAAGCTTTTGTAAAAGCACTACAGGCGTCGACATGTGTTGTTGCCAGTTTTTCATTTAATAATCCTGAAGCAGCAAATAAAAATGCGCCCGTGCAAAAACTCGCCAGCTCGGCTCCAGACTCATGCTGTTTTTGCAGCCACGGAATAAATTTTTTATTCTTGGCAATCATTTCGCTCATATTATCGGTCGTGAAAGCCGGAATCAGAATTAAATCTAAATTTTTTGATGTCTCGATAGAATTGATTTCATACCCAAATAAACGTTCCTGATTTATTTGCTCAGCCGATTGAAAAATCATAATCTCGAAAGGCTTTTCGGTTTCTTTTGTTAGTTTGTTTGCCGTTTCAAAAACTTCTAAAATGGCAGCTATACTTAATAATTTATAATCGTGAGGAACGATTAAACCTACTTTCTTGCTCATGATTTTGTGGTTTTTAGGAAAATTAATTGGTAGACAAATGTAAGTATTTTGTCTTAAATGCCCCTAAAGTTGACTTTTATTGTATCCTAAAGGCCGTTTTAAAATTCTAAATTTGTTTTAAATAAATTGTAACTTTATATATTATGGAAACGAAAATGTATTTAAATCTAGCTGTAAAAGAGCTAAATAGGTCAATAAAATTTTTTAATGAATTAGGATTTCCTACGAACCCAAAATTTACAAATGAAAAAGGAGCTTGTATAATTATTGGAGAGAATATTAATCTAATGATTTTGGCAGAAGAGTTTTATCAGACTTTTACAGATAAGAAAATCTGTGATTCTCATACAACCAGTGAAGCCCTTATTTCTATTTCTTTAGATTCAAGAGAACAAGTAAATGAAATGATAAAAAAAGCAGTTAAAGCAGGCGGAACTGATTATAAAAGAGAACAAGATTATGGATGGATGTACCAAAGAACTTTTCTGGATTTAGACGGACATCATTGGGAAGTTTTTTATATGGATGAAACTCAGATTCCGGAACAGATGTAATTAAAAAAAATAAAAATGATTACAGTTCAAAATACAATTGATGCACCTATAGATAAAGTATGGAATTTCTGGATTCTTCCGGAGCATATACAAAACTGGAATTCTCCTTTTGATGAATGGCATACGCCTCATGCAGAAAATGATTTACAGGTAAACGGCAGGTTTAAATATAAAATGGCAGCAAAAGATAAAAGCGAAAGCTTCGATTTTGAAGGTGAATATACCAAAGTTGAAAAATTTAAATTAATTGAATATAAGCTTTTGGACGACAGAACCGGAAGTGTTCTTTTTGAAAATTACGGAGACAAAGTAAAAATTACAGAAGTATTTGAGCCCACAAAAAATGATTCTGAAAGCATGCAGAAAAATTGGTGCCAGGCTGTGATTGATAACTTTAAAAAATATGTTGAAAATAATAAAGAAGTGTAATTTTAAAAATAATAGATAATGATAACAGTACAAAATACAATCAATGCATCAATAAACAAAGTTTGGGATTTTTGGACCTTACCTGAACATATTACAAAATGGAGTTTTGCTTCTCCAGACTGGCATACGCCTTATGCCGAAAATGATATAAAACAAGGCGGAAAATTCAAATCGACTATGGCAGCTAAAGACGGAAGTATGAGCTTTGACTTTGAAGGCGAATATACTTTTGTTGAGCCAAACAAAACCATAAAATATGTTATGGCTGATGGAAGAAAAGTAGAAATTAATTTCAAAGAAACTTTAGAAGGGGTAGAAGTTACAGAAAGCTTCGACCCGGAAACTCAAAATCCCGAAGAAATGCAGCGTGGAGGCTGGCAGGCAATTCTGGATAACTTTAAAAGTTACGTCGAAAACAATTAGTTTCAACCCAAGAAAGCAGTACCCTAATTTTAATAAACTTACCTCACTATATGCTTTAAAAACAATAATTATCTAACAAAAAACAAAAAAACAATGACAAAACAAATTTGGTTAAATCTGCCCGTAAAAAATGTGGCAAAAGCAAAAGATTTTTTCTGGAAAATTGGTTTCTCGTTTAATGAACAACACGATACGCCAAGCTCGACCTGCATGGTAGTTGGCGAAAATCATTTTGTAGTAATGCTCTTTGAAGAAATTCTTTTTTCAGGTTTTTCTCAAAACGATGTTACGGATACAAAATTAAGTTCAGAGGTATTGATTTCTATTGATGCCGAAAGCAGGGAAGAAGTAGACGAACTGGCAAAAAAAGTTCATGAAGCCGGTGGAAATGTTTTTGCTGAGCCAGCAGAAAGCCAAGGCTGGATGTACGGTTTTGGTTTTGCAGATTTAGATGGTCATCGTTGGAATGTTTTATTTATGGATTTTTCTAAACTGTCTTAATTATGGAAACTTTAGAATTTAAAATTAGAATTAAAGCTCCCGCTCAAAAAATATGGGAAGTTTTATGGGATGATGAAACGTATAAAAAATGGACAAGTGTTTTTTGCGAAGGATCTCATACCATAAGCAGCTGGAACGAAGGAGATAAAATACATTTTATGTCACCAAACGGAGAAGGAATGTATAGTATAATTGAAACAAAAACTCCAAACGAATATATGGCTTTTAAGCATATAGGTGAAATAAAAGATTTTAAAGAACTGCCTCTTGATGAAGAAACAAAAAAATGGAGCGGCGCAATGGAAACCTACAAATTAATTCCAGATGGCGAATATACAGATTTGATTGCTCGCACTGATTCTGTCGAAAAATTTGTTGATTATTTCAAAGATGTTTTTCCTAAAGGTCTGGAAGTTGTAAAACAATTATCAGAAGAAAAAAAGTAACAATTTATAATTTACAATTAACAATTAAAAAAAATAGCATGGCAGCAATTAATCCTTATTTAATGTTTAACGGAACCTGCGAAGAAGCGTTTCTGTTTTACAAATCAGTTTTTGGCGGAGAATTTCCTTATATCGGAAAATATAAAGATGCACCCGCAGAAGAAGGAGAAAAGCTTTCAGAAGAAGCTTTAAACCGAATTATGCACGTTTCACTTCCAATTGGCAATACCATTTTAATGGGAAGTGACAGTCATCCAAGATATGGAGATGTTGGTTTTGGAGATAATTTTTCCATTTCGATTAATACAGAAAGTACAGATGAAGCTGACAGAATTTTCAACGGACTTTCTGCTGGAGGAAAAGTAGAAATGCCTATGAATAAAACTTTTTGGGGTGCTTATTTTGGAATGTTCAAAGACAAATTTGGAGTAAACTGGATGGTAAACTTCGATGAGAACCAACCAAACAAATAATAAAAAAGTTATGTTATTATAATAGAAGAGCATAATTGTTAAATTACTTAAAAAAGCGCATGAATATGCGCTTTTTCTTTGCAAAAAAAACAAGGATTATTCTTTTTTATCACCAAGAGATTGCCGATTTTTGTCGCTTTCAAATCAATAAGATAAAATGGCAGCAGAGGAAAATAAAGAAATTATTTTATTAAAAGTTTCTGGACACGATAAAATAGGGGTTACGGCAGGTTTAACAGCTGTATTGGCAGCTTACGATGCTAATATTTTAGATATTGGCCAAGCCGATATTCATGACACACTTTCTTTAGGTATCTTATTCGAAATTGCTGCAGGTTCTTCGTCTGCGCCGGTTTTAAAAGACTTATTATTTAAAGCCTATGAACTGGAAATTAAAGTTAAGTTTATTCCAATTTCTATAGAAGATTACGAAAAGTGGGTAAAATCACAGTCTAAGCAGCGCTACATCATCAATATTTTAGGTGAAAAGCTTGCAGCGTCACAATTGGCAGCTGTTACGAAAATAATGTCAGATCAAAATCTAAATATCGACTCCATTATACGTTTAACCGGAAGAACTTCAATTGTCGAAAAAGAAGAATATCCACGTTCTTGTATCCAGTTATCAGTAACAGGCGAAATTGTAAATAAAATTGTCATGACGGCAAGTTTTATGGAGATTTCAAGAACTTTAAATGTTGATATTTCTTTTCAGGAAGATAACATTTATAGAAGAAACCGCCGTTTGGTCTGCTTCGACATGGATTCAACTTTAATCCAAACTGAAGTTATCGACGAATTGGCAGAATTAAATGGAGTAGGCGATCAGGTTCGTGCGATAACAGAATCGGCTATGAATGGTGAAATTGATTTTAACGAAAGCTTTAAAAAACGTATGGCTTTGTTAGAAGGTTTAAGCGAAGAAGTGCTGCAAAATGTTGCGGTTAATTTACCAATAACACAAGGTGCACATCGTTTAATGAAAGCCTTGAAATACTACGGATATAAAACTGCAATTCTTTCAGGAGGATTTACCTATTTTGGGGAATACCTTCAAAAAGAATTAGGAATCGATTATGTTCACGCTAATCAATTAGAAATTAAAGACGGTAAATTAACAGGTAAGTATCTGGGCGATATCGTAGACGGACAAAAGAAAGCCGAATTTTTAAAAGCCATTGCTGAAAAAGAAGGAATCCACATCAACCAGACTATCGCAGTTGGAGATGGTGCAAACGATTTACCAATGCTAAACCTAGCTGGTTTAGGAATTGCTTTCCATGCTAAACCAAAAGTTAAAGAAAGTGCTTCAACTTCAATCTCTAGTTTAGGACTTGACGGTGTTTTATATCTTTTAGGATATCACGACAGATATATCGATATGATGTAACCCAAATGCTACAATAGAATTTTTAATAAATCAATTGCCTCCTGCTTTAGCTGGAGGTATACGAGCTGGCAAGGCTAAGGCTTTAGCCAAATCACGCCGCATAAATTCGGCTAAAGCCTTAAGCAGATATTATAAACCCCTGGCTGAAGCCAGGGCTATTGAAAAATCTTAATTAGATTTTTGTCTAACTTTTAACAGCAGACATCTCCTTCAACTGCTCCAAATAATCCCTCTGATTTGAAAGTCTCGGAATTTTATGCTGTCCGCCTAGTTTGTCTCTTTCTTTCAGCCAATCATAGAATAAGTTTTCGCGCGCTACATTAATAACCAAAGGATTTAAAGTCATATTGTTGTAGCGTTTCGCTTCATAATCAGAATTTAAGGTTTGAAGGGTTTCATCCAGAACTTTTTGGAAAAGACCAACATCAGCCGGTTTTTTCTTGAATTCTATCATCCATTCGTGAGCACCTTTTTCTTTGTCCTGCATAAAAATTGGAGCAACCGTGTAATCAATAACTTCAGTTTGGGTAATCTGGCAGGCTTTGGCAATGGCCTGATCTGTGTTTTCGACCATTAATTCTTCGCCAAAAACATTTATATGATGTTTGGTTCTTCCGGTAACTCTAATTCTGTATGGATTCAAGGACGTAAAACGAACCGTATCGCCAATTAAATAACGCCATAAACCAGAATTTGTGGTAATAACAATGGCGTAGTTTTTATTCAATTCAACATCGGCTAAACGAATTACTTTTTGATCTGGAGTTCCAAAAGTATCCATTGGAATAAATTCATAGAAAATTCCGTAATCCAGCATTAACAATAAATCACTTGAATTGTTTAAATCCTGAATCGCAAAAAAGCCTTCAGAGGCATTATAAATTTCGTAATATCTAAAATCCTTGCTTGGTAAAATCTTCTTGTATTGTTCTTTGTATGGAGAGAAACTCACACCTCCGTGAAAATACACTTCTAGATTCGGCCAAAGTTCTAATAAACTTTGTTTTCCTGTGTTTTCAAGAACCTTATTCATTAAAACCAGCATCCAGGAAGGCACTCCTGCAAAACTGGTTACATTTTCATTTTTGGTTTCGTTAATAATTGCGGCAATTTTGGTTTCCCATTCGCTCATTAACGAAGTTTTACTGCTTGGCGTACTGCTGAATTCAGCCCAAATTGGCATGTTTTCAATCAAAATCGCCGATAAATCACCAAAGAAAGTATTGTTGTTTTCATAAATTTGAGAACTTCCGCCCAGGCGTAAGCTCTTTCCAAGAAATAACTCAGAATCTTCATTGTTATTCAAATACAAACAAAGTAAATCCTTGCTTCCTTTATAATGACAATCTTCAAGCGCTTCGTTGCTTACCGGAATAAATTTACTTTTGGCATTTGTAGTACCGCTCGATTTTGCAAACCATTTAATTGGTGATTCCCAAAAAACACCTTGTTCACCCTGACGCGTACGCTCGATCAAAGGCTGTAATTCTTCGTAACTTGCAATTGGAACTCTTTCTGCAAAAGTTTGATAAGAATTTATCGATTCAAAGTCATATTTTTTTCCAATAACCGTATTTTCAGATGCCAATAATAAATTATGCAATAGTTCTTCCTGAACTTCATTAGGATACTTTAAAAAAAGTTCAATTTGATGGATTCTTTGTTTTAGGACCCATGAAGCAAAAGAGTTTATTATAGATAAAGGCATGGACTATGGTATTGTTTTAGATGTTAGTTTTTGCCGTTGCAGGCAAAATCAGGAAACTTAAAATTTGAATATCGCAATACAAATATTAACTTTGCTGTTGTATCAAAAATAGTGTTTTTTGTAATAAAAACCGCTTCAATTGCACTAAGATTTTAATCCAAAAAATGATTTATCAAAAATAAATAGAATTAAAATCTTCAGCAGTAAATCTAAAACCGAACATCTAAAATCTACAATTTAAACCTAATGACATATCAAGGCGTACTTACCAAAATGCAGACTGAACTCGGAAACCCAATTCAGTATTATTTAGTTTTCGAGGATAGTTTTCTCAATGTTAATCAATTATTAGATAAAGAAATTGAGATTAATTTTGCTGGTTTCGAATGTTTAAATTGTCATAAAAAGAAAAAAATATTCAGACAAGGCTTTTGTTATGATTGTTTTTATTCAAGTCCCGCTGTAGGCGATTGGATTATGAGACCTGAGTTAAGTACAGCACATTTAGGAATTGCAGATCGAGATCTGGAATACGAACAAAAAGCACAGTTACAGCCTCATGTTGTTTATCTGGCTTTGTCGAGCGAAGTAAAAGTTGGAGTTACGCGTAAGAGCCAGGTTCCAACAAGATGGATTGATCAGGGAGCAACACAGGCTATTGCTGTTGTTGAGGTGCCGAATCGTTATTTAGCAGGAATTACAGAGGTAGCACTGAAAAATCATTATGCCGATAAAACAAACTGGAGAAAAATGCTGCAGTGTAATACAGAAGGATGTGATTTGATCTTTGAAAAATCGAAAGTAGAAAACTTAATTCCGGCAGAAGTAAAAGAGTTTTTTTATGCTCAGAAAAACGATGTATACGAATTAAATTACCCGGTTTTAAATTATCCTGCTAAAATTGCAAGTTTAAATTTAGATAAAACCCCTTCGTTTCAAGGAAAATTAGTTGGAATTAAAGGTCAGTATTTAATTTTTGAAAACGGAACTGTTTTTAATATCCGAGGTTCCGAAGGTTATGTTGTCAATATAAACGTCTAGTATTATCCGTCGTTTGTCTATCTATAATTAGTATTAGTATATTCGTTTTTAATATTTATCGAAATCATCGTATTTTTAGAATTTCTATGAATAAGTGTGTGAATTTTGAAAGATTTGATAACAATTATATAATAATTACTTATTCAAAGAAATTAATTTTAAAAATTAAAACAGCCTAGATTTGAAATTGTCTATCTAGGCTTTTTTTGATAAGACCAAATTCTTTAATCCTTAATTATTGTATAGATGAGTGTTTCAGGTAAAATAAATCATTTTAGGCGGGGCTTAATGCGTGGCCTGACTAAGAATATTGGAAAACCCAAAACAGAAAGAAATATTATTTTGGTTGATAAAACCGAAATAAAACGAGTTTTAATCTGCAGACCCAACGGAAGACTTGGTAATCTTTTATTAATTACACCGCTCGTTCAGGAAGTAGAGGAAATGTTTCCAAATTGTAAAATTGATTTATTTGTAAAAGGTGGATTAGCGCCAATTATTTTCGAAAATTATCCAGTCGTTAATAAAACAATCCATCTGCCTAAAAAACCTTTTAAAAATTTAATCGAATATATTAAGGTTTGGATTTCGATTACAAGTGAGCCTTACGACATGGCAATAAATGTCGACCAAAATTCTTCTTCTGGAAGATTAGCTGTAAAATTCTCAAGAGCAAGATATAAATTTTACGGAGATCTTGATGGTGAATTATCAGAACCTAAAAATGATTATGACCATATAGCTAAATATCCAGTTTATAACTTTCGTACTTATTTAACCAAACTTGGACTTCCAAAAAGAAATAAGATAATAGAATCTTTAGATCTTAAACTTAATGTTGCAGAAATTGCTAACGGAAAGAAAATTTTAGATCACATAATTGATCCTTCTAAACGAACAATTTGTTTGTTTACTTATGCTACCGGAGCAAAATGTTTTTCTGAAGAATGGTGGGAGAGTTTTTATTCTAAACTAAAAGCCGAATATAAAAATTATAATATCATCGAAATATTACCAATTGAGAATGTTTCTCAAATTGGATTTCAGGCTCCAACATATTACAGTAAAGATATTCGTGAAATGGGGTCAGTGCTGGCAAATGTAGATTTGTTTATTGGTGCAGACAGTGGTATTATGCACCTGGCGAGTTCTGTTCAAACGCCTACGATTGGTTTGTTCTCTGTTTCAGAATTAAAAAAATATGAACCTTATGACAGCGGAAGCGTAGGAATAGATACAAAAGAATGCTTACAGCCGGAATATTTCAAAATTATTAATTCAATTTTAGAAAACGGAAAATTAAGAGTATATCCTAGAGCAGTATAAAAATAAAGAAGCACTATAAAAAAAGGCCAATCATTACGATTGGCCTTTTTTATAATTAGTTTTTCTTCTTGAAAAGTCCGTTTATTAAATCAGTTGCTTTTTTAGTAGTTTCCTGAGCTTTTTGTTCTTTTTCAGTTTTTGCTGCCTGCGTTGTATCTTTCGCTTTTGTGTTTTTGTTTATCAAATCAGTTAAAGCTGCTGCTCCTTTTTGAGTCAGTTTTTCTTTCTGCTGATTTGCCACTTGCGAAGCTAAACTTGTAACTGCACTTTTCATATCTGTCGTAATCTTTGGATTTGAAAAGTTTCCTCCAATAATAGCATTAATTGGAATGTTTTCCAGTTTTGCCGCATCTGCAGGAGACATTTTTGCTATAAGAGCATTTGCCTCGCTTCCTAAATATTTAGCAGGAACATCTAGTTTTAAGTTATAGTTCATCGTTTGGTCAAAACCATGAGTTCCGCCAACCGTTACTTTAATGTCTTGGTATTTAATGTCGAAAGGTTTTACATTTACTTTTCCGTCATCAAAAGTCAGAGCCATTTTTAAATCATTTAAATTCAGTTTGCTTGCATCAAGGAATTTGATGTTTGAAGTTAAAGAATTTAATACTGTAGAATTTTTAGGATTAACAGTTGTAGAAAGCAATTGGCCTAATAAATCTCCAGAAATTGATTTTAAATCAGGAGTTAACTCTTTTGCATCTAAATTTCCGTTTAATTTAATAGTCGAATTTAATTTACCATTGATAATTCCGGCAATTGGTGCAATCTTTTTCATCATGTCCAATTGCGTAAATGTTTGCGCGATATCAACCTGATTGAAACCTAAATTCATATCAAATGTAGGCACTTTTGATTTAGTCGAAACAGCGCCCGTTAAACCAATTGTTCCGCCAAAGATTGAAGTTTTAAAGTTTTCTAGCAATGCTTTTTCATCTTTAATAATCAATTTTCCAGAAACATCTTTAAGTTTCAGGTTGTCATATAAAACAGTTGTTGCTTTTGCATTTAAAGTACAGTTTAAGAAAGCTGGAATTTTCATTGCCTCAGCTGGTTTTGCAGGTGTTTTTTCTTCTGTTTTTGCCGGTTCTCCAGAAGTCATAAAATCATCAACAGCCAATTGATTAGAACTCATATTGAAGTTTCCTTTCAATTCTTGTTTTTTAAACATAAAACCATAGAAATTTTCTAAAACTCCGTTTATAGCAATATCACTTTTCCCAGTTGTAGCATTAAATTGTTTCAGGTTAATTGTGCTTGGGTTAAACTCAACTAAAGCCGTGCTGATATTCATAGATTTATTGTTTTCATCAGTATATTTAAATCCTGACAAACTCATAGTTCCGGCATTTTTGATGTTTTGATACTGGCTTTTTTCAACAGAAGCCATATCAAAATTAGTTGTAACATCAGCTTTTAAAATACCAGCTAATGGTTTATCCATTTTAATTGGATATGCTTTAGAAAGATTTGCTAAGTTAATCGTTCCTTTTAACGCAGCATCTACAAGCGGGTTAACTGTAATGTTTCTAACATTTGCTTTAGCGCTGAAAACATCCTGATCAATTTTAAAAGACAGCTTGTCTAAATTTACATAAGTGTCGTTCAGAATTCCGGTTTCGTTGATAATTTTAGTATCAATTACAATATTCTGAACTGATTTTGGTAAGTTCGGATATTGGAATGAAGCATTGTTTGAAGCAATGGCAATGTTAAATGCAGGAACTGTAGTGTCTGTTAGTTTTCCTTTTGCAAAACCTACAACAGTAAATTCTCCGGTTGTTTTAACACCGTCAAGACTTGAAGCATAAGCCGAAGGAATTAATCCTAAGAAATTGGTAAACGACGAAGTCGGCGTTTTAAATTTCAAGTCATAAATCTGACCTTCTTTAACCATTTGAATAAATCCGTCAAATTCTAACGGCAATTGATTAATTAAAGCTTTATTTTCTTTAAAAGTATATTTACTTTGGTCTAAATCAATTCCTAAAATCGCGTCTAAAGTCAATTTTATATTTTTCATATAATTAACTTTATCCATATCTAATGATACGTTAGCTGTAGTTTTTGTATCTAAATCTAATTTTGAATTGGTAAAATCTCCAGTTCCTTCGTGATTTAAACTATCAATAACCATTTTAATTTTTGAACCCTGATCGATATATCTAAAAGTAAAGTTCTCAATTTTGTAGTTTTGGATTTTTAAAGAAAGCGGACTGCTTTTGTCGTCCTTTTTGTCATCTTCTTTTTTATCTTTTAAGGCAATATCAAAATTTCCAACGCCGTCTTTATTAAAGATAATGTTGATTAAACCATTTTCAGAAGTAATTCCCTGAATATTTAAAGGCTCATCTTTTCCTTTAAAAAGCTCTTTGATGCTCATTTTAAGATTCAATTCTCCTAATGAAACCAAAGTATCACCTTCAAAAGGTGCTTTGTTGATAATTACTAATTTCTCGATTCCTACTGCTGCATTTGGAAAGTTTTTAAATAAACTTAAATCAGCATCAGCAAAGCTGACTTTAGCGTCAACACTTTCGTTGATAGCATCGGCAATTTTCGCCTTAATTTGATCTTTAAACAAGAACGGAATGGCAAATAATGCGGCCACAAAAACCACAAGGACAATGGCGGTTACTTTTAAAATTTTCTTTAACATATTTATAGATTTGAGGTTTAATTTTGAAAATTGACTCTTGCAAAAATAGTTTTTTTATTGAACTACAGAGATAAATTTTTCTTAATAATGTAAGAAAAATAATATAATTAAAATAAAAAATCCGTTTGATATATTTCAAACGGATTTAGAGTATTTTTTGTTGTAACTATTTCTTTATAAATGAAACAATCTTGTTTACCATTGTTTCTGAAACAGGAAGGTTTTCATTATTATAACTGGCCATATTAGCCTGTTTATCACCGTCAATAATTTTTAAAACATGGTTCATTTTATCAATAATAATCAATTCAGCATTTTTATTGGCCTGAGATAGATTTTCGGCGTCTTTAACCGAAACCTGTAAATCATTATTTCCCTGAATTATTAAAACCGGAACAGTCAGTTTTTTAATTTCAATTTGCGGATCGTATTTAAACCACGAAATTAAATACGGCTGAATACTCGCTCTGAAAAGTGAATTTAAAAGCGGATCGACTTTGTTTACTTTGTTTCCGGCCTTCAGGCTGTCAATAATAGGAAACGTCATGTCTTCAACTTGTTTGTTCGATTTAGAAGAAATCTGTGATTTTAAAAGTTTATCAGCAGATTCTCCGGCTCCGGCAATCGAAATAAATTTATTTGCTTTTGCGCCTGCAATCATTCCAATTAAAGAACCTTCGCTGTGGCCAATAACCGTTAGCTGTGTAAAACGTTTATCTTGTTTCAAAAAATTAATCCAGCTTTTGGCATCTTCGGTGTAATTTTCAAAAACCAGACTCGATTCTGTTACTGCCGATGCTTTGCTTTCGCCGATTCCTCTTTTGTCAAATCTCAAAGAAGCAATTCCGTTTTTAGCCAGCGCTTCGGCCAGCATTTTTAAGGAATTGTTTTTCATCATCGGGTTATTTCCGTTTCTGTCTGTTGGCCCGGAACCTGCAATTATTAAGGCAACCGGACATTTATTTACATCGTCTGGAACGGTAAGTGTGCCGTAAAGCTGATCGATGTTGATTTTTAAAGTAACATTTGTTTCTTTAAAAGTATCTTGTTTTGTGTTTTGGGCATTTAAAATGGTCAAAAACAGAAAAGCAGTAAACAGAAATATCTTTTTCATTTTAATTGGAATTATTTAATGTTTATTCCGAAAGGCATCATTGCCTGAACTCCTTTTTGTTTTTGAAATCTTTTTACTTGTTCAATAAGTAAATAATTTTCTTCGCCGATTTCTTCTTTAATAAAAGCTTCTTTAGATTGAGCAAAAGGAAGATTAGCCATTAAATCGCTGAATTTTTTTTCATACTCAGGATAATTCTGTGTGCTGTAATCTTTAATTTTTGCAATTTTAGCAGCCTCGGCAATTGCATCATTTAAACCGCCTATTTTATCTACTAATCCAATTTTTACAGCTTCTGTTCCAGACCAAACTCTTCCTTGTGCAATAGAATCTACTTGTGCAAAAGTCATTTTTCTGCCTTCGGCAACATGCGTCACAAAAGTCTTGTAGATCTGCTCAACACCTTCAAGTGTAAACGCTTTGAACTTTTCGTCAACAGGAACAAACGGACTGTAGTTTGCTGAGTTTTCGTGTGTTTTTACCTGTTCTGTATTAATTCCTAATTTGTTTGCCAGAGGCGTAAAGTTTGGAAGTACGCCAAAAACCCCTATAGAACCTGTAATAGTGTTGCTCTCTGCAAAAATTTTATCAGCATTGCAGGCAATATAATAACCTCCGGAAGCGGCATAATTTCCCATTGATACCACAACTGGTTTTACTTTTTTGGTAATTTCAATTTCTCTCCAGATTAAATCTGAAGTTAAAGCGCTTCCGCCCGGGCTGTCAATTCTTAAAACGATAGCTTTTACATCTTCATTTTTTCTTGCTTCCTGCAGCGAACGGCGCATTGAACCTTCGCCAATAACGTTTACATCACCTTCACCGCCGGCAATTTCGCCCTGAGCGTAAATAATAGCAATTTGATCATCAGCAATATTGGTTAATGCTGTGTTCATATTATTTTGAGTATAATCTAAAATTGAGATTTTGTTATAATCGTCATCGCCTTTTACTTTCAAAGCTTTTTTGATGGCATTATGATAAACATCTTCATAAGCTACAATGTCAACCAAATGCTGTGCTTTTGCCATTTCCGGAGTTCTCGCTAATAAACCGTTTGCAATTTCGTTTAATTTATCAACCGGAATATTTCTGCTTTTTGAAATGTCGCTGCAAACTGTTGACCAAATAGAGTTTAAAAGTGCTGTAACTTGTTCTCTGTTGGCATCGCTCATTTTGTTTTCTAAAAAGGGCTCAACGGCACTTTTGTATTTTCCGTGACGAATTACTTCCATGTGAATACCTGATTTTTCTTGAAAATCTTTGAAAAACATCACTTCAGACGAAAGTCCTTTAAAATCTAAATCTCCCGCCGGATTCAAATAAATGGTATTGGCAACCGAGTTTAAATAGTATTCTTTTTGTGAATAAGTATTGGCGTAAGCCCATACAAATTTTCCTGATTTTTTGAAGCTTTCAAGAGCATTTCTTAAATCTTTGTACTGTGCAAGTCCTAATGAAGACTGATCGTTTAAGATTGAAATTCCTTTAATGTTGCTGTCTGTTTTTGCCGCTTCGATGGCATTAATTATATCAGTTAAGCCAACTCCTTTTTTATCTGAAAAAACAGTTACCCACGGATCTTTGTATTTTCCGGCGTAATCATTATTAATTTGTTTTAAGTCTAATTCGATGACAGAATCATTTTTAACCGAGACTTTATCGTCTCCGCCAAAGATGGCTCCAATTAGGATTACTCCAAAAAAGAAGATCATAATAAATACAAAAATACCAATAATTGTGGCAAGTACATTTCCTAAAAACTTCATAAGTATATATTTTTTAAATAAGTAGCGTAAAAGGGTTAATTGTTACAATTTTTACACATAAATTTAAATTGGTTCTATGTGCCGTTTCACAAATATATTGGTTAATTCTAAAATAGTTTTAGTTAATTTGCATTAATTATGAAATCACAGCATCAAGTCGTTTTATCCATAGGCAGCAATCAGGGAAACAGGTTAGAAAACATCAAAAGTTGTATCAATTTGATACATCAGGAAGTGGGAACTGTTATCAGGGTTTCGAAGTTGTATGAAACGCCTGCCTGGGGGTTTGAGAGTGATGCTTTTTATAATTGTGCCTTGCTTTTGCATACTACTTCATCGGCACAAAAAATACTAAGCCAGGTTTTAAAAGTCGAAAAACAGTTAGGACGAATCAGGTTGAATCGGGAAGGATATCAATCCCGAATTATTGATGTTGATGTAATTGTTTTTGATGATGAAATTATTGAAACCGAAAAACTTCACATTCCGCATCCTTTGATGCAGAATAGAAATTTTGTTTTACTGCCAATGCAGGATTTAAAGTTAGACTGGAAACATCCTATGTTTCACAAAACGATTTCAGAGTTAATTTCAGCTTCACCGGATGACAGCGTTTGCACTGTTGTTCAGGATTTGAAATGTCCTTTAAATGAAATTCCGCTCCAAAAGTTCAATTATATTGCTTTTGAAGGAAATATAGGTGCCGGAAAAACTACTTTGGTTCACAAAATTGCAGAGGATTTTAATGCAAAAACAGTTTTAGAACGTTTTGCAGATAATCCGTTTCTGCCTAAGTTTTACAAAGATCAGAATCGATACGCATTTCCGCTCGAAATGTCTTTTTTAGCCGATCGTTATCAGCAGTTATCTGATGATTTAGCTCAGTTTGATTTGTTTAAAGATTTCATTGTAGCCGATTATCATATTTTTAAATCACTGATTTTTGCCAAAATCACTTTACAGGAAGATGAATATCGTTTGTACCGAAATCTATTCGATATTATTTACAAGGAAATGCCTAAACCTGATTTGTATATTTACTTATATCAAAATACAGATCGACTGCTTCAAAATATTAAAAAACGAGGCAGAACGTATGAGCAGAATATCGAAGGCGAATATCTGGATAAAATCAACAATGGTTATTTGGAATATATAAAATCTCAAAAAGATTTAAATGTTCTGATTATCGACGTTTCTGATCGCGATTTTGTAAAAAAACAAGAAGATTATCTTTTTGTATTAAACGAAATTCAGAAGAAGCTTAATTAGAAAATGTGTTAATGAGATATTTTATTTTAATTTTCTAATTGGCAGATTATCTCATTTAAACTTATCTTTTTAAGGAAAAATGTCCTCTCAAAATAGGCTTCGAATCATCTATTTTTAAAGCATACCAATAGTCAGAAGCCGGCATTGGTGTTTTTTCGAATGTGCCGTCCCAGCTCATTTTTGAAGCATTTAATTGTGCGATTAATTTTCCGTAACGGTCAAATATAGTTACCTGCGCCTGAGGATAATTTTCCATCCCTGTTACTTCCCATAAATCATTATAACTATCGTTGTTAGGGGTAAAAAATGCTGGAAAAACGAGTACAACAAAATCCAGTCCGATGCCTCCGCAGCCATTTTTTTCTTTAACATAAGCTGTGTGAAGTCCTCCGAGAACATCATAAAAAATATTTGAATCCTGAAAATTTATACCGTCTACAGAATATTCAAAGTAAGGTTCTTCTTTTTTTAGCTGAATTTCGACTTGTGTTCCATTTATAATAATTCTGTTAATTTCTGGAAAGTAATGTTCGTCAACAATGATGGTTTTTCGACTTGTGCAATTTTCGGGCGAAGGACTTGTAACGTCAACAGTATAAGTTCCGGCTTTTGTGATATCTGTAGTTTGAGTTGTTGCTCCGTTTGACCATAAATAACTCATTCCGCTGATTCCTGCATCTAATGTTACTGTTTTAGACTGGCATAAAATTACATTTTCGTTGGTGACAAACGGCGGTGTATAAACTTCAATGTGAATAGGTGTGCGATTAGAATTGATACAGCCGGCATTATTGGCTTCGGCATAATAGGTAGTGTTAGATGAAATTACGGGTGTTATAAAACTGTTTCCGTTAAACAAACTTGTACCGCCGGCAGCGGTTTCAAACCAATTTATTGTTCCAATATTTGAACTTGCCTTAATAATAGCAGAGCCTGGCCCGCAGTTATAATAAACCGGCTGGCCTGCAGTGGGAGGCAGCGGGGTAGAGTTAACAACAGCTATGATAGGTTTTCTGTTAGATTCGCATCCGGCATCAATATAATAAGTGGTTGTTGAGCTTATGAACGGTGTGGTATAAGTATTGCCAGATGCAAGCAGATTTCCTCCAACAAGGGCATCGAACCAGCGAATTACAGTTCCTGTATTAGATGAAGCTTTAAGAGTTATAACACCAGAGTCGCAAACTGTATCAAGATTTGGAGCAGGTGTGGCGGCTGGAATCGTTATTTTAGTACTTGCTGCAATTTCTAATGGACTTTCGCCCGGCATACCGCCATATTCAACTACATAGCCTTTTGGCTGGTAGCTTCCTGATGTATCTCCGGTATTTGATAAATCATTCCAGGAACCTCTTATGCCAACTCCCGGCTGCGTGATGTGTGCGTAGTCTTCATCACCAAGCTGATTAGGTTCTCCTGAATTCCAAAAAGCAAAATTGGGGGTTGATCCACTTGCGGTTCCGTTCCAGAAAACAGTTCCTGCTTCCGGTCCTGTAACCCATTTCCATACGCCTTCGATTTCAGCGTCACTTCCGCCAATCCATCCCGTTCCCGATGCTTGTTCACCAATTAACTTGGCTTCATCCGCAGAGAGTATTGTGGCTAAATATCCTTTAAGACCATAGTATGTACTTGCTTCTGCGGCGATCTTAGCGCTTGTCCAGCTAATACCTATACTCGGTACAAATAAATAGTAATGCTGTGTCGAAGGCAGATAATTGGCCTGACCAATTGTTATTGAAAAAGTTCGTGTTCCTGCAGCTCCTGCTGAAGAATTAGAAAAAACGACATCTTTGATTGCGGCAATAAAATCAGTGTATAAAACATTAATGCCAGTTGGACTTGATAATTTTAGTTTTCCTGCGGTAATGTCCCAGCTTGTTGTAATTGAAGGGTGAGAAGCAGGATTTAAAAGTTCTAATTTATCAAAACCGCTTGAATAACCAGATGAAATTTGAATGTAAACAGCCTGAGTTGAAGGTTCAGCAGGATCATGTGTAATGGTTATGTCGGTTACAATATTTATATTGCTTTGTGGACAGTATAATTGATCTCCAGTTGCTCTTATAATTGGAGGAACAACATCATAGCTTAATTTTTCGGTTCGTTTTTTGTTTGATTTTAGAGTGTCTTTTGAAGTATTTGAACTCTTATATAAAATGACAAAATTTTCATTTGCATACGATTGAATGCTAAATGCAAATAAAAAAACGGTTATAAATAAAAAATTGATACTTTTCATTTTATAAAAGTATCAATTTTGCTATGATAAAAAAATATTTTTAAATTTCTAACATTTTTAGATTTGAAATTGCTTAATAGTCACAATTATTTAACTAAAAATATTTGAAAGTGTTATTTTGGCCAGTTTAGTTTTTGAAATAAATCCCAAACCACAATTCCTGCACTGACAGCAATATTTAAAGAGTGTTTTGTGCCTAATTGAGGAATTTCGATACATCCGTCGCAAATGGCAACTGCTTCCTGCGATACGCCGTAAACTTCATTTCCAAAAACCAAGGCATATTTCTGGTTTTTTTTAACCTGAAAATCCTGAAGGAAAATTGCGCTTTCAACTTGTTCAATAGCAAGAGTTAATACATTTTCTTTTTTTAGGTTTTCAATAACTTCCAAAACATTTTCATGATGTTCCCAGGCAACCGTTTCGGTCGCGCCCAATGCAGTTTTGTGAATTTCTTTGTTTGGCGGTGTTGCGGTAATACCGCATAAGATTATTTTCTCAACCAAAAAAGCATCCGAAGTTCTAAAAACAGATCCTATATTATGTAAGCTGCGAATGTCATCCAAAACTAATATTAAAGGAGTTTTGTCTGATTTTTTAAAATCTTCAATAGATTTTCTTTCTAATTCGCTATTCTCAAGTTTTCTCATTGTTGTAAATTCAGGTCATAAAAAAAGCTTCCAAAGATAAGGAAGCTTTTTCGATTATTTTATTGTTTTTCAGATTAGCTTTTTACTGGATCTGGTAAAACAGTACCTTTAATTGTAAGTACTTTTGTTGGTTGTCCTTCTGCGTTAGAAGTAATAGTTACTGTTTTTGTAAAAGCACCAACTCTGTCAGTAGCATATTTTACACCAATAACACCTTTAGCACCTGGAGCAATAGGCTCTTTTGGAGATGTAGGAACTGTACAGCCGCAAGATCCTTGAGCGTTTGTGATGATTAACGGTTTTGTTCCGTTGTTAACAAAAACAAATTCACGTTTTCCGTCAGCATTGTGCGCAATTGTTCCGTAATCGATAGTTTCACTTTCGAAAGCCATACCTGCTCCTTCGATTTTAGCAACTTTAGCAGCTTTAGCGCTTGCTTTTTTAGTAGTTTGTGCATTAGAAGCTGTAATACCAGCTACAGCTAACATAGCAAATAAAATTATTTTTTTCATCTTTAAGGGTCTTTTTTTAAATGATAAACAAAGCTATGTAAAATTCTGAAATGAGAGCCTAAAAATATCTTAAAATATTTTAATTTTTGTAGTCCTTCGATATGCCGTCAAAATATTATAAATTCGCTGTCTTATTTTTTCATTTAAAAACATTACAATTTGGCAGCGAAAGAGAAAGTGGCGAAAGAAACGCCTTTGATGAAACAGTACAACGAAATCAAGAGAAAATATCCTGATGCATGTCTGCTTTTCAGAGTAGGAGATTTCTATGAGACCTTTGGAGAAGACGCTATCAGGGCTTCTAAAATTTTGGGGATTACCTTAACAAAAAGAGGTGCAGGGTCTGATACTGAAACTGCTCTTGCTGGTTTTCCACACCATTCTATTAATACATATCTGCCAAAATTGGTTAAGGCAGGACTTCGTGTAGCGATCTGCGATCAGCTGGAAGATCCAAAAATGACCAAAACAATTGTAAAAAGAGGAGTTACAGAACTTGTAACGCCTGGGGTTTCTTTAAACGATGAAGTTTTACAATCTAAAACAAACAATTTTTTAGCTTCTGTTTGTTTTGCTAATAAAAACATTGGAATTTCCTTTTTAGATGTTTCGACAGGGGAGTTTTTAACAGCGCAGGGAAATGCTGAATACATCGATAAATTACTGCAGAATTTTAATCCAAGCGAAGTTTTGGTCCCTAAAAACTGCAAAAGCGAATTTAAAGATGCCTTTGGAGAAGATTTTCACAGCTTTTATTTAGAGGACTGGATTTATAAAGAAGATTATGCTTTAGAAACTCTTACAAAACACTTTCAAACCAATTCTTTAAAAGGTTTTGGTGTTGAAGAATTAAAAGAAGGAATTATTTCTGCTGGAGCAATTTTATATTATTTGTCAGAAACACAGCATAATAGAGTACAGCATATTACCGCTATTCAGCGTATTGCAGAAGATGCGTATGTATGGATGGACCGTTTTACAATTAGAAACTTAGAATTGTATCACAGTTATAATCCAAATGCAGTAACGCTTTTAGATGTAATCGACAAAACACTTTCACCAATGGGAGGTCGTTTGTTGAAACGCTGGCTGGCTTTACCTTTAAAAGATACAAATAAGATTAAAGGACGTCATGCTGTGGTTTCGTATTTGAAATCAAATCCTGAAATTCTCCATAATATTCAATATCAAATTAAACAGATTTCAGATCTGGAACGTTTGATTTCTAAAATTGCGGCTGGAAAAGTTTCTCCGCGAGAAATTGTTTATTTAAAAGAATCGCTGGATGCTATTATTCCAATTAAAACATTAGCGCTCGAAAGTCCGCAGGAAGCTGTAAAAGTTATTGGGGATAGTTTGCACTCGTGTGATTTGCTGCGTGAAAAAATTAAAACAACATTAAATCAGGACGCGCCCGTTGCAATTTCAAAAGGAAATGCAATTGCGACAGGAGTTAATGAAGAACTAGATGAATTAAGAGCAATTTCTACATCTGGAAAAGAATTTTTAGAAGGAATCGAAAGAAGAGAATCAGAACGAACAGGGATTTCTTCTTTAAAAATATCATTCAATAATGTCTTTGGGTATTATATTGAAGTTAGAAACACGCACAAAGACAAAGTTCCGGAAGAATGGATTCGTAAACAGACTTTAGTAAATGCAGAACGCTACATTACTGAAGAATTAAAAGAGTACGAAACGAAAATTCTGGGTGCTGAGGAGAAAATTCATAAAATTGAATCAGAGCTTTTTGAGCAGTTGGTAAATTGGATTGCGACTTATATTAAGCCGGTTCAAATGAATGCTTATTTGGTAGCACAATTAGACTGTTTGTGTTCGTTTACACAAATGGCTGTAGAAAACCAATATGTATGTCCGGAAATCGACGATACTTTTGAACTGGATATTAAAAATGGAAGACACCCTGTAATTGAAAAACAATTGCCGGTTGGAACACCTTATATTGCAAACGATGTTTTCTTAGACAGAGAAACCCAGCAGATTATTATGATTACCGGGCCTAACATGTCGGGTAAGTCGGCTATTTTAAGACAAACGGCCTTAATTGTGCTTTTGGCTCAAATGGGAAGTTTTGTTCCGGCAGACAGTGTTAGAATGGGGATTGTAGATAAGATTTTTACAAGAGTAGGAGCTTCTGATAATATTTCGATGGGAGAATCTACGTTTATGGTTGAGATGAACGAAACGGCTTCGATTTTGAATAATATTTCAGACCGAAGTTTGGTTCTTTTAGATGAAATTGGAAGAGGAACCAGTACATATGATGGAATTTCGATTGCCTGGGCTATTGCAGAATTTCTGCATGAACATCCTTCAAAAGCTAAAACTCTGTTTGCAACGCATTATCATGAGTTGAATGAAATGACGGAGTCGCTTCCTAGAATTCAAAATTATAATGTAGCGGTAAAAGAATTAAAAGATACGGTTCTTTTTGTTAGAAAGCTTGTAAAAGGCGGAAGTGCGCATAGTTTTGGTATTCACGTGGCAAAAATGGCCGGAATGCCGCAGCTTGTAATTTCAAAAGCGCAGAAACTTTTAAAGAAACTCGAAAAGAATCATTCGAGTGATGCTCTAAACGGAATTAAATCAGCAAATGATGAAATGCAGATGAGTTTCTTTAATTTAGATGATCCTTTATTAGAAGAAATAAAAGAAGAAATATTAAGTTTGGATATAAACGCAATTACGCCGGTTGAGGCGCTTATGAAGCTTAATGAGATCAAGCGAATGCTGGTTAAAAAATAAAACTAAAAATTTTCAATTTTAAAGTTTAGGTTATCAGAAGGTTATAAAATAAGTAAACTTTTTTTTCAAAAAACGCTTGTGTAATTGAATAAATGTCCTAAATTTGCACTCGCAATACGAAACAAATCAAGTGTTGCAGTTCTTAAACAGAATTTGAAAATGCGAAAATAGCTCAGTTGGTAGAGCGCGACCTTGCCAAGGTCGAGGTCGCGGGTTCGAGCCCCGTTTTTCGCTCTAGACCATATAATGCTCGGATGGTGAAATTGGTAGACACGCTGGACTTA
>NZ_JBQEMU010000011.1:91563-171127 GCF_052044235.1 Flavobacterium sp. 22659
CAATGTTCGTGCGGGTTCAAGTCCCGCTCTGAGTACTAAAGCCTCTTCTTTTGAAGAGGCTTTTTTTATTGTGCAAACTCAATAGTTTGAAATTAATTTGTAAAGAATTAATTTTAAAAGAATCTGAAGATTTGAGGAGGCTTAAAGTCTAAAATCAACAATCTAAAATTTAAAATAAAAATATGGGTGCTTTTGTAATTAGCAAGCGGTTTAATGATGAATATAAGTTTGTGTTTACATCTAGAAAAGGGAAAGTTATTTTTACGAGTTTAAGTTATGAGTTGAGGTTTGAGTGTGAAGAGGATATTGAGAAATTTAAATCGACAATTGAGCTTGCTAGGTTTTTGAAGTTTAAAGGCTCAGGAGGGAAGTATTTTTTTAAATTGATGCTTGGTGATGTTCATTTTGCGACAAGTCGAAAATATACTACAGAATTGCTTCTTCAGAAAGGGATAAAGGAAATTGTAACGTATGCTTCAAGAGCTGAGATTCTTGATTTTTCTTCAAGTGAGTCTATTTTTGAAGATGAGGAGGTTTTTGAGGAGGAAGAAGTGGAAGAGTAGATAATAAAAAAAAGCGTTCATGAAAATGAACGCTTTTTTTATGGCTCAATATTGAGATTTGGCCAAAAAAAAAACCATCGATTTCGATGGTTTTAAAATTTTTAGAACTTAGGTTCTAATTATTTTTTTACTTCTTTAGCAGCATCTTCTACTTTTGCAGCAGCAGAATCAACTTTAGCAGCAGCAGAATCAACAGTTGCAGCAGCAGAATCAACTACAGTAGCAGCAGAATCAACAGCAACAGCAGTAGAATCTACAGTTTCAGTAGCTGCAGCGTCAGCTTTTTTACAAGATACAACAGTTAAAACAGCAACAACAGCTAAACTTAAAAATACTTTTTTCATCTTACTTTATTATAAAAGGTTAATTATTAATTCGTGGCAAAGATATAAATTTTTTAATATGTAAAATATTTTTTCACTTTTTTTTTAAAATATTTTCCTCTGCTCACGTTTATCTTATTTATCAAATAATATGCCAAATTTATAAAATTATCTTAAATTATCTAATGTTTTGTGTAAATAATTATTTGTTGAATATTCTGTCGAAAATTTGGCTGTTTTGATTGCCTCTGTTGCGTTTTATTTTGCTTTTTAAGGATAATTCTGTTTCCTTGTGTAATGAAAAAATGGTTCTTAAAATGAACTTTAATTAAATTACAGCTTCAAAACTTCAAAATTAAAGACCAGAATATTTATGAAACTATTTTCATAATCGTATTTGTGGCTCCTTTGTTGTTCTGAATAAATGACTTACAAATATGACTTTTTTCTGTTAGCAATTTCGGATCGTTAATTAAGCGGTCTAAAATCTCTTTTAGTTCCAGGAAGTTTGTTATGGAAATACAGCCTCCAAGTTCAACTAAAGATACAGCTTCTGCAAAATTTGAATAATTAGGTCCAATAACTATTGGGATTCCAAATGTTGCAGGTTCAAGAATATTATGGATTCCGGGATTTCCAAATCCTCCGCCTACGTAAGCGATTGTTCCGTAACTGTAAATTTTAGTCAGAATTCCAATTGTGTCAATTATAAAGACATTATAATTAGATAAATCTTTGTTTTCTTTCTCAGAAAATAAAATGGTTGACTTTGTAATTTGTGATTTAAGATTTGAAATTTGATCTGTCTTTATATTATGCGGTGCAATGATAAATTTTACATTTTCCGGTGCCTGATTAATATATTCTATTAATAAAACTTCGTCTTTCGGCCATGAACTTCCAATTACAATAGTCAGCTGATTGTTTTTAAAATTTTCAACATAGTCCAGGGTATTGTCTCTTTCCAAGATGGCATTTACCCGATCAAAACGAGTATCGCCGGAAACAATTACGTTTTTAAAACCAATCGCTTCGATTTTTTGTTTTGACCTTTCATTTTGAACAAAAAAGTAAGTGAAGGCGTTTAGGGCTTTTCTGTAAAATCCGCCATACCATTTAAAAAACATCTGGCTGTCTCTAAAAATACCTGAAATCAAATAAGTTGGTGTTTTGCTTTTTTCTAATTCGTTTAAATAATTCAGCCAAAACTCATATTTAATGAAAAAAGCAAATTCGGGATGAACTAATTTTAAAAATCTCTTTGCATTGCTTTTAGTATCAAGCGGTAGATAAATTGTCACATCGGCAACTGTGTTATTTTTACGCACTTCGTATCCAGATGGTGAAAAAAAGGTTACAATAATTTTGTGAGATGGATATTTTTCTTTGATTTTTTCAATTACTGGAAGCCCTTGTTCGTATTCGCCAAGTGATGCCGAATGAAACCAAATAGTTTTATCGTCTGCTTTGATTTTTTCTTCTAAAACAGAAAATACATTTTTTCGGCCTTCCACAAAAAGCTTAATTTTCGGACTAAATAGCGCTATGATTTTTAAGAAAAATCCTGCGATGTAAATGGTTAGATTGTATAAAAAAAGCATGTAATTTTTTTTGCAGCTAAATTACATTTCTTTCGACTATTTTCATTGGTTTGAAGCTATTAATAACTATTTTTGTTCCTCCTTTTAGAGATTTCTGTCTAAAATAGAGTCTTTAATTTTAAACATTATTCAAAAATGAAAAAAATACAAATGGTTGACTTAAAGAGTCAATACGAAAAAATAAAATCTACTGTAGATGCTTCTATTCAAGAAGTTTTAGACACAAATACTTATATTAACGGGCCATTAGTTCATCAGTTTCAAAAAAATCTTGAAGACTATTTAGGAGCAAAACATGTGATTCCATGTGCAAATGGTACAGATGCTTTGCAGATTGCAATGATGGGATTAGATTTAAAACCAGGTGACGAGGTAATTACTGCCGATTTTACTTTTGCAGCAACTGTTGAGGTAATTGCTTTATTGCAATTGACTCCGGTTTTAGTCGATGTTGATCTGCATAATATGAACATCGATATTGATGCAGTGAAAAAAGCAATCACGCCAAAAACAAAAGCAATTGTTCCAGTTCATTTATTTGGACGTGCGGCGAATATGGACGCGATTATGGAAATTGCTGCAGAACATAATTTATATGTAATTGAAGATAATGCACAGGCAATTGGAGCAGATTATATCTCTAAATCTGGAACAAAATCAAAAGTAGGAACAATTGGCCACGTTGCAGCAACTTCGTTCTTCCCGTCTAAAAACTTAGGATGTTATGGAGACGGAGGAGCAATTTTTACAAATGATGATAAATTAGCACACATCATCCGTGGAATTGTAAATCACGGAATGTACGAGCGTTACCATCACGATGTTGTAGGTGTAAATTCTCGTTTAGACAGTATTCAGGCTGGAGTTTTAAATGCAAAATTGCCGCTTTTAGATGAATATAATGCAGCACGTCGTTTAGCAGCAACAAAATACAATGCAGCTTTTGCTGGAAATGCAAAAATTATTACTCCGGATTTTGATGCAAACGAAAATGATCACGTTTTTCATCAATATGTGTTGAGAATTTTAGATGCTGATAGAAATGCTTTAATGCAGCATTTATTAGACAAAGGAATTCCATGTGCAATTTACTATCCAATTCCATTGCATTCTCAAAAAGCATACTTAGATCCTCGTTATAAAGAAGAGCAGTTCCCGGTAACTAATCAATTGGTACAGGAAGTAATTGCTTTACCAATGCATACTGAGCTTGACGACGAACAAATTAAATTTATTACCGATTCTGTTTTAGAATTTTTAAATAAATAATAAAAGCCAAAATAACCACAAAACAACCCAATAAATGAAAGTATTAGTAACAGGAGGATTAGGATTTATCGGTTCTCACACTGTAGTCGAATTGCAAAACGAAGGCTATGAGGTAGTGATCATTGATAATCTTTCTAATTCTTCAGAAGATGTTTTAAAAGGGATTACCGCGATTACAGGAAAAACGCCTTTATTCGAAAAAATTGATTTAAGAGAAAAAAGCGCCGTTCGGGATTTCTTTAAAAAACACAATGATGTTACTGGTGTGATTCATTTTGCAGCTTCAAAAGCAGTTGGTGAAAGTGTTGAACAGCCTTTGTTGTATTATGAAAACAACATTAGCAGTTTAGTTTATCTTTTACAGGAATTACAGCAAAAACCTGAAGCAAGTTTTATTTTCAGTTCTTCTTGTACGGTTTACGGTCAAGCCGAAAAAATGCCAATTACAGAAGATGCTCCGGTACAAACTGCAATGTCTCCTTACGGAAATACCAAACAGATGGGAGAAGAAATTATTGCTGATGCTGCAAAGGTTACTAATATCAGCGCGATTTTATTACGTTATTTCAATCCGGTTGGAGCACATGAAACAGCTGAAATTGGAGAGCTTCCGTTGGGAGTTCCTCAAAATTTAGTTCCGTTTATTACGCAGACTGGAGTTGGTTTACGCCAGGAATTATCGGTTTTTGGAAATGATTATCCAACACCGGACGGTACTGCGGTTCGCGACTATATTCATGTTGTCGATTTAGCAAAAGCGCACGTAATTGCTTTACAGCGTTTATTTAATAAAAAGAATGCAGCAAAAGTAGAAACCTTCAATTTAGGAACAGGAAAAGGAAGTTCTGTTTTAGAAGTCATTCATAGCTTTGAAAAAGTCAGCGGTAAAAAACTGCCTTATAAAATGATGCCTCGTCGTGAAGGTGATATTACTGAAGCTTATGCAAATACAGATAAGGCAAATAATGTCTTAGGTTGGAAGGCAGAACTTAGTTTAGACGAAGCAATGGCAAGCGCCTGGAAATGGGAACAAAAAGTGAGGAATAAATAAATTCTTTATTAGTTAAAATTATAAAATTTTAAGATCCCAAATTATAGCAGTATAGTTTGGGATTTTTTTTTTAACGTATTAATTATCATGAAACAAAGTTTAGACTATAAACTAATATTTGCCTTAGCGGCTGTTGGAATTATTTGGGGAACTACCTTTTTGGGTATTAGAGTTGCGGTTGAAACTATTCCGCCTTGGTTTGTAACCTCAATTCGTCAGGGATTGGCGGGAATAATCATGATGATGATTTTATTGTTTAAAAAAGAATTGAAATGGATTGGGTGGGAAAATTTAAAACACCAGCTGGTTCCTTCTATTTTGATGATTGTAATTGCAAATGGTTTTACAACTGTTGCTGAACAGACTGTGCCAAGCGGACTGGCTTCGGTAATTAGTGCTATGGCTCCTATACTTATTTTTCTGGGCAGTATTTTATTTAAATTACAAAAACCAAGTTTAAGAGGATTTATTGGAGTCATAATAGGATTTTCGGGAGTCGTTTTTATATTTAAAGACGGACTAGGATCTTTTTTAGATGCCGATTACAGAATTGGAATGATGTTTATGGGATTTGCAATTACTGCCTGGGCGGCCGGAACAATTTATACCAAACTTCATGGGAATAAATCTAAAAATATAGTTCTTAATTTATTTTACCAGTTTACAATGGCTTCGTGTATTCAGATTGTTTTGGCATTTATTTTTTCGCCCACTATTGATGTGAATTTATGGAGTACTAAAAGTATTTTTGCAGCATTGTATTTGTCAATTTTTGGATCTGTAATTGCTTTTTTTAGCTATAATTACGCTTTGAAACACGTTACTCCGGTTCAGGTTTCTATTTTGGCGTATATCAACACCATAATTGCGGTATTTTTTGGCTGGCTGATTTTGGATGAAAAAATCACCATTGATTTTATAATTGCAACAATCCTGATTATTTTGGGGGTTTTTGTTATTAATTACAAAAAGAAGGAGAAGAAAACTTTATAAATTTGATTTAGTTTATTTTGTAAATTTGTAAGATTAAAATGTAGGAATAATGAGTTCGGATAAAGAAAATAAAAAGAATAACAAGGTCGAAGAGCCAAGAGTAGAATACGAAGTTCAAAAACCAAAATTTAAAGGTATAGATCGTGAAACTTTTGATTTTGATGCTGAATTTGCAAAAGGATTAACGCCAGAGGAAGCAAAAGAGGAAGCAAAAAGGAGAATTAGAGAATGGTGGGGAAAATAGAAGTTGTTTTTACTCCATCAGTAATTAGTTATCTTGATGATTTGGTTTTAATCTTGTATAAAAAGGAATATTTTGGTTTTATAGAATCAGCTGAAGAATATGTTGATAATATTTATGACGCAGTTCCTGAAAAGATTAGAAAATCTCCACATAAGAAAACCTCAAAATCTCTTAAGCATTTAGGCTCAGAATATGTATTTTATAAACCCAACGCCAGAACAACTTGGTATATATTTTTTGAAAAGAGTAATCAAAATTATCTTATTACTGGAATCCTAAATAATTACAGCGAAGAAGCAAAGGAATTATAAAATAAAATCCTCATAAACTTATCAAAGTATATGAGGATTTATTGTTTTTTATACAGTTAACAACTGAAAACTGTCACTGCGACTGAACACTTAAAAATTAAGCATTAGCAACAGCAGCTTCTTTGTCAATTTTATTAATCAATCCAGTCAAGACTTTTCCAGGACCAACTTCAGTAAATAAAGTAGCACCATCAGCGATCATTTGCTGAACAGACTGAGTCCATTTTACAGGAGCAGTCAATTGAATGATTAAGTTCTTTTTAATTTCATTAGCATCAGAAACTGCATTTGCAGTAACGTTTTGATACACTGGGCAAATAGGAGCAGAGAAATTAGTTGCTTCAATTGCGGCAGCCAATTCTTCTCTTGCTGGTTCCATCATTGGTGAGTGGAAAGCTCCTCCAACAGGTAAAATTAAAGCACGTTTTGCTCCTGCAGCTTTCATTGCTTCGCAAGCTTTTTCAACAGCAGTAGTTTCACCAGAAATTACTAATTGTCCAGGGCAGTTATAGTTTGCTGCAACCACAACACCATCGATAGAAGCGCAAACTTCTTCAACAACATTATCAGCTAAACCTAAAACAGCAGCCATTGTAGATGGAGTGATTTCGCAGGCTTTCTGCATTGCAAGAGCACGTTGAGAAACTAATTTTAAACCATCTTCAAAAGATAAAGTTCCGTTAGCAACCAAAGCTGAAAATTCTCCTAATGAGTGCCCTGCAACCATTTCCGGTTTGAAATCTTCTAAAGTTTTCGCCAAAATAACAGAATGTAAAAATACTGCAGGCTGTGTAACTTTAGTTTCTTTTAGTTCTTCGGCAGTGCCTTCAAACATGATATCTGTAATTCTGAAACCTAATATTTCATTAGCTTTTTCGAATAATTCTTTGGCTAAAGCCGAATTTTCATAAAGGTCTTTACCCATTCCTGTGAATTGTGCACCCTGACCCGGAAATACGTATGCTTTCATTTGTCTAATTTAATTTTTACTTTTTTTAAAATTGAAAATTAGTTTCAATTGGAAGGCAAAAGTACTATTTTTTTAGCTCGAATAATCCTTAAACATATAAATCCATGCTAATCTTGAAAATCTAAGATTAAAAGGAGTAAGCAAAGTAATGGTTACGGCAATAATTGGAAGGATTCTTAAATCGAAATTTGTTTCAAAGAAAAACTGTGCAATACAATACGTTGCAATTCCCTGAGCCACGGTTAATCCATAGTTTACGTACATGGCACCAAAGAAATAACCAGGCTCTTTTTGGAATTTGTAATTGCAATGACTGCAGTATTCATTCATTTTTGGAAAACTGAAATTCAGAAAAATATTCTTGTCTGTAAAAACTTTTCCTTTATGACAAACAGGACATTCGTTTTTTAAAATATGAGTTAATGCGCTTGACATGATATTGTTGATTTTTGTTTATACAAAGGTAATTCAGAGCATTATAAAAGTCTTTTTAGTATCTTCGCTTATTATAGCACAATAAAGACATTTTTTATGAAACGATATCCCATTTATAGTGTTCAGAATTTTAGCTGTAACGATATTCACCGCGATTTTTACGTCAATACTTTTAAAGAGCATTTAAAAAGTCACAGTTTTGTCGAAGAACCGCACCGTCATGACTCGTATTTAATGGTCTTTTTTACAAAAGGTTCGGGATTGCACGAAGTCGATTTTGACCAATTTGAAATCAAAAGAGGAAGTCTTTTTGTGCTGCAGCCGGGACAAATGCACCATTGGAATTTATCTGAAGACATTGAAGGTTTTGTAATTATCTTTTCGCAGGAATTGTACAATTTGTATTTCGGACAAAAAAAGATCAACGATTATAATTTTTACCATTCTATTCAAAACCGACCAGAAATGGTTTTTGAAGAAAAAGAAATCCCGAAAATCCAGCCTTATTTCGATTTATTGATTCAGGAAAATAGCCAAGACAACAAATATCAATTAGATAAATTGTTGAATTTGTTAGATTGTATCCATATTGAAGTAGCGAGAAAATATGGTGAAACGTATTCACATCAAACGCATTCATACAATATCAAAATCAACAAGTTTGAATCACTTTTAGAAGAATATTTTAGAACCGAAAAACTACCTTCATTTTATGCAGAGAAATTAAATATAACGCTAAAACATTTAAACAGAATCTGCAACGAAATTCTCCAAAAAACAGCAACAGAAGTAATTACAGACAGAGTGATTCTGGAAATAAAAAGAATGCTGATCGATAAGCAATTAGCTGTAAACGAAGTCGCATTCAAAGTCGGTTACGAAGATTACTCGTATTTCTCCCGCTTCTTCAAAAAACAAACTGGAATGTCGCCGACTGAATTTAGAAATGTAAAGTAAGAAAGAGCTTCGACTTCGCTCAGCCTGACATATGATATCTTTAAGAATACGANTGAGCGAAGTCGAAGCCCCCGTTCTCAAAAGCAAAAAAGCCTGTACCCCGAGAAGGTACAGGCTTTTTAACCAACCAAATTAAAACCTATTATAAAGTATTAGGCTTGTTTTACAAATTGTAATTCAATGTTCAAGCGAACTTCTTCGCCTACCAAAACACCACCCGTTTCAAGAGCTGAGTTCCAGTTTAAACCCCAATCTTTACGATTTATTTTTCCTTCTATGCTTAAACCTACTTTTGTATTTCCCCAAGGATCAGTCATGATTCCACTAAATTCAACTGGGAATTTTACTGTTTTAGAAACACCTTTAATGTCTAAATCTCCAGTTAATTCATATTCACCATCATTGATCTTTTTGAAAGCAGAAGATTTGAAAGTTAATTTTGGATGATTTTCAGCGTCAAAGAAATCGCCACTTCTTAAATGTCCGTCGCGATCTGCATTTGCAGTATCTACTGAAGCGATATCAGCAGAAAAACTGAAATCTGCGTTATCAAAACTTTCACCTTCTGTGATTGCAGAAGCATCATAAGTTCCAAATTTTCCTGAAACATTCGTAAACATCATGTGTTTAACTTTAAAACCAATTTCTGAGTGAGTTGGGTCAATTGACCATTTTGTAGTTGCCATAATTTTATTTTTTAAATATTTTAAATAATTAATTTCATTTTGATAGGACAAAGTTACGGTGAGAGTTGTCCTGGAGCACTTAATCTAGATTAAGAAATAAAAAAGATGATTGTTTTTGCCACAGATTACACAGATTAAAAGGATTAAAAAAAATATATTGCCACGAATTACACGAATTTCCACGAAATAAATTGAATCAAAATTTGTGAAAATTTGTGGCGAAAAAAATCAATTTAATCCTTTTAATCTGTGGCGAAAAAACTAATGCTTAAAGCTT
Organism: Flavobacterium sp. 22659; assembly: GCF_052044235.1. NCBI lineage: Bacteria > Pseudomonadati > Bacteroidota > Flavobacteriia > Flavobacteriales > Flavobacteriaceae > Flavobacterium > Flavobacterium sp. 22659. Next base: position 101,244 of record NZ_JBQEMU010000011.1, read on the forward strand.
AGCTTTTGTTATTCATATAAAATGTCAGCGCTCCCGACGGACATTTATTAACAGTAGAAATTATTTTCTCAGTTGTAGATTGTTCTGGAGTAATCCACGGTTTTTCTTTTGGACGAAATACATCTGGATTGTTTTTGACACAATTTGCCGAGTGAATGCATTTTCCAGATTGCCACACAATCGTAACTTCTCCGTTTGTATATTCTTTAATGAGGTTATTTGGATTCATGGTTTAAAATTTTAAGGATGAATTTAATTTTAAAGTCAGACCAATTTTCTTATTTATAAAGTTAGTCTTTCTTTTTTGAAATGGGAAAAAAAAAAGAAACGATAATAATCTGATTTTCAGATTTATTATCGTTTCAAAGTACAGGTATTAATTTTTTTGTTTGAATTAATAATTCATTGGAATGTCCATTAATAAAAATTCAGCGTCTGTATTTGCTTTAATATTCAAAGTGTCAGTTCCTGAAATTCCAACCGCATCACGAGAATTTAATTCCTGACCGTTGATGGTAACATTTCCTTTCAAAACGAAAGCATAAACTCCGTTTCCTTCTTTTTTGATTTTATATTCAGCAGTAACTCCAGAATCGAAATTACCCATATTGAACCACGCATCCTGGTGAATCCATACTCCTTCGTCATCAGCATTTGGAGATAAAACTTGTGCTAATTTATTATGTCTGTCAGCAACATTTAAAGTAATCTGCTGGTAACGTGGTGTAACATTTCTTTTGTTCGGAAACAGCCAAATTTGTAACAATTTAGTCTGCTGATCTGCGTTCGGATTAAACTCACTATGCTGAATTCCTGTTCCTGCACTCATAACCTGAATGTCACCATTTTTGATTACTTCAGTATTTCCCATGCTGTCTTTGTGAGCCAAATCACCTTCTAATGGAATCGTAATAATTTCCATATTATCGTGAGGGTGAGTTCCAAATCCCATTCCCGCTGCAATTGTATCGTCATTCAAAACACGAAGTGCTCCAAACTGAATTCTGTCTGGATTGTACCAGCTCGCGAAACTAAAGCTATGATAAGCGTTTAACCATCCGTGATTCGCATTTCCTCTTGTGTCTGCTTTGTGCAATACTATATTTTCCATGATTTTGTCTTTTATTGATTTTGATAGTACAAAGATACAGCCGATGTAAACGAAAAGCACTTAATGTAGATTAAGAAAAGATTCTAAGGTTTTAAGGTGCTGAGATACTAAGTTTTTTCTGGAGCAGAAAGAATCGTTTTCAAAAGACGTTTAGTCCCGCTATCCGTTACAATCTTTTGTGGTGAACCCCACCACAAAAGGATTTCCACTTCTATCGGGGCTATGCGGGAAGTTTCATTTTTATAAGAAGGTTCAAAGGTGCAGAAGTTTAAACGTTTTACCTCAAAGGAGCCACATGGTTTGTCATTTCGACGAAGGAGAAATCTTCGCAAGTAGCTCTACAAAGATTGGAAATTATAAAGTTTTTTTATCTCAAAGTACCAACATGATTTGTCATTTCGACGAAGGAGAAATCTTCGCAAGTAGCTCTACAAAGATTGGAAATTATAAAGTTTTTTTTATCTCAAAGTACTAGCATGATTTGTCATTTTGACGAAGGAGAAATCTTCGCAAGTAACTCCGCAAAGATTGAAATTATAAAGTGATTTTTTGCTTCAAATTAATCGTATGGTTTGTCATCCTGAGGAACGAAGGATCACACAAGAAATTCCGCCTGCATAATCGCCAATCTTTGTTGACTTCCGAGTGTGATCCTTCGTTCCTTAGGATGACAAGATTGCGCTGAATTATTTAATCTTAATTAATTTCCCTTTCCCAACTACTTCGTCAAGATAATTCGAAGCAGAACTTTGCTTATCATGCATATAAAATAGAATCGTATCTTTTTCGATTTGATCTTTTGGAATACTTATAACTAAATCAGTATTAATGAAATTATCCAATAGTATTACATTGCCATAAGAAACTTTTCCTTTCGGTAGATATTTGTTGTCAAAGGCAAAAATGCTGTCCTTAAAAGTAATTTTATCTTTTTGGATGTAAGCATTGTCTTCTTCAATTAAATAATTGTAACGGCCGGTAAGTTTATCTGTTTTTTGAGTGAAGTTGATGAAAAACAGGGTGATTAGTAAAGTAAAATATTTCATGGCATTCTAACTATATTGATTCATAAACTGCTGTACAACAGCATCGGTATTCTCATGGCGTTTTTTTCTTTCTAAAACAATTGGCGGTGCTGCTCTTTCCAGACAATCCTGAACAGCACAGGTTTCGCAAGTTACACCAACAATTCGTTTCACCAAAGGTTTTCCGTCAATGACCTTGAATTTCTTTTTCATTGTTGGATTAATCAAAATTCCGACAGAAATACTTCGAATGGTATCATGCAGAAAAGGATCTTTTGTAGCCGATGAAAATACTAAATATTCGTTTCCGCTATTCGCATAACTTGAAATTTGCGCATCAAAAAAATGAGATTTATTTTGTTTGATGGCTTCGTCTATTGTTTTAACCGAAACCCATCTTCTACAATAATGCTCGTTGGTTTCGTTGGCGTGCGGTTCTTGCTGATGTGTAATGTGTAATTCTTTATTAATTTGGTAAACATCAGAACCAATTCGGTGTGATAGTCTTAAAAAGAATAAATTCTTCAGTTGAAAATCTTTTGGTAATAAATTGGTCAATCGCTGATAAAAAGATTCAGGCGAAACCTCAAAACTTTCAATTAATTGAACAAATTCTTCCGGTTTCGGATTCTCATTTTCTAAAAAAGAATTGATTTTATCCACCACTAATTTTCTTGGCAGTAACAAAGCACCAGCAAAATAAGAAGCATAAAAGTTGTGCAAAACCTGATCAAAATTTTCAAACTTAATCCAGCTGAAAGTCAATAAACGATCAGAGATTTTTAGGTAATTATAAGCTATTTCTTTAGCTAAAATAAATGCTTTCTGCGGAGCGTCAAGTTCTGTAGAAAGTAATAAAGTTTTGCTTTTTGGAACATAAATCGAGCGCAAATCGCCCAAAGCTTCCTGATCTGTAAAAACGATTTCTTTGATATGGTATTCGTATTCTTCTTTTAAAATCGCTTCCAATTCTTCAACGCTGATTTTAGAATCCAGGTTGATTTGAAACGACTTCGAAAATGCAATTACTTTTTCTTCTAAATCTTCAAAATAATTACTGTGCGCTTCCTGATACGAACGCAAAGCGGCTAAAAAGAAACTTTCGCGACTTAAATTATAATGCTGTGCAATTTCGATAATGGTGCTGATAAAAGCATTGACTTTTGCAGGTGCATTGGCAATAATATCAATTAAATCGGCTTCTTGAATTCCGAAAAGCTCTAGCGGAATCTCTTTTAAAATGCCTGATTTCAAGATTTCGCCAATTGGAGCGAGGTTGTTATCAAGTTTTAAAGACACCATTTGGTCATAAGTCACGTCCAAATGTTCGCAGAGCAATAAAATTTTATCTGTTTTTGGATATTTCTTCCCCTTTTCAATCTCGTTTAAATACGATTTTGAAAGATTTGTCAATTTGGCCAAGCCAAAAAGAGACAGATTTTTTTGCGTTCTGACTTGCTTCAATTTTAATCCGAAGATCAGCTTTATATAGTCTTTTTCGATATCCATGAACCAAATATAGGTATTCTAAAAATAATCGCCAAAAAATTATTTTTTATTTTTAGCGAACGTTCGCTTGTTTTGTAAAAAACTTTTTTCTAATATTGTGGTGTAGAAAATATTAATTATCAGTTTGTTATGGATTTGTGTTTTTGAAAAACATAGAATCGATTCAATTACTGCTAATGAAATTAAAAACCACAGCTATGAAAAACCAATTAGAAATTACCGAAACGGCAATGGAATTTTTAGCCGAAAAGAAGCTTCGTTATCCAAAGATCTGGACAGAAGAAGCCATTGTTTTTATAACTGAATTGCATAGAAAATTCGAATCACAGCGAAAACTATTGCTTTTACAGCGTGAGCAGAAACAAGTCACTTTTGATCAGGGAATTATGCCGGTTTTTATTCCAGAAACCAAAAGTGTGAGAGAAGGCAGTTGGAAAGCTGGAGAAATTCCGAAAGATTTACTGGATCGAAGAGTAGAAATTACTGGGCCGGTTGACCGCAAAATGATTATCAATGCGTTGAATTCGGGAGCAAAAACTTTCATGGCCGATTTTGAAGACAGCACTTCGCCAACCTGGCAAAATCTTATGGATGGTCAAGTAAATTTAATAGATGCGGTAAACAAAACAATTACGTATACTGATTTGGTGAAACAGAAATCGTATCATTTAAATGAAAAAATTGCCACGCTAATTGTGCGTCCAAGAGGTTTGCATTTGCCAGAAAAACATGTTCTAGTTGAAGGAAATGAGGTTTCGGGTTCTTTGGTAGATTTTGGTTTATATGTTTTTCACAATCATAAACGACTATTAGAAAACAATTCAGGACCGTATTTCTACATACCGAAATTAGAGCATTACCTGGAAGCGCGCTGGTGGAATAATGTAATCGATTTTACGGAGGATTATTTAAAACTGAACAGAGGAACGATAAAAGTGACGGTTTTAATTGAAACGATAACGGCAAGTTTTCAGCTGGATGAAATCATTTACGAATTGAAAGAACATATTGTTGGCTTAAACTGCGGACGCTGGGATTATATTTTCTCATACATCAAAAAGTTTAGAAAAAATCCAAAATTCATTGTACCAGATCGCGATCAGGTAACTATGACTTCGCCTTTTATGAATGCTTATTCAAATCTGGTAATTCAAAGATGTCATAAACGTGGAATTCATGCAATTGGAGGAATGGCAGCACAGATTCCGATTCGAAATAATGAAGAAGCCAATGCAGTCGCTTTCGCAAAAGTAAGAACCGATAAAGAGCGTGAAGTTAAAAATGGACACGACGGAACTTGGGTAGCGCATCCAGATTTAGTTTCAATTGCAAAAGAGATTTTTGATAAAGGAATGCCAACTCCAAATCAGATTCATGTAAAAAGAGAGCATCGAAAAATTACAGAAGCCGATTTGATTGAACCACCAATTGGGCTGATAACCGAAAACGGTGTTCGCAAAAATATCAATGTTGGAGTTCTATATCTGGCTTCATGGCTAAACGGACAAGGCGCCGCCGCTTTGCATAATTTGATGGAAGATGCTGCAACGGCCGAAATTTCAAGATCGCAATTGTGGCAATGGCTTCAGAATAAAGTGATTTTAGATAATGGACGAAAATTAGATTTGGCTTATTATCATGAATTGGCTTTAGATGAATTCAGAAAAATTAAGGAAGAGCTAGGAGAAGAAAATTATGAAAAACAACAATTTCCATTAGCCGAAAAAATGCTGGAAAGACTGGTTGTAAACCTGCATTTTGTGGATTTCCTTACTCTTCCATGTTATAAATACTTATAAATTTTTTAAAATCTGCTCAATCTGCCAGATCTGCGGGCTAATATTTTTTTCTCGCAGATTTAGCAGATCAGGCAGATACAATGAAAATCAAACTTAGACTTAAATTGTTTAAACACATAGAAACATAGATTTTATTTTTTCTGTAAAAAGAGAAAAGAAAAAAACTAGTTTTTCATGCATAGGTAACTATGTGTATTGAAACAAGTGAAACGCCTTTAACCACAAAGTATAACTATGTTTCTATGTGTTTAAAATCTTGGTTCAAACTGAAAACTGAGAAACGAGACTGAAAACTTTATTAACGAACCACTTTAACTAAACTATATTATGAAAACAACAGAAGACAGAATTCAGGAATTGATTAACGATTGGATTACGAACCCGAGATGGAAAGGAGTTGAGCGTCCTTACACTGCAAGCGAAGTAGTAACACTTCAGGGGTCTTATAAAATTGAGCATTCTATTGCCAAAATGGGTGCAGAGAAATTATGGAGAAAGTTAAAAAGTCAGGATTATGTTGCAGGTTTGGGAGCGTTGACTGGAAATCAGGCGATTCAGGAAGTCGATGCGGGTTTAGAAGCAATTTACTTAAGTGGATGGCAGGTTGCTGCTGATGCAAATCTGGCGGGAGAAATGTATCCTGACCAATCGCTTTACCCGGTAAACAGCGTTCCGATGGTGGTAAAAAAGATCAACAACGCTTTATTGCGTGCTGATCAGATTCAGACTGTAAATAATATTGAAGATAGAAAAGATTATTTAGTTCCCATTGTGGCTGATGCCGAAGCAGGTTTTGGCGGCAATTTAAATGCTTTCGAATTAATGAAATCTATGATTGAAGCAGGAGCTTCCGGAGTTCATTTTGAAGATCAATTAAGTTCTGCTAAAAAATGCGGACACTTGGGTGGAAAGGTTTTAGTTCCAACGCAAGAGGCAATTAATAAATTAATTGCAGCACGTTTGGCATCAGATGTTATGGGAGTTTCAACTTTAATAGTTGCTCGAACAGATGCCGATGCAGCTAATTTACTAACAAGCGATGCGGATCCAAGAGATAGAAAGTTTTTAACAGGTGAAAAAACGACTGAAGGTTTCTTCTACGTTAAAAACGGAATTGATCAGGGAATTGCAAGAGGTTTAAGTTACGCACCATACGCCGATTTAATTTGGATGGAAACCAGTAATCCAGATTTGGATTATGCAAGAAAATTTGCAAAAGCAATGAAAAAGGAATTCCCAGATAAAATGCTGGCTTACAATTGTTCGCCGTCTTTCAATTGGGCAGCAAAGTTATCAGTTGCTGAAATGGAAACATTCAGAGAAGATTTAGCAGCAATGGGATATAGTTTTCAGTTCATTACTTTAGCAGGATTCCACGCTTTGAATACGAGCATGTTTGAATTGTCTAAAGCTTACAAAGAGCGAGGAATGGCAGGATATTCTGAATTGCAGGAACGTGAATTTGCTTTGCAGAAAAACGGATTCAGAGCTGTAAAACATCAGGCTTTTGTGGGAACTTCTTATTTTGATGCCGTTCAAAATACGGTAATGTTAGGGAAATCAGCAATAACCGCAATGGAACATTCTACAGAGGTTGAGCAATTTTAATTCAAAAGAAAAGCCAGTTTAATGAACTGGCTTTTTTATGGCCACAGATTTCACAGATTAAAAGGATTTTTTTTTGCCACGAATTACACAAATTTTCACGAATTTCATTTTAATTTGTGAAAATTTGTGTAATTCGTGGCAATATTTTTTTAATCCTTTAATCTGTGAAATCTGTGGCTAAATAATTTTACTTTTTCAAAAGGCGAGCTTTCATTTTGCTGAAGAATTCAGGTGTTACACCAATGAAAGAAGCGATTTGTTTTTGAGGAACTTTGTGTACCAATGTTCCGTATTTTTTTGTGAATTTTTCGAAACGTTCTTCGGCGGGTAAACTCAAGTTGTCCATTAATCGCTGTTGGTTGGCAACTAAAGAGTTTTCGATTAAAATTCTAAAAAATCGCTCCAATTTTGGAATTTCAAGATACAATTGTTCCTGATTTTCTTTAGATAACGAAACCACTTCAGCTTCTTCCAGAACTTCAATAAAAAGCTGTCCCGGTTTTTGCGAAAAATAACTGTACATATCACTCATCCACCAGCCTTCGCAGGCAAATGATAAAACATGTTCAACAATATTATCGTTGATATTGAAACTTCTTAAAATACCTGAATTTACAAAATACGAATGTTTGCATACTTCGCCGGCATTTAATAAAAGCGTTTTGGCTTTGTAAGTGTTGGTTTCTAGTTTAGATAAAAAAAGCGCCTGTTCTTCTGGTGTCAGAGAAACGTGTTTGGCAATGTTTTCGAGAATTAATGCCATTATTTTTTATCGTCGATTAAAGTAAATGAAGTTGCTTTGAATCTGTTTCCTTTAATTTCTCCTGTAACTAAAGCTTTGCTTATTGCATTACAGAAACCTTTTTCTGAGTGTGCATCACCGTGATCGTGAATTGTAGTTCCGTCCACGAAATAGCTTTTTCCGTCGATGCGAACTGCTAAATCACAGCTTTTGCCTTTCATACCAAATTGGCATTCTCCACACGAAGCTTCCACGATTGTTGGTTTGTCAAATTTCTTTTTGTCTTGTGCCTGCACTGAAATTCCAATAAACAGGAAAATCATGAATATAAGTTTTTTCATTTTTAAGAGTTTACAGTTATTAATTTTGCCGTTTTTTTGGCACGTTCTGTTATTTCATTGATTGGAGTCGAAAGTGTATCGTGGCTTAAAACAACTCCCATTCTGCGGTACGGTCTTGAAGTTGGTTTTCCGAAAATCCTGAAATCGGTTTTTGGTAAAGCGGCTACTTTTTCGATTCCGGTAAAAGTTGGATTTGCTGAATCTTCAGATGCTAAAATTACAGCACTTGCTCCGGCTTTTTCTAAAGTAATTTCGAAAATTGGAAGGCTTAAAATGGCTCTTAAATGCAGTTCAAATTCATTAAAATTCTGTGTTCCTGCTAAAGTTACCATTCCGGTATCGTGAGGACGAGGGGAAAGTTCAGAGAAATAAACACCTTCTTTAGTAAGGAAAAATTCAACACCAAAAAGTCCAGCTCCGCCAAGCGCTTCGGTAATTTTTTCGGCCATATCCTGTGCTTCGTACAAATCTTTTTCTGAAACCAAAGCTGGCTGCCAGCTTTCCTGATAATCACCTCTTTCTTGTCTGTGACCAATTGGAGCGCAGAATAAAGTTGGATTGTCATTTTGAGTAATTGTTAAAAGCGTAATTTCTGAATGGAAATCTACAAATGCTTCAACAATTACTTCGATAACATCGCCACGCGAACCCGCAACGGCATATTGCCATGCTTTTTCAATATCGCTTTCTGTTTTGATAGTCGATTGTCCTTTTCCTGAGGATGACATTAATGGTTTTACCACGCAAGGAATTCCAATTTCTAGAACGGCTTTTTGAAGTTCTTCTGCCGAAGTTGCGTATTCATATTTTGCTGTTCTTAATCCCAATTCTTTTGCTGCTAAATCGCGAATAGCTTTACGATTCATGGTAAAGTTTGCCGCTTTCGCTGAAGGAACAACGGTGATTCCTTGTTTTTCGTAATCGTAAAAACGTTCGGTGCGAATGGCTTCTATTTCGGGAACTATAAAATCGGGTTGGTGTTTGGCTACGATTCGGTCAAGAGCTTCGCCGTCAAGCATATTGATGACTTCAAAACCGTGTGCGACTTGCATTGCCGGTGCATTTTCGTAACTGTCAACTGCAATTATGGTTTGTCCGATTCGTTGTGCGGCAATGACAAATTCTTTGCCTAATTCGCCTGAACCTAGGAGTAATATTTTCATTTTGGAGTGTTGTAATGTTTGAGTAGTAAAAGTAGGGAAAAAGGTTTTAACCGCAAAGTTCGCAATCCCGATAGCTATCGGGAGCGCAAAGAACACTAAGTTTTTGTTTTTAAGATAAAAAAAGCTCGCAAAGAATTTTTCACGCAGATTTTGGAGATTCGGCAGATTTAATTTAATAACCAACTTACGTTTTAGAAATAGTAACCACACAGTTTGTCATTTCGAGGAACGAGAAATCACACTCGGGATTCGACAAAGATTGGCGATTTTGATTGTGGAGTTTCTAGTGTGATTTCTCGTTCCTCGAAATGACAAGATTCTGGGAATTATAAATGTTAAAGTTCTTATGAATACGTTCGCGTGAGGGATAGAAGTGGAAAGCCCGCAGCCTGACGAAGGAAGTGCGAGGACTTGGAACGGATAGCCCGACCCGGAGGGACACGCCCAAATTTATATGTTTATGACGAAAATAACGCTTATAAATATTTGTAGAAAATTCAGGTTAAATTAATTCGGGAATTTTGATGCAGCCATTAGTATATTTCTATATTTGCCCGCAAAACAAATAATAATCATAAGATGAGAATAAATTTTATTTTAATAATGAGTGCTTTATGCATTACATCGTTCGTACATTCACAATCAGCCGGAATTACATTTAATTTTGGAATGGGAGAACAAAAAGCTAATGCTGTAATTTTTAAAAAAGATAAACAAAAAGTCAGCGGAATAGTTAACTTTCCTGGGCTTGCAGATAAAAAAGTAAAAATAAAAGTTGGCGAGGAGAATGAAAAGTACGCCAGCAGTGATATAGATTCTATTCAAATTTTAGACGACAATAAAAAATTGTCTTATACTTTTGTAAGAACAAAAACAAAGGTGTATAAAAAGAAGGGAACAGAATTTAAGGTTATTGATGAAAACTGGATTTGTAAAATTATTACAGGTAAGGCTTCTTTATATTTAGGTGGTGAAGAATACGGAATAAAAGAAGTGAAGGTTGAGGATGAAAAAACGAAAGAAAAGGTTAAAGTAAAGAAAATGCAGGTGGTTTCTAAAGAAATAAATCATTACTTAAAAAGAAGTAATGAAGATTATCCTGTGCTGGTTTCTGTGAGTTCAAACGCTCTTTCTGCAGGTTATAATGCTTTTTTTAAGGAATATGGAGTTTATTATTTTAGCGATAATCCTGAAATTGCTAAAAAAATTGAAGATAAAGAGTATAAATATGATGACATTGAAAAGGTCGTAGATTTATATAATGTAAAACGAGAGAAAAAAACAGAATCAAAATCAGCATTAAAGGCAACCAAAATAAAGATTACACCGCCTGATTCAAAAGCAAAAACTACGAAGAAGAAATAAACAAAAAAGCGATACCTAATTAAGTATCGCTTTTTTTATATTAATGAAAATGATCTTCTTCAATCTCAAATTCGGCATCTTTTTCCCAGATTTCCATTTCGCAGGGTTTGCAGTTGAATTTTAGTTTGTATTCTAATTCTCCCTGTTTTAAAACCAATGGTTCTTTTACCTTAACACCTACGATGTCTTTTTGGTGTATCGGACATTTTTTCAACTCGTATTTGATGCAGTATTTGGTTGTCATTACACGAGATTTTCCTGGATCCCATTGTAATTCGAATGCTTTTTCGATTTCAGTAACACCGTGGCGTTCGTAGAATTTACGAGCCGTTTTGTTCGAAACGTTGTACATGAAATCCAGTTTGGTTTCTGGGTAAGGATGTGACGTTTTTACCAATTGGTGTTCTTCGCGAACGTAGTTTGCCAAACGAATTTCTGATAATTGTTCGAAAACATTTCTTCTCATTTCGTTGATTTTTGAAATAGGAAGAAACCAGTTTTGAGAAAACATAATGTTGATTTCATCGGCGCTGTAAGGTGTAAAACCTGTTTTTGCCAATTGAACTTTAATGTTTTCTTCGATCGATTCACCAGTTTTAGTTTTTTCTTTTGCGTGTTCTAACTTTACTGTACTTACATTTCCATCTTCGTCGGTAGCGATTAATTCAAAACCGTTTTCGTTTTCAGTAAGCAATAATGTAGTTCCAATTTTACGGATGGCACTGTCTTCTCTTTCAACAATTTTGATGAAAGCAGCATCGTTATTTCTATAGATGAAAGTTCCGTCTTTGATTTCTTTTAAAACGTTTGGATATACTTTTCCGTTTTCGGCTTTGTTTACATAGATTCCGTCAGCTTCATTATTTTCGTTGATAAAGCAAAGTCCATCACCGTTGTTTAATAATTCACCGTTTTCGATTTCGTAAGCACCGCCAGCAGTTCTAATTAATTTACCAATATATTGACCTTTTGATTTTGGGCTTTCCCAAGAACCAATAGAACTGTGTCTTTCGTTTACGAAATAATCGGTATAACCACGGTTAAAAGTTCTGCTTAATGTAGAATCAAAAGTATACGTACATTTTCCAGAAGAGGCTTTGACGTATTTATCGCTTCCTTCAAGATAACTGTCTAATTTTTGACGAAGATAAGATACGTTATTTTTAACGTACGCAACGTCTTTTAAACGTCCTTCGATTTTGAAAGAAACAATTCCGGCTTCAATCAAATTTGGAATCTGATCTGAAACATCTAAATCTTTAATCGAAAGCAAGTGACTGTTTCTGATTAAAGTATCTCCGTTTCCGTCGATTAAGTTATAAGGTAAACGGCAGTTTTGAGCGCAAGAACCACGGTTCGCGCTTCGTTCTCCGTTTGCCACACTCATGTAACAGTTTCCGCTGAAAGAAACGCATAAAGCTCCAGTTACGAAAAACTCAAGTTCAACATCAGCGTGATCGTATATTGTTTTAATTTGATGCAGGTTTAATTCGCGTGCTAAAACGACACGTTTGATTCCGGCATCTTTAAGGAATTTAATTTTATCAGCATCACGGTTATTGGCTTGCGTACTGGCGTGAAGTACGATAGGAGGCAGGTCCATTTCCATAATCGCCATATCCTGAATGATCAATGCATCGACACCAATATCGTATAATTCCCAAATCATGGCACGGCAAGTTTCTAACTCGTTATCATACAAAATGGTATTGATAACCACAAAAACCTGTGCGTTAAATAAGTGAGCATATTTTACCAGTTCGGCAACATCTTCAATAGAGTTGTTGGCATTAGAGCGTGCTCCAAATTGTGGCGCGCCAATATATACAGCATCGGCGCCACTGTTTATGGCAGCGATTCCTCCAATTAAATCTCTAGCAGGAGCTAATATTTCGATTTTCTTCTTCATTTCTAAAACTTTAGACTTTTGTGGTATTCCCGAAAAAAAGTGTGCAAAGGTCTAATAAATTATTCGAGTTTGCTAGTGATGAAGCGATTTTTTTGAATTTGTTAACGCAATATGGAATGAAGATAAATGAAATTTTTAATTAAGAATTAAGAAATATAGTTAATCGAGCGGAAAATTATATCCAAGTGCAAATACGGCGGTAGACTGTTTTGCAGCTGGATGAAAATATCCAGAAATTCCGATTTCGAAATTATTATGTCTGCCGACAGCCAATCCAATACTAAATGGAATATGTAGTAAAACATCACTTTTATTAAAATTAACGTTGGGTGTAAAGGTCTCGAATTTACCAATAGACGTTCCGACACCACCTTCAATAAATGGAGCGACCCATGGAATTGGGGCACAAAGACGAACTTTCCCTCCCATCAAAAAAGCATTAGTTGTTACTTTATATTGAGGTTGATTTTGCAGATTTTGATTTTTATCAGCAGATTCAAAAATGGCACCGGCGTAAGGTCTTATACTAAACCATGATTTTATTCCTATAATATATTCTCCTTGAAGATAAAGGCCACCTCCCATAACATCTACTTCGTCTTGACTTCCATAATCTTCAATATAATAAGAAGAACTTGATCCGTAACCTATTGATGCCTTAATGAAGTTACCTGTTGCTTGTGCTCTTAAATGATTAGAAAAGTGGCTGATAAAAAGAACAAATGTAAATAGAAAGCGCATTATAAATTTCATTAGGTTTTATTTGATTAGTTAAGATTTTTTTAGCGCACAAATATAAGAATTGTTTTATTAAATAAACAAATAAAAAAAACCGCCCAATCCGAAGACCGGGCAGTTTTCAAAAAAAAGCATGAACCAATCGATTAATTTGCTCTCATTTTAATTTGTGATAAAGTATTCTGGATACCGTTTAGTTGTTTTGAAACGATATATACTTGATCATGTTCTAAATGGTTTTCTTCAAGTGCCTTTTTATATTTTTCGATTGCGGCTTCTTCACCCGTAATACAAGCATTTATAATGGCTTCTGTGTCACCGCCTGTAAAAGCTGATTTAATATCAATCCATGTACGGTGTAAAGCTCCAAGCGGACCTCCGCCTGAATTATCTGTTGATTTCCCTAGTTTGTTGATTTCGTCTTGTAATTCTACAATATATAAAGCTCTTTCTCTGGCATATTCCAGAAAATCGGTTTTCATTGCCGGGTTTTCTACATGTTCGGCAGCATTTGTATATCCTAGTTTTCCATCTTCGAGAATTGAAATTAATCCTTCTAAAGTTTTAACTGCTTCTTGTGTGGTTTCATCTGTATGTAACATGACTAATAGTTTTTAAATTAATACATTACAAAGTTGGCGATTTATAAAGTGTTATGTTTTACAGGATTATATTCAAGGTTTTATAATATTGTAGAATGGGAATTTTGTAATTTTTTTTGTTTCATGCAGATTTAGCAGATCTAGGAGATTTTTTTCTTTTGAAAATGAATGTTCTCGTTTTATGGTTTGCGTGAGGGATTGAGGCAGTATCCTTTTATGAAGCGGAGCGGAATAAAAGATATAGCCGAAAGCCCGACCCGAAGGGACATGCCCAAATTAAATGCATAAAAAAACAGCTTAAAGTATAAAAGTGATGAAACTTTTGAACCTTAAGCCGTTTTAGTAAAATTTAGAATATTGTTATGCAGTCAAAGCTTCTTTGATTCTGCGTAAAGCTTCTTTTAAAATATCGTTGCTTGTTGCGTAAGAGAAACGAATACAGTTTGGATTTCCAAAAGCATCTCCTGTTACTGTTGCCACGTTTGCCTCAGCTAAAAGATACATAGAAACATCGTTTGCATCTTTAATTTCGTGTCCTTTTAACGTTTTTCCGAAGAAAGAAGAAACGTCTGGGAATACGTAAAATGCACCTTCTGGAACGTTGATTTTTACTCCCGGAATTTCTTTTAATAATCCAACTACTAAATCTCTACGTCCGTGGAAAGCCTGAACCATTTCGTTTAATACGCTTGGATCAGCATCTACAGCTGTAATTGTAGCGCGTTGTGCTACAGAGTTTGCACCAGATGTTACTTGCCCTTGAATTTTTGTACATGCTTTTGCGATAAATTCTGGAGCTCCAATATATCCAATTCTGTATCCTGTCATTGCAAATGCTTTTGCAACTCCGTTTACAGTGATTGTTTTTTCTAACATTCCTGGGATAGAACCGATACTGCAGAAAGTTCCTGAGAAATTGATGTGCTCATAAATCTCATCTGCAACTACGTAAATATTTGGGTGTTTTTCTAAAACTTTTGCAAGTGCTGTTAATTCTTCTCTGCTGTAAACAGATCCTGAAGGATTACATGGAGAAGAAAACCACATCATTTTTGTTTTTGGTGTGATCGCAGCTTCTAATTGTTCTGGGGTAATTTTAAAATCTGTTTCTACAGAAGTTGGAACTTCAACCGGAACTCCTCCAGAAAGTTTTACGATTTCGAAATAAGAAACCCAGTAAGGTGCTGGTAAAATTACCTCGTCACCATCGTTTAACATTACCTGAGCAATGTTGTATAAAGATTGTTTTGCTCCTGTAGAAACTACGATTTGAGATGGTTTGTACTCTAAATCATTGTCTCTTTTGAATTTTCTGCAGATAGCTTCTTTTAAATCCTGATATCCATCAACTGGAGAATATGTACTGTAATTATCGTCGATTGCTTTTTTAGCAGCTTCTTTAATAAAGTCTGGTGTATTGAAATCTGGTTCACCTAAACTTAAACTGATAATGTCTTTTCCTTGTGCTTTTAATTCTCTTGCCAAAGCGGCCATTGCCAATGTTTGTGAAGTCGCAAGGTTGTTGATTCTGTCCGAAAGAATATGGTTCATTATAAAAATTTTGAAGTCCTTAATTTGCTGTGTGATTAAGGAAGGTTAATTATTAATAGATTTTTTTTAGTTTCTAAACTGCTAATTCAGGTTTCATTCCTAAGTCACGTAAATGTTTGAAGTGAGCAGCAACGGCGCTTCTCATTGTTTTGTATTCATAATACGGTAAGTTGCACTCCTTTGCGGTTTCTTTTACAATTTTTGCAATTTTACCATAATGAATGTGACTGATATTTGGAAAAATATGATGTTCGATTTGATGGTTTAATCCGCCAGTATACCAATTTACGATTGCGTTTTTTGGAGCAAAATTGGTTGTAGTATACAATTGGTGAATAGCCCATGTATTATCCATTTCGCCTAAATCATTTGGAGTTGGATTTGTAGTATGATCTACAACATGCGCCAGCTGAAATACAATGCTTAAAATTAAACCTGCTGTATAGTGCATTAGGAAAAAGCCAAGGAGAACTTTCCACCAGGTAATTCCAATTAAAATTGGTAAAACAATCCAGATTGACACATAAATCATTTTAGTGATAATAAGGGTTGTCCATAAAATTTTAGGACTTTTTGGTTCACCATAAGAAAGTTTTCTTTTAAGGTAATTACGCATTTGCTTAAAATCAGTAGTTAAAGCCCAATTAAAAGTTAGTAACCCGTATAAGAAAACAGAATAATAATGCTGGAAACGGTGAAAACGATGCCATTCTGCATGTTCAGTAAAACGAATAATTCTTCCGGCATCCAAATCTTCATCGTGCCCAGGAATATTAGTATAAGTATGATGAAGCACATTATGCTGTACCTGCCAGTTGTAAACATTTCCAGCCAGAACATAAATTGTTCCGCCCATGAATTTATTGATCCAGCTTTTATTAGAGTAAGAACCGTGATTTCCGTCGTGCATTACATTCATTCCTACACCTGCCATTCCAACTCCCATAATAATAGAAAGCAGAAGCATTAACCAAAAAGGCATATTAAGAGTAAGGATTAAGAAATAAGGAGTTAGAAAAACTGCAAACAGAATAACAGCTTTTAAATGTAATTTCCAATTTCCGGTTTTCTGAATATTATTCTCCTTGAAGTAATTGTTTACCCGAGAATTAAGTGTTCTGAAAAACTTCAGATTGTCTTGCCTTGCAAAAGTTGGAGCCGTGTTATTCATAATTGTTTTAAATAGGTTTCAAAGGTAATTATTATAAATTCTCAATTTGCAAAATTGAGTTAAATATTTCAATCGTAAAGTAGTACTTTTGTTAAAAATTTACAGCAATGGATGAGATATTGAAATATTTTCCCAATTTGACCGATCTTCAAATCGAACAATTTCAAAAATTAGACTTTTTATACCACGATTGGAATGAAAAAATCAATGTTATTTCACGCAAAGACATTGATTCATTATATACAAAACACATTTTACATTCTTTAGGAATTGCTAAAGTTATGAAATTCGAACCCGGAACAACAGTTCTGGACGTTGGAACAGGAGGAGGTTTTCCTGGAATTCCGTTAGCGATTCTTTTTCCGGAGACCCGTTTTTATTTGATTGATGTGATTGCTAAAAAAATAAAAGTGGTTCAGGGCGTTGTAGATGCATTAGAATTAAAAAATGTAAAAGCAGAACAAAAACGTGCCGAATTGGTAAAAGGTGATTTCGATTTTATTGTGAGCCGTGCCGTAACCAATATGCCTGATTTTGTTTCGTGGATAAAAGATAAAATCAAAAAGCAGCATAAACATAAATTAAAAAATGGAATTCTGTATTTAAAAGGCGGTGACTTAGCAGAAGAACTAAAAGATTTCCCTGCTGCAAACTTATATGATTTATCAGAGATATTTGAAGATGAATTTTTTGAAACTAAAAAAGTGGTGCATCTTCCTTTAAAGTTTAAGCCTTAAGGTGATAATAAAAAATAACCCGAAAAGATTTTTTTCGGGTTATTTTTTGAACTTATAATTCAATATATAGTACTTTTTGCATTATCCAAAAATTTTTGCATCTCTATATCATTTTTTATTAGTTCAGTTTTTTCCAGAAACCAGTTGTTATTATCTAAAGCAATTGCATTAGGATCAATTTTTAAAATGTTCTCTATCTGCGTTAAAAATTTATCCATGAATATTTTAAAAGATGATGCAACTAAATAGATTTTTCTTGATTCATAAATCGAATAATATCCAAAATAATGATCGCCAAATTCATTTTTTTTATCAAGATATCCAAATGTATTGCCAGCACTATCTCCAATACATGCCCAGTATTTTTGCGAAAGATTGTAATCAGTCATCCATAATTCACGATGGTTTTCATAAAGATTTATTCCTAGTTGGTTGTTTTTTAGTCCCAAAAAGCAATAGTCGAGAATTGAAGCACCATTTGTAATTTTTAAAAATTCAATGTATTGATTGTCTATCTCGCCAGTAATTTTGCCCATATGTTTTAGAACAATATCCTTTCCAAAATTTTTGTATAGTTTTATATAAGAATTGTTATTGGCTAGTTTTTCTATACGATCTAAAATGTTTTGCATTTTTATTATATTAAAATTGGTCGAGTACCCAACGAAGAATACTCGACCATAATAAATTTTTATCGCTTTTCAGCATATCTGTAACTTACGATGCCTTTCTTGAAAAATTTAAAAAAGGATTTGCTTTTATGTTTAAATTATCAATAAAATTGTGAATTGCATTTTCGGATGCTTCAACGCTGTATTTAAATTCAGAATCAAAGAAAAATTCTCGGCAGATCACAGGTTCATTTGAAGAATCGTAAAAAGCTTCGTCTGTTTCATCTAATTCATCATTTCTGTAAGGACAAGGGTGTGAATGCACCAATTCAGTTATAATTTGATTAAACCAATTATCAAATTTTTTCTTTTTCGGGGTGATATGGCGTGCTAATAATACTAATCCAACAAGTTCATGCTGTAAAAAGTAGGAACCTTTTCTGTATCGAACATCAATCATACGCACATTCATTAATGCAATCCATAAAGCACCATTTACTGAACCAGAAGCCGATACTTTAAAATCTGTGTCAAAAAGTAAAGGATTGGTCTGCTCACGATTATTTATAGAACACCAAAGTGCTTCAATACGTTTTTGAGTATCATTAACTGAATGGGAATACCCTGTAAAACGCCAGTAAACCCATTCTAAAAGTGCAGCAGTTAAGCCAACGGATCCTTTATGATTAATTTGTAATAAAATATTTTCCAGTTCTTCATTTCCTTCTAATGGATCAAGCAGCTGATTTATTTTCTTTTTTGTCCATTTAAAATCAATAGCGTGACCAATGCTTTTTGATTCTGAAATTATTTTTGGAACGTTATTTAAGTTTCTCATGACTCTAATTTTTTTTGTTATGATTTATTTTGATGCAAATTTAGAGGCATGCTTTTTCTTATTGTGGACGTAAAAGTTTTAAAAGTATCAAAATAAGACTTTTTTGAAGTGCATTGTACTGACAATTAAATACATAAGAAAAGTATTACAATTTTAATAAATAGAAAGAATGATTAATTTATAGAATCAAAAAAAGCCGGAAATTCAATTGAATTTCCGGCTTTTTTAATATTAAATGAACTCTAAAATTAGATTATCCTAAAAACGGATATCTGTAATCTTCTGGAGTTACAAAAGTTTCTTTAATAGTTCTTGGAGAAGCCCAACGCAATAAGTTCAATGCAGAACCTGCTTTGTCATTAGTTCCAGAAGCTCTTGCTCCACCAAATGGCTGCATACCTACAACTGCTCCGGTTGGTTTGTCATTAATGTAGAAGTTACCAGCAGCGTTTTGTAATTTTGTTGTAGCCACTTCAACAGCATAACGATCCTGGCTGAAAACAGCTCCTGTTAAAGCGTACTCAGAAGTAGTATCAACTAATTCTAAAGTTTCTTCCCATTTTGCATCTTCGTAAACATAAATAGTGATAACTGGTCCAAATAACTCAGTTTCCATTGTAGTATATTTAGGGTTTGTAGTTACAATAACCGTTGGCTCAATAAAGTATCCAACAGATTTATCGTAATTACCACCAACGATAATTTCAGCATCAGCATCTTTTTTAGCCTGATCGATATAACTTGCTAATTTATCAAAAGAACCTTCGTGGATAACTGCTGTAATAAAGTTTCCGAAATCTTCCGGAGAACCCATTTTCATAGATTTTACATCAGCAATTAACTGCTCTTTTACAGCTGGCCATAAACTTTGAGGAATATAAGCTCTAGAAGCTGCAGAACATTTTTGACCTTGGTATTCAAAAGCACCGCGAGTAATACCTGTAGCAACTTGTTTTACGTTTGCGCTTGGGTGAGCAATGATAAAATCTTTACCACCAGTTTCTCCAACGATTCTTGGGTATGTTTTATAGTTGTGGATATTTGCTCCAATTTTAGACCAGATATCTTTAAATACGTGAGTAGATCCTGTAAAGTGAATACCAGCAAAATCACGGCTTGCCAATACAGTATCTGTAATCATTAAAGCATCTCCAAAAACTACGTTGATAACTCCGTCTGGAACTCCCGCTTCTTTGAAAACATCGATAATAATTTTTGCAGAAAATACCTGGCTGTCACTTGGTTTCCAAACCACAACGTTACCCATCATAGCAGCACTTGCAGGAAGGTTAGCAGCGATAGCAGTAAAGTTAAAAGGAGTAATAGCGTAAACAAAACCTTCAAGCGGTCTGTATTCTACACGGTTCCAAACAGTAGAATCTGATTTTGGCTGATCGTTGTAGATTTGAGTCATAAACTCAACATTGTAACGCAAAAAGTCGATTAACTCGCAAGAAGAATCGATTTCTGCCTGGTGAATATTTTTAGACTGTCCAATCATTGTAGCAGCGTTAATACGAGCTCTGTATGGACCAGCGATAAGTTCAGCAGCTTTTAAGAAAATAGCAGCACGCTGTTCCCATGCCATATTTGCCCATTTTTGTCTTGCTTCAAGAGCATTGGCAATTGCTTTTTCAATATGTTGTTTTTCAGCTAAATGATACTTTCCAACTACGTGTTTGTGATCATGAGGAGCTGTAATATTTTTTGTGTTTCCAGTTTTGATTTCTTCACTTCCAATATATAACGGAACATCAATTTGAGAGTTCCACATTGTAGTGTAAGCTGCCTGAACAGCTGCTTTTTCTGGTGAGTTCGGTGCGTAGCTCTTTACAGGCTCGTTTACCGCTTTTGGTACATGAAAGAATCCTTTTAACATGGGATAAATTATTTTAAAATTTACGAATTGTTTAATTTTTTACAAAAGTACAAATGATAATTTGATTATATCACAATACAATATTAAAAAGTTGTAATTTAATAAACTAATTACACGAAGTTGTAAAATATAATTTTTTGTAAAGGTTTAAATTTGAGGTACTTCTAAAAGAATGTTTTAAATACACCAATATGAAAATACCGCTTTTAGCTTTTAATGATAAAGGTATTTACTGTCAGCAGGCTGATGTTTATCTTGATCCGTGGCGTCCTGTAAAGAACGCCATAATTACGCACGGACATTCTGATCACGCACGCTGGGGACATCAAAATTATATTACGCATCATACCAACATTCCCATAATACGCCATCGTTTGGGCGAAATAAATGTAACCGGAAAAGAGTGGGGAGAAACCTTTGTTATCAATAATGTAAAATTTTCACTTCATCCTGCCGGACATATTATTGGAAGTTCGCAGATTCGAGTAGAACATAAAGGCGAAGTCTGGGTTTTTACCGGCGATTATAAAACAGAAGACGACGGAATTTCAACGCCGTATGAAGTTGTAAAATGTGACACTTTTATAACAGAATGCACCTTCGGGTTACCTGCTTTTAACTGGACACCGCAGGCTGAGGTGATTTCGGAAATCAATAATTGGTGGGCAGAAAACAAAGCCGAAGGCAGAACTTCAATTCTGTTTGGATATTCTTTAGGGAAAGCACAAAGACTTTTAAAATATTTAGATACTGATATTGGAAAAATATACACACACGGTGCAATCGAAAACATGACAAATGTTTTACGGCCAATGGTTTATTTTCCTCCAACAGAATTAATTACCAGAGAAACCAAAAGAGAAGCGCTTTTAGGAAATATTGTTCTCGCTCCGCCAAGCGCACACGGAAGCATTTGGATTAGAAAAATGACACCTTTTGTGACCGGTTCAGCAAGCGGATGGATGGCTTTTCGCGGTGCAAGACGCCGACGTGCCATTGACAAAGGTTTCGTTTTAAGTGATCACTGCGACTGGCATTCTCTATTAGAAAGTGTAAAAGCAACAGGAGCAGAACGCGTAATCTGTACGCACGGTTATACCGACATTTTCGCCAAATACTTAAGAGAATTAGGATACGATGCCAGAACTGAAAAAACACAATACGAAGGCGAAACTGCCGAGATGGAAAAAGAGGATAAAGAAGCAGAAATAGATCAAAATGACACTTCGATTATTTCTGAAAATTAATTATTGGAGAATAAATAATTTAACACATAGATACATAGGTTTAAAATCCGATAAAAAAGGTTAAAAAAGAAAACCAGTTTTCCACACATAGCTATGTGGATAGCAAAGGGAAGCTATGTTTCTATGTGTTAAATAAATTATGCGGTTTAAAAGAAATGTAAATGAAAAATTTCGCTCAACTTATAAAAACACTCGACAGTTCTAATAAAACGAACGTAAAAGTCGATGCGCTGACGACGTATTTTAAAAATGCATCGCCGGAAGATAAAGTATGGACTATTGCTATTCTTTCGCATCGTCGTCCGGCAAGACCTGTCAATACAACATTATTGCGTCTTTGGGCAAATGAACTGGCGAATATTCCGTTATGGCTTTTTGAAGAAAGTTACCATATTGTAGGCGATCTGGCAGAAACTATTGCTTTGATAATTCCAACAACCAAAGAACATTCCGATAAAAGTTTAACCGAATTTCTACAGGAAATCATCGCCTTAAAAAAGAAAACCGATCCAGAGAAAAAGGAATATCTGCACGAAAACTGGATGGCTTTAAATTATTACGAACGCTTTGTATTTACCAAACTAATTACTGGAAGCTTCAGAATCGGCGTAAGCCAAAAATTAATGACACGAGCTTTATCAAAAGCAGAAGGTGTAGATGAAGATGCGCTGGCTTATAAATTAATGGGAAATTGGAATCCCAATACAATTACATTTCAAGAATTAATTTTAGACGAAAAAAGTTCCGATTATTTATCAAAACCATATCCATTTTATCTTGCGTATCCAATTGAAGGCGATATCGAAGATTTAGGAAATCCAGAAGATTGGTCCATTGAACACAAATGGGACGGAATCCGATCGCAGACTATTATCCGCGATGACGAAATTTATGTTTGGTCAAGAGGAGAGGAGCTGGTTACCGATAAATATCCTGAGTTTAAATCCTTTGTAGGACTTATTCCAAACGGGACAGTAATCGATGCAGAGATTTTAGCTTTTCCCGGAAATGAAATAGGAACTTTTAATGATCTACAAGCCAGAATTGGACGTAAAACCATATCGGCAAATCTGCTGGAAAAAGTTCCCGTAATTCTAAAAGCGTATGATATTTTAGAATGGGAAGGAAAAGACATTCGAAATTTACCGTATATAGAAAGAAGAAAATTATTAGAAGATTTATACAACGAGATTAAAGACTTAACAAGATCATTTCGACTTTCAGAAAGAGTTTCCTTAACTTCATGGAAAGATGTTGCGAAAGAAAGAGAACGAGCCCGCGAAATGAAAAGCGAAGGTTTGATGCTGAAAAGAAACACGTCGCCATATCAGGTGGGAAGAAAAAAAGGAGATTGGTGGAAATGGAAAATAGAACCTCTGGTAATTGATGCCGTTTTAACTTACGCCATGCGCGGTCACGGCCGACGCTCAAATTTATTTACTGATTATACTTTTGCGCTTTGGCAGAATAATGAAAATGGCGAAAAAGAACTTGTAACTTTCGCAAAAGCCTATTCTGGTTTAACCGATGCCGAATTTAGAAAAGTGGATGATTTTATAAAAAAGAATACTTTAGAACGTTTTGGTCCGGTTCGAAGCGTAACACCAAAACTGGTTTTTGAAATTGGTTTTGAAGGAATTTCACTTTCGAAAAGACATAAAAGCGGCATAGCTACCCGTTTTCCAAGAATTCTAAGATGGCGTCAGGACAAAAAAATAGAAGAAGCCAATTCTATTGAAGATCTAAAAGATATGATTTCATAAATACGTTACAATTTTTAAACACATAGAAACATAGGTTAAATGTGTGTAAAAAGAATTTAAAAGAAACAAGTTTCCACTCATAGCTATGTTTGTTAATGCAAATGAAATGCCTTTATGCGTTCTAAAAGCTATGTTTCTATGTGTTAAAATTAATTATATCATGAATGAATAGGAACGAATTATATGTATTAGCCGAAAACTGGTTTAAAAGTCAGGGTTGGAAATCTTTTCCATTCCAGACCCAAACCTGGACTGCTTTTTTACAGGGAAAAAACGGTTTATTAAACGCTCCAACCGGAAGCGGAAAAACCTATGCCTTGTGGTTTCCTGTAGTTCTCGATTACATTAAAAAAAATCCCGATTATAAAACCAAGCACAAAGCCGGATTAAAAGCCATTTGGATTACGCCTTTGCGGGCGCTTTCTGTAGAAATAAAACAAGCAGCAGAACGAATTATTACCGATTTAGATCTGCCGTTAACCGTAGGAATTCGTTCAGGAGATACTTCGCAAAGCGAAAGAGCCAAACAGAAAAACAAAATGCCCGATCTTTTAATTACAACGCCCGAAAGTTTGCAGCTTCTGTTAGCATCAAAACAATATGAAAAAACGTTTGCCAACTGCGGTGCAATAATAGTTGACGAATGGCACGAATTAATGGGAACTAAACGAGGCGTTCAAATGGAATTAGCGTTATCGAGATTAAAATCAATTGCGCCAAAAATGCGAATATGGGGGATTTCTGCCACTATCGGAAATCTCGAATTAGCACAAGAAGTTTTATTAGGGCATGATACGGAAGCCTATAAAAATTCGGTTTTGATAAAAGCACATATCAATAAAAAGATTAAGATAGAATCAATTCTGCCTGAGAAAATGGAAACTTATCCGTGGCGCGGACACATGGGTTTGCATTTAATTGATGAGGTTGCCAAAATCATCCGAAAGAGCAAAACGACTTTAATTTTTACTAATGTTCGTTCGGCCTGCGAAATTTGGTTTCAGGCCATTTTAGAAAAATATCCGGAATTTGCAGGAGAAATGGCGATGCATCACGGAAGCATAAGCAGAGAAACCCGTTTGTGGGTGGAGGACGCCATTCGAAACGAAGAATTAAAAGTCGTGGTCTGCACTTCGAGTTTAGATCTTGGTGTCGATTTTGCGCCTGTTGAAACCATTATTCAGGTTGGCGGACCAAAAGGCGTTGCCAGATTTTTGCAGAGAGCAGGACGAAGCGGACACCAGCCGGGAAAAGAAAGCGTGATTTATTTTCTTGCCACACATGCAATGGAATTAATTGAAGCTTCGGCTTTAAAAAAAGCAGTTGCTCAAACCGTTGTCGAAGATCGAATGCCGTATTTAAACAGTTGGGACGTTTTGGTTCAATACTTAAATACGCTAGCCGTTTCTGACGGATTTTTTCCGGATGAAATTTATCAAGAAGTTAAAACAACTTTCTGCTATCAAAATATAACCAAAGAAAACTGGAACTGGGTTTTAAACTTTATTACCAACGGAAGTCAGAGCTTGCAGGCTTACGACGAATTTAAAAAAGTAGAAATCGAAGACGACGGACGTTATAAAATCAACAGCCGTTTTATTGCCATGCATCACCGTATGCAAATGGGAACAATTGTGGGCGATGCTGTTTTGAATGTAAAATTTTTAAGCGGCGGTTTTATTGGTACAATCGAAGAATGGTTTGCTTCAAAACTGCAGCGAGGCGATGTTTTTACTTTTGCCGGAAGAAGGCTTGAATTGTTTCAAATTAAAAACATGCAGGTTTTAGTACGAAAAGCCGATCCTAAAAAAACAGCCAGAGTGGTAAGCTGGATGGGAGGCAGAATGACTTTATCGGCACAAATGAGTGAACTGCTTCGGGAAGAATTGTACGCAGCTAATACAGATCACTTAACTCCCGAATTAAAAGCTTTAAAGCCTATTTTTGACAGGCAGAGAAAAGAAAGTATTGTACCCGATAACAATGAATTTTTAATCGAAACGTTTAAAACAAGAGAAGGTTATCACGCTATTTTTTATCCGTTTGAAGGACGTTATGTTCACGAAGCTATGGCAAGTTTAATTTCGTATCGAATAAGCTTATTGTCGCCAATTACGTTTTCACTGGCCTATAATGATTACGGATTCGAATTGCTTTCTGATCAGGAAATAGATATGCAGGCTGTTTTTGATAATAATTTATTTACGACAGAATATGTTCATCATGATTTACAGAAAAGTTTAAACGCAACCGAAATGGCGCGCCGAAAATTTCGTGATATTGCCGTAATTGCTGGTTTGGTTTTTACGGGAATGCCCGGAAAACCTGTTAAAACAAAACATTTGCAAAGTGGTTCGCAATTGCTTTTTGAGGTTTTTAGAGATTATGAACCCGATAATTTATTATTACAGCAGGCTTATACAGAAACCTTTGAACATCAGTTAGAAGAAGGACGTTTGATTCAGGCAATGGAAAGAATAAACAATCAGGCGATTGTCTGGAAACAATGTAAAAAGCCAACGCCGTTTAGTTTCCCCATAATTACAGATCGTTTACGCGAAAAAATATCTAGTGAGACCCTGCAGGAAAGAATAAAGAAAATGACCGCGAGTTACATGAAATAAATTAATATGAGAATAAATATCAACAATCAAAATTTCGTTTTGCATCAGTCCGGTGCTGCTTTTTGGGAAGAAAAGAAAATTCTTTTTATTTCTGATTTGCATTTGGGGAAAATTGCGCATTTTAGAAAACACGGAATGGCAATTCCCGAAAAAGCTCTTTTTGAAAATTTTACAAGATTAAATGAAGTGCTGGATTTATTCGATTCTGAGAAGATTATTTTTCTTGGAGATTTGTTCCACAGCAAAATCAATAACGAATGGGAATTTTTTTCAGATTGGACTAAAACTGTTTCGCAGCAGATTATTTTGATTGAAGGCAATCACGATATTATTGCAAAAAAATACTATGCCGATTTGAACGTTGAAATTTATGAAGAGTTGATAATCGATGATTTTCTGCTGACACATCATCCTACAACACGAGAAAACTTTTTTAATTTTTGCGGACACATTCATCCCGGAATAAAACTAAAGGGATTGGGCAGACAATTTTTGAGTTTATCTTGCTTTTTTAGGAAACCACATCAAATGATTTTTCCTTCTTTTGGAGAATTTACAGGTAATTTTTACTTAATCCCCGAAGAAAATGATCAGGTTTATGCTATTACAAAAGAAGAAGTAATGGAAATAAAACGTTAGATTAATTTAATGCAAACGGAGCGCACATTCTAAAAGTAGGAACAATAACTTTGAATGTTTTGGTTGTAGTAAAATTGATCATATTAAAATGACCTTTCATAGCACCGTAAGGAGATGATAGTAAACAACCAGAGCTGTAAGTGTGGTTTTCACCTGGTTTTAAAACCGGTTTTTTACCAATGACACCTTCACCGTCAACAATATCTAAATCGTTTAACGAGTCGAAAATTTCCCAGTGGCGGGAAGTTAACTGAACGGAATCTTTACTGTGATTTTCGATTGTAACTACGTAACTAAAAGCAAAGTGAATCTTATAGTTCTTGAAGTAAGTTCCTTCAAAACTAGTTAAAACCGATATTTTTATGCCTCGTGTAATTTGAGAAACCATACTAACCTAGTAAATCTGTGTGTTATAGGTACAAAGCTACGAAAAAAAACTATGAAACCTAAAACCTTAACAATGTTTTAATTAACGATATTTATAGAGTTTGCATTGCCTTTTCCAATAACTCTTTGATAACGATCTATACTTTCTTTGTAATAAACTAAAATAGTGTATTCATTTTCTGTTTGATAAAAATTACCGTCTATGGCATTTTCCAAATCAATATTTCCTTTTTTATCAGCAACTGTATATTGATAATTAGTAAAACCCTGTTTGATCATTACTGCTTTTTCAAACACTGCTTTATCAGTATTATAATCCATTTTGTATTCGGGCGAAAGGCTGTAATTATTGAACATTCCCGTAATATAAATGTCTTTGTTCATTCTAAAAGCAGGTGCCGAAAGTGTAAAATAAACCCAGGCATAATCTGCCTCGATGCTGTTGTCTGCCCCGTTTATATTTTTTACAACAAAATTTCCGTTTACATCCTGATAATTGGTATAAATCTGATTTCCTCTTGCAGCATTTGTATATAAATAAGCATTGTAAATATCATTGTTAGAGCCAATTCGGCCTACGTTATTATTTGCTGCGCGAATGTCTTTATTTTCAAAATATAAAAATTCATTACCGCCCCAAAACTGGGTTTCAGCATCATATTTATAAACCAGCTGGTTTCCAATTGTATATTGTGGTGGAATATTTTTAATTGCGGTATTAAAATTTCCGTTTTGCAGCAAAAGAACTTTTACGTTTTGAGTTGGAGTCTGAAACGTAATATCGTTTGAGGCAATTGTAAAATCAAGATTTTGCTTATAGTTGATATTGCTGAGGTTTCGGGTTCTTTTTACCTGTGCGCCAACTGTACAATGTTCTTCATACACAATAAATTTTCGGGACAAAACCACTTCTTTATCTTCATTTAAAATCTTCAAAATATAATTTCCGGATAATCTGATTTGTGTTGTAAACTGATTTGGAAACGGAAGTCGGTAATGTGAATAAACCTGAAGTGTATTAAAAGAATTAGAATAATCCATAATTCTCTGGCCGTCAAAACCTCTTAAATAATCCGTTTTTGGAATATCGCTTGGTTTCCAGTTGTAATCGCAATGTGTGATTTCGAAATAATAATTGGCTTCATTTCCAAACAAATCATCAAACTGAAATTCAAATGTAGAATTCAGTTCAAATATCGGAACGACATTATTACCATTCTGAACAAAAGTTACAGTTTTAATATTATATGGAGGAACTACTTCAGTTTGTATTTCCTGGGCTTTCGCCGAAGTAAAAATTAAAAGCGCAATTAGGCTTTGATATAAAAATTTTGGCATCTTATTACGTTGTAAGATTGTAAATATAAGAATTTTATTAAACGTATTAAGATGCCATTTATTAGATTGCGTAATTTATTAAGAATTCAAAATGTATTCTAAATTAGCTTCGATCTCATCATTGATATAGCTTTCTTCTAAAAGTGAATCAGATAAAAGCTTTTTGTTTTCCTGCAGTTTGATGATTTTTTCTTCTACAGTATTTTTAGAAATAAAACGAACAACGTTTACTTTATTCAACTGACCAATTCGGTGCGCCCTTCCAACTCCTTGTTTTTCAGCAAACGGATTCCACCACGGATCTAGAAATAAAACATAAGAGGCTTTTGTAATATTTAAACCAACGCCTCCCGCTTTCAGCGAAATAAAAAACAATAAAGGTTCTTCTTTTTCCTGAAACAGTTTTACCTGCTGTTCTCTTTTGGCGGCCGGAGTTTCACCTGTAATTTCACAATACGTTATTTTATTTTCCTTACACCAATCGGTATAAAAATTCAGGTTGGTAACAAACGAACTGAAAATAATTACTTTTTGTTTTGCTTTTACTAAATTTTCCAGATAATTGGTAACCGCAATATATTTTCCTGAATCAATTTCAGATTCCTGATCTACCATTTTTGGGTGGTTACTCAATTGTCGTAACTTCATCAGCGTGTTAATAATACTGATTTTATCAGGACCTGAACCATCGGTTTTTAAAAGGAAATTTCGAGCTTTTGATTTTTCCTGTTCGTATAATTTTTCCTGGTCAGGATCCATGTCGCAATAGTAAATCTGCTCTGATAATTCTGGTAAGTCCTTTAAAACCTGTTCTTTGGTTCGTCTTAAAATGTAAGGCTGAACAAGGTTTTTCAATTCAGATAAAACATCTTCATTCTGTTTTTTCTCAATTGGGTTTTTAAAATTATCAACAAAAAAATTATAACTGCCCAGAATATCCGGATTTATAAACTGCATCTGCGACCATAAATCGTCAAGCGAATTTTCGATTGGCGTACCGCTCAACGCAATTTTATGCCCCGTACTTATTTTGTTTATGGCTTTAAAAATCTTTGAATTTTTATTTTTGATGTATTGGCTTTCATCCAGAATCAAATAACGGAAATCGTATTTTTCTAAAACCGAAATATCACGATGAACAATGCTGTAACTTGTAAAAATTAAATCAGTAGCGGCCAATCTGCTTGCTAATTGTTTTCTGTCGTTGCCCACATACTGCATTCTCGAAAAATGCGGTGTAAATTTCCCGGCTTCGTTAAACCAGTTAAAAACTAATGAAGAAGGCAAAACAATCAAAGCTTTAAGCGGTTCTCTTTCGATCGTGGTTTCGTTTGCAAACAAATCAAAATTGGTTGTTTTCTTCGTGAATCCCAGTTGTTCCTGAACAGCAACTAAAACAGCCAAAGTCTGCAATGTTTTTCCAAGTCCCATATCATCAGCCAGACACGCACCTAAATTGGAATTAAAATGTCCTAAAAGCCATTTTACTCCGTCAATTTGATACGGTCTTAAAGTAGCTTTTAATAAATCAGAAGCAATATATTCTGCCTTATACGTTACATCGTCCTTGATTTCTGGAATGGCATCCAGAGCTGTAAAATTGCTTTTTCGTAAAAGCAAAGTACCGCTTTCTATTTTTGCCAGTTTTGCCAGCGAACCGTATTTGCTGAACCATTCCAGCGGAATTAAAAAGTAGTTTCCGTCTGGCAGAGGAAAAAGCCTTTCCTTGCTTTTTATATTCGGAATAATTTCGCTGAAATTGATTTTATACGATCCAACCGTAATAATTATTTTAATATCAAACCAATCTCCATTTGTGTCTTTTGAAGCCGAAATAGTATGGTTTTCTGTAATGATTTCTTTGCTTTCGAGTTTTAAATTCTGAATATCAAAACCTAAACTTTCCAGCTTTTCTTTATTGTCAATAATCAATTGGATATTGATATAAGGATCAGAACTTTCGGCTTCAGAATTCAGTCCAAATAGTTCATTTTTGATTTTTACTAAACCAATTTCGGTTAATTTGTCTACATATACATTTTCGTCTGCATTTCGTTTAAACTGAATAATTTTAGGTTCATTTGCCACGCTGAAATCTACAAACGAATGTGTTTTTTTTGTTTTGCCCGCATCAAATGAATAACCGTTATAATCAAAATAAAGGTTGAGGTAATAACAGTTTTTAAAGAAATCATAAACGGGCTGAATCGTGCAGGAAACCAATTTGTCGCGAAGTTCGATTTCAAAACCATTGGCGTCAATATCGATTTTCTTTGCAATTTCCGGAATAAAACTTTTGAAATAATCATCTACTAGTTTAGATGGAATTTCAATTGATTTTTTCTTTAAAAAAGGCATCAGTTTTTTAGCGTTCAGTTCTTTAAGCTGTCCTAATTTTTTGTTGATAATTAACCAGCCCGGTTCGTCTAAAAGAATATCTGCATTGCTGTCCATTGGCAGAAAAGCTTTTTCATTTTCTTTTAGCGAAAGAGTATAAGTGATACCTTCTGCATGTTTGTCAAACTGGATCTGCGGTTCAAAATAAAGCGGTTCGATGTTTACTTTTGAACGATAAAAATCTTTTTCCGGTCCAAGATTTAAAGACAAAGGAAATTGCTCTTTTACAATTAAATCGTAAAATGAGCTTAAATGGAATTTTAAATGCTGGCGGATTGCAAATTCAATTTTAGAATCTTTTTGCAGATCAGCAATGGTTTTAGCCGATTTGATTTTGGCACTGAATTTTTTGAAGATAAATTCAGGTTTCAAAGAATCACAGGCCGTTAGTATTTTTTTTGTATTTGAATCTAAATCTTCAAAAATAATCCCGAAACTCTGCATTACGCCGGGACTTGCTTTTTTGTCCAGATATTTGATTTCTTCTGTATTCTCAACAATGTAGGCAGTTGGAATATAAGTATTGAGGTTTTTTTCTAAACTGATGTCAAAGCAAAATTGAAATGGTTTTGTAGGTTCCAAGGTTTAAAGATTTGGTTGGCTTATAGTTTTAGGGATTGGGCTGAAAAAACAAAGAGTTTTCAAATTATTGCTATTTTGAAAACTCTTTTTAAATGAACTTATATCACTTATATGGTGAAAATTAGTTTTCCTGTTTAAAGCAAAGCGGAATAATTTCTCCTTTTGCTAAACAGTACTTTTCTACTAATTCTGGTGCAATTTTGTTAGTGTAATCTTCTTCAATTACAATAAATCCAATACTTCTTAATTTGTCGAAATAATCGCGCCCATAAACACGAACGTGATCGTACTGTCCGAAGATTTTAGCACGCTCTTTTTGATCTGTAATTGAATCGTCTGCGAAAGTAACTTCACGGTTTAAATCCTGCGGGATTTGAAGAATAGCCATTCCGCCAGGTTTTAAAACACGATATAATTCCTGCATTGCTTTTGTATCATCAGGAATATGTTCTAAAACGTGATTACATAAAATCACATCATATTCGTTGTCTTTAAAAGGCAGGTTACAAATATCAGCTTTTACATCAGCCAAAGGCGAAAGTAAATCAGTTGTAGTGTAATCAAGATTTTTCTGCTTGCGGAATCTTTTATAAAAAGCTTGTTCCGGTGCAAAATGAAGTACTTTTTTTGGTGCTGTAAAAAAATCAGTCTGATCGTTTAAATACAGCCAAAGCAAACGGTGTCTTTCTAAAGAAAGTGTACTTGGCGAAAGTACATTATTACGCTGTTTTCCGTATCCGTAAGGTAAAAACGATTTAAAGCTTCTGCCATCGATAGGATCTGTAAATTTATCTCCCCTTAATGAGAAAGCTAAAATTGGGCGCGCCACATAACTCAAACGAATTAATAATGGACGCGGGATAGTATTTAAAACTAATTTAAAAAGTTTTTTCATAGGACTGTTTCGCAGAGTTACACAAAGGAGACACAGAGTTTCACAAAGTGTTTATAAATCTTTTTATGTTGTTTTTTAATATTTTTGAATCAAAATTAATGAGCAATCCTAATGGATAATTTCCGAGTTTCAGATATGTTAGTATTTGTGCAAAATGTACATCGGTAAAAGCTTCAACTGTTTTTAACTCGATGACAATTTTATTTTCAATCAGCAAATCAATTCGATATCCGTGATCTAATTTTACATCTTTATATACAATTGGTAATGCTTTTTGTCTTTCAACAAGTAAACCAGAATTTACAATCTCATAATGTAAACATTCCTGATAAGCAGATTCCAGTAAACCCGGACTTAATTGTCTGTGAACCTCAATTGCTAAACCAATAATCTTATATGATATAGCATCTAGTTCATCTTGAGATACTAATTTTTGAGAATGCATTTTTAAAAGGCGTATAAAATTTTTTTTTGTGAATCTTGGCGTATATCTTAGTGAATCTCTGTGAAATAGCTACAGTACTAATGGAACTTGTCTGAATTCGTCTTCTTCATTGCTTTCGATTCCTAAAGCTTTGTAGATGTATTGGAAAGTCGAAAGTAACTCTGGTTTACCATCGATTAAAGCCACATCGTGTTCGAAATGCGCGCTTGCTTTTCCGTCTGCAGTTGTAATCGTCCAGCCGTCTTTATGTTGTTTAATGTTTCTTGTTCCAAGATTAATCATTGGTTCGATTGCCACAACCATTCCTTCAACGAAAAGTTTCCCGCGTCCGCGTTTTCCGTAGTTTGGCATTTCTGGTTCTTCATGCATTTTTTGACCAACACCGTGACCAACTAATTCACGAACCACTCCGTAACCGTGTGCTTCAGTATATTTTTGAATCGCATTTCCAACATCTTCAACGCGGTTTCCAGCTTTAAATTCTCTGATTCCAACGTATAGAGATTCTTTAGTTACCTGTAAAAGTTTTTTAACTTCAGGAGCAACTTCTCCAATTTCGAAACTATAAGCATGATCTCCGTGATATCCATTTTTGAACGCACCGCAGTCTACAGAAATTACATCTCCGCTTTGTAAAGGTGTATTATTCGGAATTCCGTGTACAACCTGAGAGTTTGGGCTCATACAAAGTGAATTCGGGAAACCGTACAATCCTAAGAAACTAGGAACTGCACCGTGATCACGAATGAATTCTTCGGCTAATTTATCTAGATATAATGTAGTAACTCCTTCTTTAATTTCAGAAGCAATCATTCCTAATGTTTTAGATACGATCAAAGCACTTTCGCGCATTAATTCGATTTCTTCTCTGGTTTTTTGGATGATCATATTTTTCAGATTTTCAGTTGGCAAAAGTACAATTTTTATCTCATTTTTTAAGTAATTTTTTTGTCACGAATTTGACGAATTCACACTAATTGAAGTGCATTAAATTGTAATTCGTGCTAATTCGTGAAATTCGCGGCAGACTTTTTTAATTTAATATCCCGGAAAAAAGCCCTAAATTAGTAGTAAAAACGTGTACAATCATGAAAACTACAATAGATCAGGATATATCAAAAGTAAAAGCACTGCGCAGAATGCAGCGAAACGCTTTGGCACTTCTAGGTTTTGCGGTGCTTCTTTTTATAATCGCTATTTATTTTAAAATTCCAATGCTGCAGGCTTTCAGCGAAGCTGCTATGGTAGGTGGAATTGCCGATTGGTTTGCTGTTGTGGCTTTGTTTCGCCATCCGCTTGGAATTCCGATTTGGCATACGGCTATTATTCCAACCAAGAAAAATGAAATTGGAGAAAATCTTGGGAATTTTGTTTCGGAAGAATTTCTAAACCGTGAAAAACTGGAAATCAAGCTGGATGAATTCAACTTTGCCACAAAAGCTTCAGATTGGCTTTCGCAGGAAGAAAATGCAGATAAAATTGCCAATGTTGTGGCAGTAAATATTATTCCGGGAATTTTAAAAACAATTAAAGATGAAGATATTAAAAGGTTTATTCAGGTTCAATTTAAAGAAAAATTAGAAGGAATAAATTTTGGAAACTGGGTTGCGGTTGCTTTAGAGCCTTTGCAAAAGGGAGATTTAAAGAATCAAATGCTGACAAATCTTCTGGAAGTAATGAGCAGTGAATTGACTAATAATAAAGATTTGATAAGGCAAAAAGTAAAAGCGTCAACCCCGCTTTTAAGTTTTGGACTTGCTGATAAAAGCATTACAGAAGGCGTTTTTAATGGTTTACAGGATTTTTTAAATGAAGCTAAAAAACCGGAAAGTGCAGTTCGTTTAAAAATTGACGAGTATATTTTCGATTTTTTAGAAAAAGTGAGAAATTCTGAAGAAATGAGAGTTAAAATTAATGATATGATTTTAGGTTTCGTAGGCAAAAAAGAAGTTCAGGATTACATCAACGGAATTTGGGATGAAATAAAACTTTCGATAACTAATGATTTAAATAAAGGCGATGACTCGTCTATTAAAAATAGTATTTCGAATTTAATTCAGACTTTTGGGAATGGCATTAAAGAAGATTCTATTATGATTGATAAAATCAATAATTTTATCAAAGATGATCTGCTTTCGGTTCTTTTAAATAATAAAAAAGTAATTGGAGATCTGATTTCTTCGACTGTAAAAAGCTGGGACGGAAAAGAGGTTTCAGAGAAACTTGAACTGGAAATTGGAAAAGATCTTCAATACATTAGAATAAACGGAACTTTGGTTGGTGGAGTTATTGGGCTTATTATTTATGGTGTTGAACAGCTTTATCATTATTTTGTTGTTTGATATTGAACAATAGACACGAATGTCAGGCTGAGCGAAGTCGAAGCCTTTTTGAACTTTAAGTGTTATGTGCCTTCGACTTCGCTCAGGCTGACAAAAAAAATACACAAAAATAAAAAGGGACTAATTTTAAAATTAGTCCCTTTTTTATATTGAAAATCAGCTTTCTATAATAACGAATGACAAGTCATTGCATTTGGCTGCTGTACTCCCATTAATTCTAAAATAGTAGGAGCGATGTCACCAAGAACACCATCCTGAATATTTTTCAATTGTTTGTCAACTAAAATAATCGGCACTGGGTTTGTTGTGTGTGCCGTATTTGGGCTTCCGTCAGGATTAATCATGGTTTCGCAGTTTCCGTGGTCAGCAATAACGATTGTTGTATAATCATTTGCAAGAGCAGCTTCGATTACTTTTTTCGCGCAGGCATCAACTGCCTCACAAGCTTTAATTGCAGCTTCCATAATTCCAGTATGACCTACCATGTCTCCGTTTGCAAAGTTTAAACAAACGAAATCTACTTCACCTTTGTTCAATTCAGGAACAAGAGCATCAGCTAATTCGTAAGCGCTCATTTCCGGCTGTAAATCGTAAGTCGCTACTTTTGGAGAGTTTCTCAAGATTCTTGATTCGCCTTCAAAAGGAATTTCTCTACCGCCAGAGAAGAAGAAAGTAACGTGCGGGTATTTCTCTGTTTCAGCAATACGAATTTGTTTTTTACCTGCTTTTTCTAAAACTTCACCAAGAGTTTCAGTGATGTTGTCTTTATTGTAAACTACTTTTACGTTTTGGTACGTTTCGTCGTAGTTGGTAAGCGTTACATAATACAAGTTTAGTTTGTGCATATTCTGCTCGTGGAAATCATGCTGAGAAAGCGCTTCAGTAAGTTCACGGCCTCTGTCTGTTCTAAAGTTAAAGAAGATCACAACATCACCTTCTACAATTGTAGCAAGAGGTTTTGCATTATCATCAACTATAACAACAGGTTCTATAAATTCGTCGGTTACGTCTTTTTCATAGCTTTCTAGTACGCTTGACACAGGATTTGTAGAAGGAGTTCCCACTCCGTTTACTACTAAATCATAAGCCAGTTTTACACGTTCCCAGCGTTTGTCACGGTCCATTGCATAATAACGGCCCACGATAGAAGCAATTTTTACAGGAGTATCTTTGATATAATCTTGTAAATCATGAATGTATTTTGCTCCAGATTTCGGGTCAACATCACGTCCGTCTGTAAAAGCATGAACATAAACCTGATCTAAACCATACTCTTGAGATGCGTCGATTAAGCCGCGTAAGTGAGAAGTATGAGAGTGTACACCTCCATCAGAAACTAATCCTAAAAAGTGTACTTTTTTATTGTTTTCTTTAGCATAAGTAAAAGCATCGATTAATACTTGTTCTTTAGCAAGTGTTTTGTGGGCTACTGCTAAATTAATTTTTGCTAAATCCTGATATACAATTCTTCCGGCACCAAGGTTCATGTGTCCAACCTCGCTGTTCCCCATTTGTCCTTCTGGTAAACCAACGTTTAAACCATCGGTGCGAAGCTGTGCGCTTGGGTAATTTTTGTAAAGGCTATTTATAAATGGAACATTTGCATTGTCTATTGCAGATACTTTAGGGTCAGGAGATTTTCCCCAACCATCTAAAATCATAAGGATAACTTTTTTGTTCATTACATTTTTGTTTTCTACAAAGATAAGGCATTTCTAAAATTTGGAGAGAAAGCTTTATGACATTTATGTTTAATAAAATGAAGTGTAACAAAAAATACTAATTTAATTATAGAACTCTTTATTTTTTAAAATTTATTCACGCTAAGCTCTTTTTCTGATCTTATTTTTGACAGCGTTATAGTCTATAAAATATTTTACGCTGATTGAAAAAACATGTTTTAGAGCATCATTGTTTAATAGATTGGTTACACTGCGTTTGAAGTCTTTATAAATAACACGTTCAAAATTAGAAGCATTGTTACGATATAAAACCGAAAGCTGGCTTCCGGGAGCAAACCACCATGAGTACGATAAATCTGCATTCCAGGAATAAAAATTTGAATTTTTATTTTCTGTATATTGAGAATAAGGGGCTAAAGTCCCGTCCTGATCCAGTTTGAGTATATTTTTGTTTTCTGCTGATGACCAATATTGACGAACAGCCAAATTAAGTGTCATCGTGCTGTTAATGGCATATTTTCCTGATAAAGTATTGGCATAAGTAATGACATCGCGATTAGCAAAAACAATCGTTTTCGGCGTGTTTTCGTTATCATCATCGTCATAGCTGTCAATATATCCTTTGTTATTATTTCTTTTAAGAAAACTAAAAGTATAAGTCAGCAGGAGTTTATCATTAAAACGATATCTGGGACCAATATCAACTCCAAATGCGGCTCTTCCGGGTTCATCGACAACTGATATAGACGGATTTATGTCTATTGCAAATTTATGATTGTAATTTGTAGACACACTTGCCCATGCATCTATTTTTCTTGGAATAATAACATATCGTCCGTCAGTTCTTGGCTCATAATAATCACATATTTCTACAGGATAAACCGTGATTCCCATTCCGTAATAATTGTTTTTTACGGTTGTTAAATTCACATTGGCATTAATACTGGCATCTTGTGTTTTTCCTGAATCTTTATTGAATTCAATATAGTTATTAAGGTTAATCCTGAAGCTGTTAAAAAGTTTGGTTGGGTTTAGGATTCTGTAATTAACGTTATTGAAAAAGTTATAATAATTGGTATAGAAATTAATTCCCAAATCATTTGGGTTAAAATCTTTGGTTACAAAATCAGATCCAAAACTGTAACGGTATTTTCCGGCCGTTTCAGCAAAACCAAGCGTGGCATACATTCCTCTTTTGTCTTCTTCGGCATTTATGGTGCTGTATTTTACATTTCCTGATAAATTATAAGTATTGGCTTTTGTATTTAAATCCCAAACTAAACCTGTTACATTGGCATCTCTAAAATGTCCGTTTCTGGTAACATTTGTATTTATAAAAGTAACGGATGAGTTTTTGCGAAAACGCTGATCGAGAACCAATACATTATAATTGGTAAGCGGTTCTACAACTACACGTCTGGTATCGCCGGTAATGGTATCTTGTATGGTTGCAAAAGTTTTCTCGGTAACGGCGTTTAAAATTCCAACCCCTAAACCGTTTTTAGTTCTTCCTGAAAGTTTTAAGGCATTAATTAAATTTACGTTTTGAACCTGTTCGATAATTTTTTCATTATCATTTAGATCTGGTTCAGAAGGTCTTCCGCCAATTCTTCGGGAATAAAACATTTTACCTTTATTAAATAAATCTGTTCCTTCGGTAAAAAAAGCTCTGTTTTCGTTAAACTGCTGTTCAAACGGACCTAAATTCAATATCTGATCGTCGTATTTCGTCTGCCCAAAATCAGGAATTAAAATAGCATCAACAGTAAAAGCATCGTTAATTCCGTATTTAATATCCATTCCGCCTTTTACGGTTCCATACGTTTTTTGACCTTCTCCGGCATTTAAATAATAAGAAGCATAAGGCATAAGAAACAATCGGGTAGGAGGTTTTATGTTTTCAATTCCTTCCAGAGTTCCGGCCTGCTGCGTAAAAGTGCCTATTTTTCTATCAACAAAATTCCAGGTGTATTTGTATCGTGTTCGTTTTATTTCGCGGAAAAAATTAATTCCCCAGATTTGTTTGTTTTCCTGCGAAAATCGTAATGCCGAATACGGAATTTTTATTTCAACTGTCCATCCGTTTTCATTAACAACGGCTTTGCTTATCCAGACAGCATCCCAGGAGTAATCTTCGCCGGTTGCATCTGTCATGATGCAGTCGCCCTGAACATCTGCTGCCGAAACATAAAACATAAAATCCTGCTGCCCGTCGTTAAAACCATTAATAAAAACGCCAAAAAGATCTGCTGTTCCAAAATTGTCTCGCTGCGAAATCTCTTTTAATATTTTATCCGGTTCGTCATCAAACATTTTTGCGCCAATATATATGGCATCATTATCATATAAAATTTTGACTTCTGTTTTTTTGCCTTCAGGAACTGGTTTTCCGTTGTCGGGTTCAAGTGTGATAAAATCTGAAGCAATCGCAGCATTTTCCCATGCATTTTCATCCAGCTTTCCATCAATAGAAATGTTTTGCGAAATAGATTTCGCCTGCAGCGCTTTTTTCTGGCTGTAACCAAAAAAAACAGATAAAAACAAACTAAGAAAAATAAGCTTTTTCATCGAATTTTAGAGAAAATAATGGTTTTTAAGTACTTTAATATAGAACAAATAGACTTCATTTTCTTTTACTTGTTACAGATTTTGTTTCAAAATTTCCATTTTCTTTTGCTTTTTTTAAGAAAATCGGTCCAAATGTTATGATTTTTAGCATAGGAAATAATCTTACAGAAACATCATTTTTATGTTAATAATGTTAAAATTTAAGCAAAAAGTGCCTGATTTACAGGGTTCTATTTTGCAAGGGGTGATTTTTTTATAATTTTGCCTTACCCAAATTTTTATTATTAACCTAAAGAAATTCAATGATTTACAAAATTTATCCGCTGCTTGTGTTTTTGTTATTGTCTTTTGGTAAAGATTCAAAAAACACCTCCGAATTAAAAACTGCAACGACAAGAAGTATTGCTAAAGTTGAAAAAAAGCTTACTGTTGATGCGAAAATTGAAAACATTTATTACTCTTTAAATTCCAACAATTTTAAGCTTCCGGAATTAAAATCTTTTTCTGAAGCATTGAAAGGATTTTATCTTTTGAAAGAAAGAGGAATTATTCAAAAAAACATTTTAACATTGGTTGATTTTAGTTTGTCATCAAATACCAAACGACTTTGGGTAATTGATATGACTACTAATACTATTTTGTTTAATTCTCTAGTGGCTCACGGAAGAAACACCGGAGAAGAATTTGCGACAGCATTTTCAAATTTAAATTCTTCTTTTAAAAGCAGTTTAGGCTTTTATGCAACTGGTGAAATCTATCAGGGAAAACACGGAGCTTCATTACGTTTAGACGGTCTTGAAAGAGGTGTAAACGATAATGCCCGCGAAAGAGGCGTTGTAATGCATGGCGCTGATTATGTTTCTGAATCTTTCATCAGAGATCATAAAAGATTAGGCCGAAGCCAGGGCTGTCCTGCGGTTCCGGTTGAATTGACAGATGAAATAATAGAAACAATAAAAGACAAATCATGTTTGTATATCTATCATCCGTCAAGAAGCTTTACAATGGAAGAAAGATTAATGTCTTAATTTCGAATACAAATCTGAATCTAAATTATAAATATCAGCTCTGAAAATGAGCTGATTTTTTTTGCTCCAAGCTGTCCAATACCACTGATACAAAGCGTATTTTTTTGTGATTTTAAAACTCATTGTTTTTTTAGACGCGATTATAGTATCGATTTTGACTTTAGAAAAGCGTATCGAATCATTTAAAATATGCTCTGCTAATTCCAGCGGATTTTCTACACGAACACAGCCTGAGCTTAAAGAACGGTTGTTTCGTACAAAATAATTCCTGTGATTGGTGTCGTGCAAATAAACACTATGATGATTTGGAAACAAGATTTTCATTAATCCTAAAGAGTTGTTATAACCCGGACTTTGAACGTACCTGTAATTATTCGGTTTGTTTTCGTTCCATGCAGAAGGTTCAACTACATTTCCTGAAGTATCATAAATAGTGATATTTTTCTTTGCCAGATAATTTCTGTTTCGTTTCATGGCCGGTACAACATCTTCTTTTAAAATAGTTGGCGGAACTGTCCATGTTGGATTAAAAACAACTGTTTTTAAAACAGAAGTAATAATAGGTGTTTTTCTTGAACTGGTTCCTACTACAATATTTCTAACTAATGTTGTGTCTTGATTTTCGACTACGTGCAGGCTGTAATCTGGAATGTTAATGATGAAATAATTTTCTGCTAATTCAGTTGGATACCATCGCCAGCGTTCTAAATTGGCAATAATCTGCTGTTTTCTTCTTTCTTTCGAATAATTTAAAGCACTAATAGTACCAATGCCAATAACTCCGTCATCGGCAAGGCCGTGTCTGGCTTGGAATTTTTTAACTGCTTCAAAAGTCTTTTCATCGTATTTGTCAGTCAAACTGTCTTTTCCAGACATGTCTTTCCAGAATAAAAGTTTCTTTTTAATATTGATTAAAGCATTATTAGTATCCTTTAAAGTAATTTTTTTGACATTCTCGATGGCTTGAATATCTTCATCCGGAAAAGAATTAATAATTTGAAGTGATTGCAGTAATTGCTTGTAAGTCTCAGATTTTGGCTGAATATTATCGACAACACTGTCTAATTTGTTTTTATTGAATGCCTTGATAAGGACATTATTTACGTCAAATGTTTTTTCATCCAAATCCCAATCGGTATATAATTTTTTAGGATCGAGTTTTCCTTTATATAAATGATTAAGGTATTTTTCGAAATTATAGGTTAGGAGTATATCATAAGTTGCCAGTTCAGAATCGTTTAATTTACCGATTCTGTTTTCGAATTTTTTCAGCTGTGCGGCTTTATAATCTTCCGGATCTAAACCTAATTCCTCTGATTTTTCCAGCTGAGACAAAACATAAGTCCTTTTTTTTAGATTTCCCCAAACAGTTTTGTTTTCAGATGCAGTATAAAATTGTTTTAGTGTTTCACTTTTAAAAGTGCTTAAAAGAGCAGTGTCAACTTCTACTGTTCTTTCATCAGTAAGTATAATTGCCGGAGCTTTTTTTACAATAGGAACAATTTTAGGTTCTTCTTTTTTACAACTAATAAAAATACAAACTGCTAAAAGAAAATAAAGTTTTCTCATTCTATAATTTTTTAAACATTCAATAATGCTTCTTCAAAACCCTTTTATGATGATTATCTAAAATCGTCATGATTAAAATCTGAACCTGATTTTTTTTCGGCAAATATAAGGTTGCTTTGTTTGAATAACGAAATAATTCCTATTAATTTTTTATCATTGAATAAATTATAGTATAAGTTGGAGTCTCAAGATCATCTTAACCATTCGATAAATTTGTTTTTCTCAGCAATAGCTGGTGTGTATGATAAGTTTCATTTAATGGGATTTCCCGAATTATATTCATGATTTTTTAAAAATAATTGATTTTATAACTTTTTAATTTTAAATGTGTTATAAATAAATGTTGTTTTTATTTAATTTTTTTTCAAAAAAAGCTTGTTTTGAACTTAACTTTCTTTCTATATTTGCACAACCAATGCGAAAGTAGCTCAGTTGGTAGAGCTCCAGCCTTCCAAGCTGGTTGTCGCGAGTTCGAGCCTCGTCTTTCGCTCTAAAACAAACTTTAAGTTTTGTTTTGTGAAAATAAAATTTTTGATTTTGATTTTTTTTTAAAGATTAAATTTTTTAAATTTGCACCCGGTTAATGCGAAAGTAGCTCAGTTGGTAGAGCTCCAGCCTTCCAAGCTGGTTGTCGCGAGTTCGAGCCTCGTCTTTCGCTCTTCAAAAGCCTCAAACATTGTTTGAGGCTTTTTTGTTTTTTACCATTAAGATATTAAGAAAATAAAGTTCAACACTTAATAGGCTTAATATCTTAATGGTAATATATAAATTACTTTAAACTGCTCAAATCGCTTTCGGTTTCTAATTCCTGCGGGGCTTCATTTTGTTTAAAAAGTCTCGCTTTCAAAGCGCCTTTCAGGGTTATTTTGTTTCCTTTAACTTCTAACCAGCTTCCTTCTCTTAAGCCTAAAACCGGAATTGCGTTAAATGCATGAAATTCCTTAATTCTTGTTTCGCGCGTTTCTCCCATGTGCTGCGAGTTTGCGTCTGGATCTAAATAATGCGGGTTTAGGTTAAACGGAATCAATCCCAGGGTTTGAAAGCTTGGCGGATAAATTATAGGCATATCATTGGTTGTCTGCATTGATAAACCGCAAATATTACTTCCGGCACTTGTTCCCAAATATGGAGTTCCGTTTTTTACTTTTTCAGCAAGAAGCTGCATGATTTTGTTTTTGTATAATTGCGTTACAAGTAAAAAAGTGTTTCCTCCGCCTGTAAATACGCCTTCTGCATTTTGTATGGCTTCTTCCGGATTTTCAAATTCATGAATTCCCTGTACTTTAATATTTATTGAAGCAAAAGCCTGCGCTGCTTTTTTTGTGTATTCGTCATGCGAAATACCGCTTGGACGTGCGTACGGAATAAATAAAATGGTGCTGCAATCCTTAAAATGAGATTGCAATGTGGGTAATAAATACTCTAAATAATTGCCGCCGTGTAATGTTGATGTGCTGGCGATGATGATGCTTTTCATAAATCTAAAACTCAAATTCTATCTGCTAAAGATATTAAAAAATGTGTCTCTCTTGAAATTACTAAAATGATAGTTTAATTAACATATTTTTACCAACTCGTTAATACTATATTTGGAAGACATTAGGATATTTTTACCTTTTTAATAATTTTCTAATTTATTCATTTTGACAAAGAGTATTGTTTGTTTTTTGGTAGCTGTTATAAGTCAGAATTCCTGGTCGCAAAATCAGGAACGTACTGTTATTAGCGGAAAAATTACTTCAAATACAAATGATTTGGAAGGGGTGTATGTTGTAAATGCTCAAACAGAAGCAATGACAAC
The DNA here is from genome assembly GCF_052044235.1 of Flavobacterium sp. 22659. Lineage (NCBI taxonomy): Bacteria > Pseudomonadati > Bacteroidota > Flavobacteriia > Flavobacteriales > Flavobacteriaceae > Flavobacterium > Flavobacterium sp. 22659. Next base: position 145,250 of record NZ_JBQEMU010000011.1, read on the forward strand.
AACCAATTCCTCGGGAGCTTTTTCAATTTTGGCTAAACCAGATGATGTACTTGTATTTTCTTCTATTCAGTTTAAAGAAAACAGGGTTTTGCTGACTTGTGAAAATTTTACTGATTTAAATTTTACAGTCAGAATGAATTTGGTTATGCATCAATTACAAGAAGTTGTAATTAAAAGATACGATAATATTAATGCTGTGGCTTTGGGAATTGTGCCTTCTGGACAGAAGAGTTACACTGAAGCCGAAAGAAAACTTCGTACGGCTACAGCGCTCGATGCTACTGCAAATGCCGGAACGATGGCTGGCGGATCTATCTCGGCAGATCCGTTATTAAACTTTTTATCAGGCAGAACAGCAATGCTGAAAAAAGAAGTTGAAGTAGAAAAGAAAGAATTTTTTATGAAATTATTAGAGAGAATGTTTAGTCTGGAACATTTTGTTGAGCGGTTAAAAATTCCGGCAGAATATGTAAAAGGCTTTGAATATTATGCTGTCGAAAATAAACAGTTTACTACTATTTTAAATTCTAAAAATAAAACTTCGACTGAATTTTTATTGGGCGAATTGGCTGTAAAATATAAAGAAATCATTGCAGGTGAAGGGAAATAATATTTTTTATATCGCCTTATTTTTGTTTTTTGCGCAGTTAAGTTTTGGGCAAAAAGCTTCTTCTAAAGAAATTTCAGGTCAAATTTTCGAAAAATCTACTTCGGTTACCAGCGTAAATATTATTAATAATGACACACAGGTTTCGACTGTTTCAGATAATGACGGCAGGTTTTCTATTGTTGTGAAAGAAGGAGATGTTTTGGTTTTTTCGGCAGTAAATTTAGAGCCGCTTAAACGCAGGATTTCGGCAGAAGACATGAATTTGAGCCTGCTTGTAATTAAAATGGAGGCTAAAGAAATTGAGTTAAAAGAGGTAGTTGTTAATGATAATTACGGAATTACAGCAGAAAACTTAGGAATTGTGCCCCGCGGGCAAAAAACATATACACCAGCAGAACGAAAGGTTTATACAGCGACTTCAACATCTGTAGATAAAATCTTAAATGGGATTTCCGGTCGTACCGCAATGCTGAAAAAAGAGGTGAATGTTGAGAAAAAAGAAGCTCTTTTTAGAAAAATAGAATATCTTTTTGATGAGAATTATTATACTGAAAGATTGAAAATTCCGGCAGATGATATTAAAGGATTTCAATTATATTGTGTGGATGATGCCGATTTTGCCGTATCTTTGAATACAAAGAACAAAACAATGAGTATGTTTTTGATAACAGATTTAGCCCGAAAATATCTAATAATTCTCGAAAATGAAAAATAAACTAGGAGTATTCGTTGTTTGCTTATTTTGTCAAATAATGCTTGGACAAAACGGTACAAGAAAGTCGCTGCACGGTCAGGTTACGAACAAATCACTTGCTATAGAAAGTGGTTATGTAATGAATATTAATGCAAAATCCAGAACTTTTATAGGTCCGGGCGGATTGTTTGATATTTTGGCTCAGCCAAAAGATACGCTGCTTTTTACCGGTATAGCCTTTCAGTCTAAAAAAATTGTTTTAACAGAGAAAGACTGCTCGCAGATTCTTTTTTCTGTGTCTTTAGATTTGGTTAGTAATGAATTAAAAGAGGTTTTAGTTCGTAAAGACTTAAAAGTAAAATCACTTGACAGCAACACTCAGAAATATGTTGATATGCAGTTTGAAGATGACAGACAATCGACTGCAAAAAATACAGTAATGTATTCTGATCAAACGATTAAATATGGAACTGATTTTGTCCGAATTTTTAAAGATGTTAAAAAACTTCTTTCTAAAAATAATGAAAAAGAAGAAGTGATTTCAGATATTGCTTTTGTTGAATATTCTAAAGCAAATTTTAAACCCGATTTTTATACTAAAACACTGGGTTTAAAACCAGATGAAGTTGATTTGTTTTTGATGTTTTGTTCAAACGATCCAGAATCAAAAAGACATCTTAATGAAGATCAGAAATTTGAGCTGATTGATTTTTTAATCAACAAAAATGCCGAATTTAAAAAAGTGAATGCCGCTCAATAATGAAAAAAAAATGGTTTTATCCTTTACTGGGAATATTGTTCTTATCGCTTTCTGCTTTTGCATTTCATAAATTTTATGTGGGTGTTTTTCAGGTAGAATATGCTGCAGAAAAAAAGATGATTCAAATTACATCACGCATTTTTATTGATGATTTGAATAATGCAATGGAGAAAAAATACCATAAGAAAACCTTTGTAGGGACAGAAAAAGAAACACAGGCTGACCTTGATTTATTTAAAAAATATCTCGCAGAAAATTTTACTATAAAAATAAACGGACAGACAAAACCTATTACTTTTTTGTCTAAAGAAGTTGAAGCCGGGGATGTACTGGTTTGTTATTCCAGAATAAAGGATGTTGATAAGTTTAAAACTATCGAAATTTCAAATACCATCCTGGTTGACTGGAATGGCGAACAGCAGAATATTACACATATTTCAGCATTTGGCACCAAAAGGAGTGTTCTTTTTACAGAATCTTCAAGGAAAGAATTGTTAAAGTATTAATTAATAAGCCAAATTAATATTTTAATTATTATTTTCACAGCCTGACAAAATTACCATCAAAATTTTATGAAAAAAATTTCATTATTATTGCTTTTTCCTGTAATGTTAATCGCTCAGGAGAAAACTACTGCGCCTAGACAGCAAGGTAAATACGATACCAACAAATTCAGCCAGATGTACGATTTGCTGGCTACACCAAACATGTTCCGTACAGCATCTGGAGCACCTGGACCTGCTTATTACCAGCAGCAGGCCGATTATAAAATTGATGTTGAATTAGATGATAAAAATTCAAAATTAACAGGTGCAGAAACCATTACTTATTCTAACAATTCACCAGATACTTTAGAGTATTTATGGATTCAGTTAGATCAAAATCAGGCAAGAGCAAATGGACAGACTGTTTTAGCTGAAGGAGAAAAAATCAATCAGGTTTTACCACTTGAAGGTTTTTCAACAAAATATTTGAAAAAAGATTTAGAGCGCGGTTTTAATATTGAGCAGGTAAAAGATGCAAAAGGAAATCCAATGTCTTATACCATCAACGAAACTATGATGCGTATCAATCTGGCTTCACCTTTAAAACCGGGAGAAAAAATTTCATTTTCTATAAAATGGTGGTATAACATCAACAATTACAGAAAAGAAGGTGGACGTTCTGGTTATGAATTTTTCGAAAAAGACGGTAATAAATTATATGTAATTGCACAGTTCTACCCAAGAATGGCAGTTTACAATGATGTTGAAGGATGGCAGAATATGCAGTTCTGGGGAAGCGGAGAGTTTGCTCTTCCTTTTGGAAATTTTGATGTAAATATTACAGTTCCTGCAGATCACGTAATCGATGCAACGGGAGAATTAACAAACAGAAGCGAAGTTTTTACTGCAGAACAGGTTAAACGTTACGAGCAGGCTCAAAAATCATTTGATAAGCCAGTTGTAATTGTAACTCAGGCAGAAGCAGAAGCAGCTGAAAAAGGCTTTTCTGAAAAGAAAAAAACCTGGAAGTTCAGTGCTAAAAATGTTCGTGATTTCGGAATTGCTTCTTCTAGAAAATTTATCTACGATGCAATGGCTGTAAAAATTGGAAACAGAACGGTTATGGCTGAATCTGTTTATCCAAAAGAAGCAAACCCGCTTTGGGGAGAAACTTCTACATTGGTTGTAGCACATACTTTAAAAAGTTATTCTTCTCATACTTTCGATTATCCTTATCCAAAAGCGGTTTCAGTTTCTGCTGAAGACCAGGGAATGGAATATCCAATGATTTGCTGGAATTTTGGCCGTCCGGATGAAAACGGAGTAACGAGCAAAGAAGTTAAAAACGGAATGATTGGGGTTATTATTCACGAAGTTGGGCATACTTTCTTCCCAATGATTGTAAACTCTGATGAGCGTCAATGGACCTGGATGGATGAAGGTTTAAATTCATTCTTAGAATATCTGGCAGAGCAGGAGTGGGATCCAACTTTTCCATCAAGACGCGGACCTGCAAAAAATATTGTTCCTTACATGAGTGGTGATCAGAAGTTTTTAGAGCCAATTATGTCAAACTCTGAAACAATTCACCAATTTGGAAATAACGCTTACGGAAAACCAGCTACAGGTCTTAATATTTTGAGAGAAGTAGTTATGGGGAAAGATTTGTTTGATTATGCTTTTAAAACCTACGCAAACAGATGGAAATTTAAACACCCAACCCCAGAGGATTTCTTTAGAACTATGGAAGATGCATCTGCGGTAGATTTAGACTGGTTCTGGAGAGGATGGTTCTATTCAACTGATTTTGTAGATATCGGAATTAAAGATGTAAAACAATATTATGTTTCTGATACGCCGACTGCTGATATTAAAGATGTAAAAGTGAGAAAAGGACGTTTTGGATTCGAAAAAGGACCATTCGTGTATTTAGTTGCAGGGGATAATCCTGAAGTTAATGCTTCTAAGAAAAAAGAATTAAAAGTAGAAGATTTTAAACCGCTGGCTGATTATGTTGACCAGACTTTTACTGCTGAAGAAAAAGCAAGTATTAAATCGCCTAAATATTTCTACGAAGTTGAATTCAATAAACCAGGCGGTATGATTATGCCAATTTTGGTTGAGATTACTTATGAAGATGGCACAAAAGATAATTACCAATATCCTGCGCAGATCTGGAGAAAAAGTAATGATACAGCTAAAAAAGTTTACGCAACTGCAAAAGCTATAAAAAGTATTCAGATAGATCCAAAACTGCTTACGGCTGATATTGATGTAACAAATAATTCATGGCCAAAAGTTGAACAAAAATCAAAATTTGACTAAGAATAAACCTAAAAGACTCTGAAAAGAGTCTTTTTTTTTAAGTAAATTTTAAAACTGTGCGCTTCAAAATTTAATATCTTTGTGGACACACAAAAATAAAAGATATGTTTGGTATAGGAGGAGGAGAATTAGTATTCATATTGTTTATAGTACTAATGCTTTTTGGTTCAGATAAAGTGCCGGAAATTGCCCGTACAATGGGTAAGGCTATGGCGCAGTTAAAAAATGCGACCAATGATATTAAAAGTGAAATTCAAAAAGGAGCAGAGGCAAATGGCCTTGATGCAAGATCTTTGAATAATTTAACGGGTAATATCAATGCTGAAATTGAAAGCGCAAAATCTAATTTATTAGGCGATACAACTAATTTACTGGGTGATACTGCAACAGAAATTGATAAAGTAAAAGAAGATATCGATTCGCTTTCCGGACCTATAAAACGCCAAAGATAATATGCTTGAAAAAATAGAACAATTAGATATCAATCTATTGATATATCTGAACGGTTTAGGTTCTGAAACATACGATAAATTTTGGCTTTTTATTACCAACCAAGCATATTGGACGCCATTTTTCTTGTTGCTGTTTTATCTTATTTACAAAAAAGTAGGAGGGAAACAAACGCTTTATATCCTGCTTTTTGTAGCAGTTTTAATAGCTTTTACAGATCAGACCTGTAATTTGTTTAAGCATACTTTTCAACGTTTACGCCCTTGTAATAATCCTGATATCAATACAATTATCAGAGTGGTTCAGACTAGACAATCTTTTAGCTTTTTCTCAGGACATGCGGCAAATACAATGGCTGTTGCAACCTTTTTATATTTGGTTTTAAAACGTTATTTTAAATATTTCGGATTATTGTTTTTATGGCCTTTAATTTTCGCTTACAGCCGAATTTATTTAGGATTACATTATCCGGGAGATATTCTGGCAGGATATTTCTTTGGAGCTCTTTTTGGTTTCCTGATCTTTTTAGCATACCGAAGATTGAAACCGCAATATTTTCCAGGATAATTTAAGGTTTTGAATTTTTAAGATACTAAGGCTCTAAGTTTTTTTAAGAGCAAAATAAAAAAAGGTTTTAGCTAAAATACATTGAGTATTGGCTAAAACCTTTTTTATGTTTAAATCTCTTTTTTTCAGCTTTAGCTGGAAAAAATATATAAAATTAGATCCTTAGTATCTTAGTAACTTAGAACCTTAGCGTCTATAAAACTCTGCTTACCGTCAGCCCATCACGAATTGGCAATAAAACCGTTTCTACTCTTGGATCATCTTTTAAAAGCTGATTGTATTCTAAAAGTACTTTTGTACTCGTATCATTTGGGTGAACAGGCTCAAGTATTTTACCGCTCCACAAAACATTATCAGATAAAATAATACCGCCTTTATTCATCTTTGGAACAATCATTTCCCAGTAATTGAGGTAATTTTCCTTATCTGCATCAATAAATACCAAATCAAATTTTACATCTATCGTTGGGATAATATCGACAGCTTCGCCTAAATGTTGAAAAATTTGTTTTCCCCAAGGTGATGCATCAAAATATTTCCTCTGAAAATCGACTAATTCTTCTTTAATGTCAATAGTGTGCAATTGTCCGTTTTCCTGCATTCCTTCGCATAAGCAAAGCGCAGCATAACCGGTATAAGTCCCGATTTCAAGAATATTAACCGGACGTATTAGTTTGGATAACATACTTAAAACACGACCCTGAAAATGTCCGCTCAACATTCGCGGTAAAAGTATTTTCTGGTACGTTTCTTTATTAAGTTTTGCTAATAATTCTGGTTCATTTTCAGAATGCTGTTCAATATAATCTTCTAATTCTTGTGATATAAAATGCATCTTGTAGTTGTTCTAATTGAATGCAAAAATACAAAAAATATCCGCTGGCTTTTTTGCATAAAAAAACCATTCGGTTTAAGAATGGCTTTTCGTTTTTAGTTTTAATTTGAAAGCTTATTTTTTCAAAGCTTCATTTACATCTTTTGCTGTTTTTACAGTTCCGTCTTTGGCAGCTTTAGCAGCATTTTCAACTTTTTCTGCACCTTTTTTAGTTGCGTCTTTTACATCAGCTGCGGTTTTCTTTGCTGCATTTTCAACATCTGTTGCTGCTTTTTTTGTAGCGTCTTTCACGTCAGTGGCAGCATTTTGTGTAGCGTCTTTTGCTTTTGTGGCAGCACTTTCGGCTTTGCTTACAGCGCTGTCTTTTACTTCTTCAATATCTGTAGTTAATGAGTCTACTCTGTTTCCAAGAGTTAATTCTTCATCGGCAGGTTTAGTTTCTTTTTTCTCACAAGATTGAACCCCAAACGCTAATAATGCAACAACAGCTAAACTTAAAATTTGTTTTTTCATAATGAATGTCTTTTTTAGGTTATAAAATTTAAAAGGTTATAAAGTGGAATAATAAAAATACAAATTTTAAAATAACGGCGCCCTTTGTAAGATTATTTTTCTTTTGAGTGCAAGACAATTCTTGTGCCAAACTTTTTTAGTTTTAAAAAGTTGAAGTATTTTTTTTAGTTGAAAATTGAGAAGTATTTGAAGTTGTGTTTTTTAGTCTTTGTACAAACTGAAATTGATTACGATATCATCTTTAACTTTTATTAAACCAGCCATTTTTACGGGCGGTTCCAGTTCTATATCAGAAAACTTTAAACTGAGTGTTCCCTGAATTTTATCATCGGTATTATATAAAATGAAGTCTTTGTATTTTAATGTTTTATCTGTGATATAAAAATTTAATCTGCATTTGTAGTTTTTTCCGCATGGTTTAATATCTGTAATAGAAACCGTGCTGTTTGGAAATTGTTTCACTTTTACAGTTCCCTGTAAATCTTTAGTCATTATTTTGTTGCCGCAATCAAAGTTCGACATTTTGATTTCGGTATTAAAAGTGTTCTTTTTAACTGAATTTACATAAACTGTATCCTTTGTAGAAAAGGTATTAGAGCAGTTGTATTTGCCAACAGTTGATACTCCGGTAATTTCTATCTTTATTTTGTTTATTACCACGGTTGTATCTTCTGGAAAAAAAGTGGGTTTAGCACTTCCTAAGAAAAAGAAAACTGCTAAACCCGTAATTAATATTTGAAATCTTGATTTCATTTTTTTTATATTAGAATGCAATTGTTGCTTCGAATACTAAACCATTAAATTTACCGCCATAAAAGTTGTTTGGATTTCCAGCAGCAGGATCTCCTACAAATTGTGAGTAATCTTTATAGTTTTGGTTAACGTAGTTTAACTTAGCTAAAATGTTTTTAGTCATAAACCAGCCGGCACTTGCTTCAAATTTATCTACGGTAACCTTTTTGGCATCGGCATTAGATAATTTTCCAGATACTGTATTGTATTTACCTCCAAGGTAGAATTGTTCTGTTTTTCCAAATCTGTAAATAAGCTCAGAAGCATATTGATTGGCAGTACGTTTGTCGTCAGTACCAGCTTTGTCTCCACCTGAAGCTAATTCGATTGTTCCAAAAAATTCAAGTCCTTTATATTTCACAAAAGGGTTAATCATGTATGTTGTAGCCCAATTTTTGAAATTAGGGTTGAACGTTGCTTCTGGAGTAGATGTTTTACTGAAACTAGTAGGAACATCAGTAGTAGTTGTAGAAATAACATTACCATCAGCGTCGGTTTTAGTTATAGTATTTTTATAAGCGTTATTATTCAATATACCCCAATAACCAAAACCTGATCTATTAGCAGAATATATGTTTGCATTACCAAGATTTGCATTATGATAATAAGAACCAGTTAATCTTATTCTTAAATCTTCATTAAGTTGTTTGTCATAACCCAATTTAGCTAAGATTGAAGGACTGTGCGTTGTATTAGTGTTTGGCCCGGTAGTGTAAAAAACTTCTTCGTTACTTTGATTTAAGTTACCATTTGTAACACCTAACATACTTACCAATCCATTTCTGTTGTAGTAAACCTCCATACCCATTTCTGTAGTGAAAGAATACATGATGTTGTTTCCAACAAATGCATTTCTAATTGTATTACCATTATCTGAACCTCTAAAGTGAGCATCACCAAAATTGTTCTCCATTTGCCCAATTTTAATTGTAGCATATTTCATTACATCAGCCAGGAAGTCTTTTTTGATGAAGTCTAACTTGTCAATTTGCAGGTATCCGCCTTTTACATAAGAATCATTGTGGTGTCTAGAGGCTAAATAAATATCTAGATTTACTCTTACTCCGTCAAACAATTGAGCGCCAAGGTACATATCAGCTCCAGGAAGCGTAAAATTGTTTTCAGTATTCATTAAACGATATCCGGTAATTGTTCTAACAGTAGTTCCTGCAGCTGTAGTAGTTGTAGTTGTAGAACCAGCAGGCTGATCGTTGAATGAATTTGTTGCTTGAAAATCCATATTAAAAGCACCACCAAGGTCAATACTTAGGCCTTTAAATTCTCTATTGTCTTTTTGTACGTCGAAAACGTTGATACCGTCTTTTCCTCTGGAAATTTGGTTTTGCATGTTTCCAAAACTAACTTGTGCATTAACAGCAAATGTGCTGATAAGGGTAATAAATAGGATATAAATCTTCTTCATGGCGGTTATAAATTAAAGTTTAAATTGAATTTTATAGTTAAATCTTGTCCGGTTTTAATGGTTCCAAGCATAGCAGTTGGAGATTTCATTCCAAAATCAGTAAAAGTGATTTTATTTGTTCCCTGAAGATTTAATCCATCTTTTGTAACAGTTGTTTTTACTGTTGTTTTGTAGACTTTGCTTACTCCGGCAATTGTATAAGTTCCGGTTAGTTCCCAAGTCGTTTCGTTTACTTTTTCGGCAGATTTTAAAACGTATTTAATGTTTTTGTTTTTATCTGTTTTTAAAGTCTCATACGCTACTTTATCCATGCTTTTTTTCTCGCTTTTTACACTTTCAGCTAAAAGCGTAACAGATAAAGATTCGATGTCAGTAAGCTTTGAATTGGCAATTGTTAAGTTTGCTGTTCCGGTTCCAGACACTGATTTCATTTCCCAGTCATGAAGTGTTGAAGTTCCCGCAACAGAGAAAGTAGATTTAGAGTCTAAAGTGTATGATTTTTGTGCTGTAGCAATTGAAGTGATTCCAAAGAAAGCAATTACAGCTGCGATTAATTTTAGTTTATTGGTTTTCATTTTTGTCATGTTTATATTGTTAAAAATAAGTTAATGAGTAGGCCGTTTTCTTTTTAGTACTAAAGATGTTGTTTTAACTTGTATCAAAGATCTGCCTATAATTCAGTGTAATACATGATAAAAGTCATTGTTAAAATTTTATTAAATAAGTATTTAATAACTACAACGTTTTCTTTTTAATAGAAATCGATCAACAAGAAAAAAAAGAGCATTGATTTTTACGAAATTGTTAGTTTTTGAAGTTTTCGGCCCAAATTGAATTGGGCCGAATAATTTTTTTGTTTAGCTCAAAGTGATGTTGAAAATCACTGTTAGGTCTTTTCCGGCTTTCACTACTCCAAGAGCAGCTTTTGGAGGTGTCATTTCAAAATCACCAAAAGTGATTTGATTAGAACCCTGTAAAATAAAAGTGCCGTTTATAGATGTAATTTTTACCTGAGTCTGGTATTCCTTACTTACACCTGCAATTGTGTAAACTCCTGTTAGATTCCAGGTTGTATCGTCTACTTTTACTGCAGATTTTAAAACGTATTGAATATTTTTATGTGTTTCTGTATCTAAAGCTTCGTAAGCAACCTGATCCATGCTTGATTTGTAGCTTTTTAAGCTTTCTGCCAATAATGTAATAGTCAAGCTGTTTATGCCGGCAAGTTTAGAATCTTTAATGGTTAGGTTTGCAATACCTGTTCCTTCTGTAGATCTCATTACCCAATCGTGTACGGTAGAAGTTCCGGCAACCTCAAAAGTCGATTTAGTATCTACTACGGTATAAGTTCTTTGTGCGTTTACTTGGAATGTAAGGGTAGTGAAAATAATTGCTGTTAGGATTGATTTAATTGTTTTCATTTTGATATGTATAGGTTAATTTTAATTTGGATAGTTCTAAAGTGGCTGCGAACTAACCTTATTTCTTAGACCAAATTTATCACGCACTCAAAGGATATGAAATGATAAAAATCATGACAAAAGTTTTATTAAATTCTTATAGTTAAGAGTAAACAGAAAGAATAAACTTAGATTGAAGTCAGGTACTAAATACTTTTAGATGATAAATATTTGATTATTTGTGTGTTAAGTTGGTTGAGTGAGAACAAACAAATAATTTTGTTTCAATTCTTTCTTCGTTTTAAAGAAATAGAAATGTGTTACTGCAAGCTTTAAATTTGAATATTGCGGGTAAAACAAGGATATTTTCTCTCAGATTTTTTGGTTTTAGCCAAGAATGCATCTAAAAATCAAAAAAAATGACAAAAGTGATTAACTTTGCAGCATGCAAATTGAGAAAAAAGACATAAGAGCCTTATCAAAAGATCAGTTACGAGATTTTTTTGTTGCCAATAACGACAAAGCATTTCGAGGCAATCAGGTTTATGAATGGTTGTGGAGCAAAGGAGCACATAGCTTTGAGGATATGACGAATGTTGCCAAAACAACGCGTTCTATGCTCGAAGAAAATTTCGTTATCAACCATATTAAGGTAGATACCATGCAGCGTAGTAACGACGGAACAGTAAAAAATGCTGTGCGTCTGCATGACGGGTTAGTAGTAGAGTCAGTTTTAATTCCAACAGAGACCAGAACAACAGCTTGTGTTTCTAGTCAGGTTGGCTGTAGTTTAGATTGTAATTTCTGTGCTACTGCAAGATTAAAACGTATGCGGAATCTGGAACCGGGAGAAATTTACGACCAGATTATGGCCATCGATAAAGAAAGCCGTTTGTATCATAATCATCCCCTTTCTAATATTGTTTTTATGGGAATGGGCGAACCTTTAATGAACTATAATAACGTCATTAAAGCAATCGATATGGTTACATCGGCAGAGGGTTTAGGAATGTCTCCAAAACGTATTACGCTTTCAACATCCGGAATCCCGAAAATGATTAAGAAAATGGCCGATGATGATGTGAAATTCAGATTGGCGGTTTCTCTTCATTCTGCGATTGATGAAACCCGTGCGAAGATTATGCCTTTCAGCAAAAACTTTCCTTTAAAAGATTTAAGAGAAGCATTAGAATACTGGTACAGAAAAACCAAAAGCAAAGTTTCGTACGAATATGTAGTTTGGAAAGGAATTAACGACGATAAAGCTTCCGTTGATGCTTTAGTGAAATTCTGTAAATATGTGCCGTGTAAAGTCAATTTAATTGAATACAACCCAATTGATGACGGAGAATTCCAGCAAGCCTCAGAAGAATCTATTCTGGCTTACATAAAAGCATTAGAAAATATTGGTGTTGTGGTAAAAGTACGCCGAAGCCGCGGAAAAGATATCGATGCAGCCTGCGGACAATTAGCAAACAAAGAGGCAGAAGTATAATGCCTGCGGGATAAATATTCAGCTGGGAATATTTCGTTGGTAAAAAAATAATGACAATATAAAAAATGTCCCATCTAGACATTTGAGTAATAATAAAAAAGCATTAAAAACGAGGGTGAATCTTGTTTTTAATGCTTTTTTTCTGGGCAAAAAGGGAACTATTTTTTCAAATCGATTTCTTCTGTTACGCCGTCTTTTGTTACAGAAGCCAGCGTATCACAATCTCCATTGCCATAATCAATAACAGCCGAAGCCCCGTTTTTAGTTACAGAAACAATTCCTTTTACAGCAAACGATTTTCTGCATGAAGCTTTAAATTCTAATGGTGTTGTAATTTCTGCTGAATAAGTATCTCCGTTTGGTAAAGTTGTAGTACCGCTTCCGGTAACTACAAATACATTATCTTCCCAATTAAACCAGGTGTTGTAACCCGCAGTCATTTCTTTTACAAGAGAACCTTTTCTGCTGTAAACACTTCCATCGTCAAAAGTAATCGTTAAATCAATTGCAGCGGTTGAAACCGGATGTGCTTCTGCCAGTAAATCAGTTGATTTTACAGTTCGAATTATGCTTTTGCTTCCCTGTAGTTTTTTACCATTGTGATAAAATCCTTCAAAAGTATAACTGATTGTTTGTGTAGAAGCCGAAAAATCATTAGAAAATGAAACCACCATTTTTCCTTTCACCGTATTTCCGTTGTCAAGCGTACAGCCGTCAACGCCAAAATCTACTGTTTTTGTAAAAGTATTATTCGTTAAAACTGTTGTAATAACAGCACAGCTGGGCAAAAAGTTTTTAATGTTTCCGGAAGGTTTATTATTAATATTAAGCTGAGAACTAAATTGATCTTCAGCAATATTAGTAACATCATCTATTGAGGCATCTATTTTAGCATTTGCAATAATTTCGTCGTTTGTAATTACTTTACTCGTTCCGTCATTTGTGTTTTCATCAGAATTACAGCTTGTAAATAGTGATAAAGCGATACATGTTCCAATTAATAAAAATTTTGTTTTCATAATAAATAGTTTTTTTGGTTTTACTTTTAATTAATGAATTCAAATTAGTATTAGATTGAAGTGTTTTTGGATTGTTTTTTAAATTAGTATTGAAATTGTTGATATACTAACATAAAATAGACAACGTTTTTTTATTTAAAATAGTATATTTGGAATCGAAATGAATATTACTTCACAAATAAAACAGCCCATTATTGCCGAGATGGAACTTTTTGAAAAAAAGTTCCATGAATCGATGACCTCAAAGGTTGCGTTACTCAACAGGATTACCTATTATATTGTAAACAGAAAAGGAAAACAAATGCGTCCGATGTTTGTGTTTCTTACTGCAAAAATGGTTTCTGGCGGTACTGTAAACGAAAGAACCTATCGCGGGGCATCGGTTATTGAATTAATTCATACGGCAACTTTGGTTCACGACGACGTTGTAGACGATAGTAATCGCCGCCGCGGATTTTTCTCAATCAATGCGCTTTGGAAAAACAAAATTGCTGTTTTAGTTGGAGATTATCTTCTTTCAAAAGGATTACTGCTTTCTATTGATAATGGCGATTTTGATTTACTTCGAATCATTTCTGTTGCCGTTCGCGAAATGAGCGAAGGTGAATTGCTTCAAATAGAAAAAGCCCGCAGACTTGATATTACTGAAGATGTTTACTACGAAATCATCAGAAAGAAAACCGCAACACTTATTGCTGCGTGTTGTGCGCTTGGTGCAAAAGCTGTAATTGAAGATGATGTTCAGGTTGAGAATATGCGAATGTTTGGTGAACTTATAGGAATGGCGTTCCAGATCAAAGACGACTTGTTTGATTACAGCGAAGAAGCTATTGGTAAACCAACCGGAATCGATATTAAAGAGCAAAAAATGACGCTGCCTTTAATTCACGTTTTAAATACCTGCACACCGCAGGAAAAAAAGTGGCTTATCAACTCCATTAAAAACCATAACAAAGACAAAAAACGAGTAAAAGAAGTAATTGCCTTTGTAAAAAACAATAATGGTTTGGCTTACGCCGAAGAAAAAATGGTGCAGTTCCAGCAGGAAGCACTTTCTCTACTTCAAAACTTTGAAGATTCTGAGTATAAAGCTGCTTTAACTTTGATGGTGAATTATGTAATTGAGAGGAAAAAATAGTTATATTAATATTATTTTCGCTCTGAATCGCGCCATTCGTTTATATTCCAAGTCGCTTTAATTGTGCCTATATCATCTATATTAAAATCCTTGTTATTCACCTGAACTAAAATTAGTATTCGTTTTCCAATAATAAAATTTAGTCGAGCCATATTTACAAATGTGTCTAAAATTTTATATAAGATATCTTTTTTTAGATTATCAGCATTTTTAAATACAATTGCCATTCCAATTCCTTTTGTTTCAATATCTTTTAGACAATCATTTAAAGAATTTAAATTATGATGAAAATATTTTGGAAATAAGAATTGTTCTCTAAATTGTTCAAATAAATTATTTTCTGTGTTACATTCAAATTGAATAATTTCATATCCTTCATTTTCTAACCACCCTATATCATTTCCTAAAATAGCACTACTTAAATATAATTGAAAACAGCCATTGGCTATAATTTGATAATCAATTTTTTTGAATAATTCGGAAGAGTTTTTAAATGAGCTCATATTTTTCTAAATAAATTATTAATTTAAAATTTTTTAAAGAGCAAAAAAGCATAAAAGAGTTATTGCCTTTGTAAAAAATAATAATGGTTTGGCTTACGTCGAAGAAAATGGTGCAGTTCCAGCAGGAAGCACTTTCTCTACTTCAAAACTTTGAAGATTCTGAGTATAAAGATGCTTTGACTTTGATGGTTAATTATGTAATTGAGAGGAAGAAGTAATATTACTAGGATTAATATTCAAGTATATAAACAATTTTATTTGAGGTATCTAATAAAGAAAGTACAATTCCATCTCTTATAATTGACATAAATCGAGAAATTTCTGTAGCGGCCACAAACATGTTTTGATTAATTTGATAATTGTTTTTTAAATTATGGTCGATATTAATTATAAACTCTTCAAGAATGGAAAGCGCCTCTTTTTTATTTAATAAAAAAGGATCGGTATTTTTACCATAATTTTCGGTTATGACTGATATGTGCTTATGAACGCCAAATTTTTCATAGAAATATTTCGTGAAATTATAGCTGTAAAATGCTTCTGCATAGTATTCAGTATTTGAAAAATTATAGAAATTATTTTTTTCTAATTGTTGAAGGATGTTTTCTAAATAATCATCTACAGTTCTTTTCTCTTTTAAATAAGTATCTTTATTTTGAGTAAAGTCTTCTTCTAAAGCATTGTGTAATTCGTAAATTTTTTCATAATCATCAAAAACTGCCAAGTCACCCAGAAATTCATATTTGCCATTAATATATTTAAAGCCAAAAAAATTGTTTTCAGAATATTTGTATTCATTTTTACAAAAAAGACCATCTGTTGAAACTATATGAATATGATAATCTTCACCATTAACTAACGTTTTTGCCGTTAGAATAGGTTTGAAAAAAATACCTAATGATTTGTCAATGAAGACATTCTCAATGTCAGGATAAAGGTGGATATTTTCAGTCATAATTTAATTAAATTATTTTGTAAAATTATAAATAAAAACTTACATTTTTATCATTCTTGTTTTAAAAATTAACTTTAATTTAAAATTTTTTCCACCCTTCATGCAACCATTTTAGATCGACAATCGTCTATGCTGATAGAAGTCTGTTTCTAAAACCAAAAACCGAAAAGCGTATTAATGAAAATTATTCATTTACATCAAGAAGAAACCAAAATCATAAAGCTGGCTGTCGAAAATAATCGACAGGCACAGCAGCAGATTTACAGCAGGTTTTCTCCAAAAATGTTAAGTGTATGCCGGCAGTATATAAAGGACATTCAGCTAGCAGAAGATGTAATGATTACAGCTTTCATGAAAGTATTTACGAATCTAAAAAACTTTGAACACAAAGGAAGTTTTGAAGGCTGGATTCGAAGGATTATGGTTAACGAATGCATTTCGTATTTAAGAGTTCAGAAAAAAGTAAAATTTGCCGAAGATGAATTTTTTGTCGAAGAAAGTTTCAATGAAATTGACAGTCAGTTTACAGTAGAACAAATTCAGTATTTAATAGATGCCCTGCCAGATGGTTATAAAATGGTTTTCAATTTATACGCCATAGAAGGTTATAAACACAATGAAATTGCCAAGATGTTAGGAATTAATGAAGGAACATCGAAATCGCAATTATCGCACGCCAGAAAAATGCTGCAAACACAAATTACTATTTTAAAAAAACAAGATAATGGAACCGAATAATTTTGAAAAGGATTTCCGTGAAAAGCTAAACCAGCGAAAAATTGAACCAAGTGAGAAAGCCTGGGATCGATTAGATGCTATGTTGAGTGTAGCCGAAGAAAAACCTAAAAAGAAAAGCAAAAAATGGTTGTACATCGCGGCAAGTGTTGTGGGCTTTTTATTAGTTGGGACTTTCTTTTTTAATCAGAAAGAAGATATTCAAACACCAAAAAATGTGGTAATCGAAGAAAATGCCGAAAAAGATTCTATTATAAAACCAGCTATAAATACTATCGATTCTGTTAAAACTGAAACTGTAATTGCAGAAAAATCTTCAACAGAAACTTCAAAATCTGTATCAGATAAAAAAGAAAATAATCTTAATCAACCATCAAATAAAGCCCTTAAAAATCAATCAAATCAAATAGCGGAGTCTTCAATCATCATCAAAAACAATCAGGAAAAACAATCAACAAACAACAATCAAACTGTAATTGCCGAAAACCAAAAGAAAGAAAACATTGACCAGCTGCTTGAAACTGCCGAAAATAAAGTTTTAGCAGAAAACGCAAACAAGGTTAAAAAAGCCAAAGTAAAAATCAACGCGGCTGATTTTCTAAATCAGGTCGACGGCGAATTAGAACTTTCTTTTAGAGAAAAAGTAATTACAAAGGTGAACAAAAATCTTCAGGAAGTTAAAGTGGCTTTGTCAAACAGAAATCAGGAAGAAAAGAAATAACAATTCATATTTAAAATAACAATTAAAAAATCATCATCAATCAAATCATCAATCATTTTAAAACAATCAATTATGAAAAATTTTACCATTTATCTTATACTTTTCTTCTTTTTAGTAGTAAGCAAAGTGATAGGACAGGAAACTTTTGAGTCTGAAGCGAAAAGAATTGCCAATAAAATAGAGAAAATCACCAAAGAAGAGAAAGAAGCTTTAAAAGAAGAAATAGAAGCCATAAATGTTCAGTTGTCTGAAGGTAAAATCACGCAGGAACAAGCTGATAAACGCAAAAAAGAATTGGCAGAAGCGAGAGCTGTAATTATAGAAGAAAAAGTAACTCTGGCTCAAAATGAATTAAATGACTTGGTTCAGAAAAAAGTAGACGGAAAAATAAAAGAAGATTCTTCAAAGGTTTACATGATTCGATGGAAATCACCAAAACGAGACAAAGATTCGATTCACGGAGAAAAAAGAACTACTTCGCAGTTTGTATTTGCCATGGGTTTAAACAATACTATGGTTGACGGAAAACTGCAGGATTCAAATTATAGTTTTATAGGTTCGCATTTTTACGAATGGGGTTTTACTTATAACTCACGATTAATGAAAAACGATAATCTGCTTCATGCAAAATACGGGCTTTCATTAATGTACAACAATATCCGTCCAACAAATAACAGGACTTTTGTGGTAAACGGAGACCAGACTAATCTGGAAGTCAATTCGATTCACTTAACAGAATCCCGTTTTAGAAATGTCTATTTGGCTGTTCCAGTACATTTAGAATTTGATTTTACGAGACCTATTGAAAAAAATGGAAAAACATATTTCAAAACTCATAAAAGTTTCCGTTTTGGAGTGGGAGGTTATGCAGGTATAAATGTAAAATCAAAACAGATTTTGAAGTTCGAAGAAGACGATTTAAAATACAAAACAAGAATCAAAGGCGATTATAATGTAAATAATTTTATTTACGGATTAAGTTCTTATATAGGTTACAGAGATGTGAGTTTGTATTTTAAATACGATTTAAATCCATTGTTTCAGGATAATTTAGTTAAAGAAAACAATATTTCTTTGGGATTACGTCTCGATTTAAATTAGAAATAAAGTTGAGTTTAGTTAGTAGAAAAAGTGTTTCGAAAGAGGCACTTTTTTTGTAAATTCAGGTTGGATTTGCGTACTTTTACAGGCTCTAATTTTAAAAAAATAATTTACGTTTTGATTTCACAAAGTACAATAGATGCCGTATTTGAAACCGCTCGAGTTGAGGAGGTTATTGGCGATTTTGTTAATTTAAAGCGTGCAGGAAGCAACTACAAAGGTCTGAGTCCGTTTTCAGATGAGCGCTCACCATCGTTTATGGTTTCGCCTGCAAAAGGAATCTGGAAAGATTTTAGTTCCGGAAAAGGCGGTAACTCGGTTGCCTTTTTGATGGAACATTCTCATTTTACCTATCCTGAAGCAATTCGCTATCTGGCTAAAAAATACAATATCGAAATTGAAGAAACCGAACAAACGGATGCTGAAAAAGCAATGACCGATGTTCGTGAAAGTATGTATTTGGTTTCAGAATTTGCTGCAAAGTATTTTCAGGATGTTTTAATTAATTCTGAAGAAGGAAAAGCTATTGGTTTATCTTACTTTAAAGAAAGAGGATTTACAAATGAAACCATCAAGAAATTTGCTTTAGGATATTCTCCTGAAACCTGGGATGCTTTAACAAAAGAGGCTCTGGGAAAAGGATATAAATTAGAATTTCTGGAAAGCACAGGTTTAACCATTGCGAGAGAGGATCGTCCTTTTGACCGTTTTAAAGGTCGTGTAATGTTCCCAATTCACAGTATGTCGGGACGCGTTTTGGGTTTTGGAGGACGTATTTTAACCAACGATAAAAAAGCAGCAAAATACCTCAATTCACCAGAAAGTGATATTTACCATAAAAGTAAAGTTCTCTACGGAATTTTTCAGGCAAAACAATCTATTGCCAAACTAAATAATTGTTATTTAGTAGAAGGGTATACAGATGTTATTCAGTTTAATCAGGCTGGAATTGAGAACGTTGTGGCTTCTTCCGGAACTGCTTTGACGCCGGATCAAATTAGACTTGTTAATCGTTTAACTAAAAATATTACAGTACTTTTTGACGGAGATGCGGCCGGACTTAGGGCTTCTATTCGTGGAATCGATTTGATTCTGGAAGAAGGGATGAATGTAAGAGTTTGCGCCTTTCCTGATGGAGAAGATCCAGATAGTTTTGCCCGAAAAAATTCACATGATGATCTGGTGGCGTATCTGGAAAACAACAGTAAAGATTTTATACAATTTAAAGCTTCAATCCTGATGGGAGAAGCTAAAAATGATCCTATAAAAAAAGCCGATTTGATTCGTGATATGGTCACGAGTATTTCTAAAATTCCAGATCGTATTCAGCGAGAAGTCTATATTCAGGAATGTGCCCGAATCATGGAAATCTCTGAGCAGGTTTTGGTGAGTACTCTGGCACAGCTGGTTCAAAAAGATCTTGCCGAAGCAAATAAAAAGCAAAAACAGGAACAAAAACCTTTTCAGGTTTTTAGAAATCCGCCGCCAAATACCAGCTTTTCAGGAGGAGATCCGGAAGATCCAAGAACAGGACCGCCTGATGGTTATTATCCGGAAGAACCTGGTTATCCGCAGGAAACAGCAGAAAAAGTAGATATTTTGTATGGCTTTGAAAGAAAAGTTATAGAGATATTATTGCTGTACGGAAGCGTAGAAGAAGATTTTGAAGATGTTTTTTTAAAAGCTGATGAAGAAGGAAATGTTAAAGAGGTAAGTGAAAAGCGAAGGTATAAGGTTTATGAAAAAATTTATCTGAGTCTGCAGGAAGACGAGGTAGAACTATCAAATGCTCTTTTTCAGAATATTTTTTCAGGATTAATTGATTATTATAATCAAAACGAAACCTTTAGTCTGGATAAATATTTAATGCACCTCAATCCTGATTTTGCTCAGGAAGTAACCAATATTTTAATGGAAGATGAAAAAGTTACCATTCATAATTGGGAAGGGCAGAATATTTTTCCGAAACATAAAAATGTAACAATCGAACAAAATGTTTCAGATACCATATTTTCGATGCGATGGTTTTTAGTTTCAAAAATTATCCATGATTTGAAACATTCATTAATTTCTGATCCACAGGAAGATAATTCTGAATTATTGATGATGGTGGTCGATTATTCTAAATTGCTG
Source organism: Flavobacterium sp. 22659 (assembly GCF_052044235.1). NCBI lineage: Bacteria > Pseudomonadati > Bacteroidota > Flavobacteriia > Flavobacteriales > Flavobacteriaceae > Flavobacterium > Flavobacterium sp. 22659. The sequence goes on from NZ_JBQEMU010000011.1 coordinate 165,904, forward strand.
AATAATTTTTCAAAAAAATTAGGAAGAGTAGTCGTTCCTTACCATGGCGGATAAAAATCAAAAAGCTCTATACTGATTAACAATATAGAGCTTTTTTTATGGTTGATGATTTACGAAAGTAAATCAGGATACCACCGAAATTAAATAATTTCTAAAGTCTTAGCTTTATTAACTAAATCAACTAAATTGGTAACATTTAGTTTAGTTAACAATCTTAGTTTGTAAGTACTGATCGTTTTTTCGTTCAGACTTAAGATTTTAGAAATCTCATTGTTTTTCTTACCATCACTTAAATAACGTAAAACCTCGATTTCACGGTTAGAAAGTTTTCTGTACAAACGTTCGCTTTTGCTTTGTTTAGCAATAAGGGCCATGTTTTTGCGAACTGTTTCGTTGATGATAATTTTTCCTTCGTGTACTTTAATAATAGAAAGACCTAAAGTTTCAAGTTTTTCTGTTTTGTGTACATACCCGGATACTCCAGCTTTAATAGCATTTGGAGCATACATTTGCTCAGCCAAGTCACTGAAAATTACAATTTTTGTTTTTGGGAAATTTTTCAAAATAGATTTTACTTCGAAGATACTTGAAAGGCCTTCTAATTCTAAATCTAAGATTAGAATGTCGATTTCCTTCGTTTGAAGAATATCTCTAACCATTGAAAAATTGCCTACGTTGGCAACAATTGAAATTTGATCGTGGTCTTTAAAATAAGACTTAACGCCAAAGTGAGTCACAGGATGATTGTCTGCAAGACATACTTTAATCATAATTTTACCTTTTTAGAATTGTTATCATGTTTTTGGAACTGTAAAATTAATAAATAAATTCTGTAATATATTGCAGACAAATGTTAAAATATTTATTTTAACGTTTTTGGGATTAAACAAACCGGAATTGGATCCATTTTGTGCTTATTACTGGTGTTTAATCTTTTATAAATTTCAAAGACAGATTTTTCTCTCCCGCTAAAGTCATCCGCCGTATTTCCTGACTCTGAGGCGATCATTGCCCATTCTAATTCGTCGTAACTTGCGCCTAATTGGTCTTCATCTGTTCTGTTATCGCCAAAAAGACCGTCTGTTGGAGCAGCTGTTAAAATTGATTTTGGAATCTCTAAAAACTCTCCTAAAGCATAAACATCAGATTTCATTAAATCGGCAATCGGACTCAAATCTACACCGCCGTCTCCGTATTTTGTATAAAATCCTACACCAAAATCTTCGACCTTATTGCCTGTCCCTGCTACTAATAGCCCGTTTATTCCTGCTAAATAATACAAAGAAGTCATTCTTATACGTGCTCTTGTATTGGCTAATGATAAATTAACTTTTGTTGAATCTTTTGAGGTTGGCACGGAGCTCTTAAAAGCTTCAAAAGTTGAAGTAAGGTCAGTTTCTACACTCGAAACATTTGGAAAACGCTTTTTTAATTGCTCAATATGTTCTCTTCCTCTAGAAACTTGACTTTCAGCCTGATGGATAGGCATTTCTACGCATAAAACCTGTAAACCTGTCTGTGCGCATAGGGTAGAAGTCACTGCAGAGTCAACTCCGCCGGAAATTCCAATCACAAAACCGTTCACTTTTGCGTTAGCAGCATAATTTTTTAACCATTCAACAATATGTGTATTTACTTTTTCTGTTTGAATTGTGCTTTTTTTAGCCATAATAGTTCATGATTTAAGATACAGGGATGTATATTTGCAGAATTATTTTTGATTACATATAGTACATATATATGTAGTCTAATTCCAGCAACACAAATCTAATTAAAATAAAATGAAAATGTATCGCTTTGTAGTGGTTCTGTGCTTGTTTTTTTTGTCTTGTGACCAAAAAACAAAGGTTGAAAAAGAGGTTGAAGAAATTCCGGTTGATATTAAAGTAGAACGTTTTGATAAAGTGTTTTTTGAGACCAAACCAGAAGATCTGGCTAAAGTAAAAAAACAATATCCGTTCTTTTTTCCAGAAGGAAATGATGACAACGTCTGGCTTCAAAAAATGAAAGAACCAATCTGGAGAGAAGTTTATGATGAAGTCCAAAAAAAATACGCCAATTTTGAGCCTGTTCGTGAAGAGTTTAACGAACTTTTTAAACACGTAAAATATTATTTTCCAAAAACAAAAACACCAAAAGTTATTACAGTGATTGGTGAAATGGATTATAATGCAAAGGCAATTTATGCAGACAGTCTTGTAATTGTTGCCTTAGAGTTGTATTTAGGAAGAGAGCATAAGTTTTATGAGTTTCCAAATTATTTAAAATACAATTTTGAGGAAAGACAAATTATGCCGGATGTAGTTTCGAGTTTTACTTACCGAAACATTCCGTCTTATCCTGATAAAAATTTAATATCTCAGATGATTTTTGAAGGAAAACAATTGTATGCAAAAGATTTGCTTCTGCCTCAATATACCGATGCCGAAAAAATAGGTTACAAACCTGAGCAGATAAAATGGTGTGAAGAAAATGAAAGCTATATGTGGCGTTATTTTCTTGAAAACGAAATGCTGTATAGTTTAGATCCTAAATTAACAACACGTTTTATAGTGCCGGCTCCGTTTTCTAAATTCTATCTCGAAATAGATAACGATTCACCGGGAAGAGTGGGCGCCTGGATTGGATGGCAGATTGTACGTTCGTATATGAAAAACAATAATGTTTCGCTGTCAGAATTATTAAAAGTAAATGCAAAAGAAATTTTCGAAAAGTCAAAATATAAACCTAAGAAATAATGTCAAATACAATAAAATCAGAAATTAAATTCAACGTCGAATTAGACGAAAACCGCGTTCCCGAAAAATTAACCTGGAGCGCTCAGGACGGTGGTGTTCTTGCAGAAGAAGCAAAAGCTATTATGCTTTCAATTTGGGACAGTAAAGCGCAGGAAACAATGCGTATCGATTTATGGACAAAAGATATGCCGGTAGACGAAATGAAAATTTTCTTTCACCAGACTTTAGTAGCAATGGCAGATACTTTTAAACGTGCAACCGATGACGAAAAAATGTCAGACACAATGAAAGACTTCTGTGATTACTTTGCAGAAAAACTGGAGCTGACTAAATAATAGAAAATCCAATATTTTAAAATCCCAAATTCCAATTGCAAAACTGGAATTTGGGATTTTTTTTGAACATTGACTACATAAAAAAACGCTGTAAGACTTGAGTTTTACAGCGTTTTTTTTATGCAGTTAATTAATCCTGCCAAAACTTAAAGACATGGAAGGTTCTTCTTGTAAACAATCAAAAATGTCTTATTCTGATAGTTTTATGACGTCTAGGGGTACATCTTGGAATTGTAATTCCAATACATTTATTCAATCGATATAGTATGAATATTAAAATTAAATATTGCCTTTCAAAAATTTAACCCCCATAAGTATCATCACATAAAAGCCAGTAATTAATAAATATAATATAAAAATGAGTTTTTTAGCAAAATTAGAATTAGACAACGAAATTTTTAATGTCTTAGAATTTGATGTTCATTTTATTCAAAATGTTGATACTAACGGAAAACCGGCCAATAAAGCAAAAGGCGGACAGATAAAACTTGTTATAGAAAGCACACAAACCGATTTATTTTCGGACTGGATGGTTTCGCAGACGAGTGTAAAAGATGGAAAAATTATTTTCTATCGCAGAGATGCTATGAGTACTATGAAAAATGTAACCTTTAAAAAAGCCTATTGCATATCGCTGCATAAAAGTTTCAGAAGCGAAGGATCAGTTCCAATGGTTACCGAAATTCTAATTTCTTCAAATGAAGTAAAAATAGGAAATACTCTTTTTGAAAATAACTGGAAAAATTCATAGACATCTTAACTAACAACGACCATGGCATTACAAACAATAACCACTATTAAAGTAGGCGAAATCAGGATTACCAATTTCAATAAATTAAAGATATTTCAAACCATCCACGATCATCATACTTTTTCATTTGAAGTACGACAGGATTTATTAGTTGACGAGTTTAAAAGTGTGATGCCTTTTTCACAAAAACTGTACGGCGAGAAAATCAGCATCGAAATAAAACCTATAGACGGTCTGGAAGATCTCATGATTGGCGCAGACCTTAAACATTACACCATGCAGTTCTATGGTGTGGTAACCAAAGTAAAACTGAAGAAATCCCGTGTAAAAGATATAGAAGAAATTATCGTAATAAAAGGGAAAAGCTCCACGATAGCACTCGAAAACGGTCCCGAATGCAGTTCTTTTACCAATATGACCCTGAGCGATATTGTAACCAAAGTAAAATCAGGCTGTGATATTGATATGGATGTAAGACCATTTTATTTAGAAAACCTGCCTTATACGGTGCAGTATAACGAAAGTAATTTCTCTTTTCTAAACCGTCTGGCAAAAAGAAACGGACACTGGCTGTATTATAACGGACGCACCACTGTTTTTGGAAGCCCCGGCGGTGTGGGCGGACAGCCCCAGTTAGTTTACGGGGTAAACATGCAGGATTTTGATTATACCATTAAACTCATGCCGGCAATGTTTAAAGTAATAGAAAATGACAACCGAGACGGCAGTTACAGAACCGATGAAACCTTAAAATACAGAAGGGAAGCCGATGGTTTTCAGCAGAACTTTTTAAATAAGTCTAATGAGTTCTTTAATAAAGAAACCATAATACAGCTTAACCAGAATCCTGCCGGAGGATCTGCACGACGTTCCTCAGAAGAATATGCCAAAAACAAAATGCGTGCTATTTTAAGCCGTTTAACAGAAGTAAAAGCCTCCAGCGAAGTTCCGGGAATTACGATAGGAAACGAAGTCAGGATAGCGGGTGTCGACGTACAGCTGGAAAGCTCCTACCGCGTAACACAGATAACCCACATTTGCGACGACGGAGGCGGTTATGAAAATTATTTTACAGCCGTAAACTTTAACGGTTCTGTATTCTCTCCCCAGACCGATCCTGATTTAGTGCCGTTCTGCAGAAGCCAGACTGCTGTTGTAACGGGCAATGCGGACCCGGACGGACTCAGCGGCATACAGGTGCAGATGCCGTGGCAGGAAGCCAAAGGCGAAACCACTCCTTATATTCCCTTCGTGCAGAAATACGGAGGCGATGCCAGAGGAAACCATACGCTGCCGGAAATTGGCGATACAGTTTTTGTAGATTTTCAGGGCAATAATGCCGAACTGCCTATTGCAATAGGAACCATAACCAGCAGAAAAGAAAAAAGCGGTTTCAGCAC